>DATBAW010000262.1:0-13995 GCA_036271335.1 Thermoanaerobaculia bacterium
GGTGCCGCCTCCGGCTACCACGGCGGCGGCGACGGCGTCCACGTCCGCCACCGCGACGGTGCATTCGAAACCGTTCGTGCGCTCGCCGGGGACCAGCTCGCGGCGCTTCTGGAGGGCTCCGAGCAGGCCGGGCTCGTGCCCGTCGCGGGTGGCGATCTGAAAGAAGCCGGGCGGTCCCCAGGCCTCGAAACGCCAGCCGAAGACCTTTTCATAGAACTGGCGCGCGCGGTTGATGTCGTCGGCGTTGATCGCGAAGTGGGCGAGCTGGTTGAGCGGGCGGTCCGGCATCCGGGACGTCTCCTTTCGGTTGAACGAGGTCGAGAGAACGGCCCTACGATAGGCCTCTTCGGCGGTACGCGTTACCCCTATACTGACACCGGATGTCGAGATCGCGCCAAGAGGACGGACCGCAGGTGCGGACGATGTCGGTCGCCTGGGCGGCGGCCTACACCTGGCGCGACCGCGCCGGCGAATGGGGGCATCTCCTCTTCGCCGCCCGCGGCATGCTGACGGCGCACACCGACGCCGGGCTCTGGGTGGTGCCCGCTCATCAGGCGGTCTGGATGCCGGCCGGCGTGCGGCATAGCGTGGAGGTGGCCGGCGGCATCGCCATCCGGGCCGTGTATCTGTCGCCATCGCTGGTGAGCCCGTCGTTCCCCGGCGGCCTGCCGGACGCGTGCCGGATCGTCGAGATCTCGCCGCTCCTCCGCGAGGTCCTGCGCCGCACCATGCGCCTGCGGACGCTCGACCGGCAGGTCGCCGCCGAGCGCCATCTCCTCGACGTCCTGCTCGACGAGATCACCATCCTGCCGTTGACGCCGCTCGACCTCCCGATGCCCCGCGACCCGCGCGGCGCGCGGGCCGCGGCGTGGATCCGTGCCGAGCCCGCGGCGCGGCACACGCTGGACGAGGTGGCCCGCGCCGCCGCGGCCAGCCCGCGGACGCTGGAGCGCCTGTTTCGCGCCGAGACCGGCCTCCCCTTCGGCGTCTGGCGGCAACGGGCGCGGCTCCTCCGCGCGCTGCAGCTGCTCGCCGAAGGGGAATCGGTCGGCGGCGCCGCCAACGCCGTCGGCTACGAGAGCACGAGCGCCTTCGTCGCGGCCTTCCGGCGCGCCCTCGGCACCACGCCCGGCCGCTACTTCAAGCGTCCCGTGGAGGAGGACGACGACGATGGAGAGGAAGAGGCGTCCGGCCGCAGCTCGAAATGATAGAAAGACCGGCGGCCGACCGTCTCGAGCAGCCACAGTCTGAATCCCAGCTTCTCCAGCACGCGGACCGAGGCGCCGTTGCCGACCTCGACCATGGCCACGATGCGGCCCAGATGGAGCTCGTCGAATCCGAAGCGCACAAAGCCGCGGGCGGCCTCCGAGGCCAGGCCCTTGCGCCAGTAGGCGCGAGCGAGCGTGTAGCCGAGCGCCCCCTCGCCTGGAATCGGGCCGTCCACGCCGAAATGAGGATAGACGCCGCAATATCCGATATAGCGATCGTCCGGTTTGTAGATCGTGGCCCACAGTCCCAGGCGGTCCGCGGCGGGCGGCTTCAGAAATGAATTGTTGAATTTCTCCTCCGCGCGCCCGCGCGGCCGCGGATGGTTCCCCACGAACCGGCGCACCTGCGGATCGGCTTCCAGATCACAGAACGATTCGAGATCGTCCAGCGTGTGGGCGCGGAAAAGAAGCCTTTCGGTTTCGAGGACGATCATGAGGAACCTGTTTCGTCGACGGCGGATGCCATCCTGAAACCCTGGGCCTTGCAGGCTCCCGCCGCCTCCTCACGCCGCTTCATGAACGGTTCGAAGTCGTTCCGGTCTTCGCTCATCGATGGATCTCCTTATCATCGCTGCCGAGCCCAAGATCGGCGCCCATCGGATAATGCAAATCCCGGACTTCTGCCCTTCTCAAGGCTTGAGATCGAGCCTGGCCCTCCCCTCTCCGTCTCCCTCCTCGTCCAGAAGGGCGAAGGTCAGAGTCTGTTCGACCCGCCGCAGCTTGAGCTTGGTGTGGTAGCGGGCGAAATCCTCCTCGCGGGGGGCGACCGGCAGCTTCAACATTACCGGCAAATCACGCATCTGCGTCGTTCCGCCCCCTTGATCCACGATATTCACCGAGAGCCTGCCGCGCAGCACGTAGCCTCCCTCGGCCGCCCGTGGCTTCAGCACCTTGACCGGGATGACCAGCGTGACCGGCACCTCGATCAGGCCGATCCCCGCCCGTTTCGGCGTTCCAGCCTCCGCCTGCATGATCACCGCCTGCGGGGTGATGCCGAACAGGAGGAGGCTGTCGCGCCTGAGACCCGCCGTCTCCGCTTTCGAAAGGTCCGCGAAGCTGCTGCGATTGCGCGCCTCGAGCCCTGGACGCAGCACGTCCACGGTGATCCGGTGGTTTCCGCCGTCGGCGTGCCATTCGGGGCTGAAACCCAATTCATAATAGGAACGGGTATCTTCCTGGATGCGCGTGAAGACGCTGGTCCGCAGCGTATTGAACAGCACTCTCCCGCCGGTCTCGTCCGCGATGTACCCCATGGTGGCATTGACATTCCGTTCCCTGGGCGTGGAAATGAAACCCAGATCCCCGATCGCCGTCGGCGCGGCCGCCAGGACGTCATCCCCAGACGCGGCCACCCGGTGCTGCGGCAACAGGACAGGATAGATCGTATAACCCAGCAGATTGGCCGTTCCCGTGACCGGTTCGAACCATTGTGCCGGGCTGGCGAGATTCGCGGCGCTCGGCAGCTTCGAGAACCCGGCAACCTCCGAGGTTTCCGGAAAATCGAGCAGAGGACGTTGCGGCAGCGACGCCCAGCCGCCAGAGATCAGCAGGAGGACCTTGCGCCCCGGCGGCAGAGACATCCCGCGCATCGCTCCCGCGGCCGCCTGCGCCGCGCTCTGCGTCGAGAGCAGGAGATCCTCAGATTCGCCAACTCCCAGCTCGTCGCCGTCGCCGGCGCGCGCTCGCTGCACGAGGCGGTTGATGCCATATGATTTTCGGTTCCGGGTCTCCCGCAGGGTCTGGAGCAGCGCCTCGCGGTCCCCCGTCCAGTCCTTCAGCAGGTCGAGCTTGCGGCCGTCGAAAGCGACGATCGCCATGCTGTCCGCGGGCCCGACCGGCAGGTCCTCCTGCAGCCGCTTCAACATCAGCTCCCGATCGGCACCGATCGCGAAAGTGTCGTCGACGAAGACGAGATAACTGGTCCCCACCGCGCTGGTGGCGGCCTGCGCGGGCGCCGAGGTTTCGGTCCCGGCGGAACGGGCGGTCTCAGGCGACGGCGCGGGCTCCGCGTCGGGGCTCGCCGCCTGCCCGTTCACGACCGCGGTGAATCCATCGATCGGCACCTGGCGGCCGTCCACCTTCAGACGGAAGTCGGCCGCCGTGAGCCCCTGGACCCGCTTCCCGCTGCGATCGGTGACCACCACTTCGACATTCACGGAGCGGACGTCGATCGAGGCCCCGAATTCCGCCGCGGGGATCGATGCCGCGGGTTCCTGCGCGCCGATCGCGCTGTGTCCGAGCATCAATCCCGTTATCAACCCTAACCCTGAAACAAATTGTATCGTCAACCGGCGCATGGCCATCCTCCAGAATCTTTGAGTGCATCGCATCCACTTGGACGCATCACTCGACTATAGCAAAGAGGACGCCAGCCGCCGGATCGGGCGTCCGCGCAGCGAAACGCTGCCGAAGGGTAGAATCGCACGCCCTCGGTACAGGACGCCACCGTCTCTGAAAACGGATTCAAACCCGATTGGAAAGAGACGCATGATCATGCTCTTTCGCGCGCCGCCCGCTCCCCATACGCTTCTTTTCAGGCCCACGAGGCCGATCGAAAAGGAGACTCAAATGAAACGGTCCATATTTTTCCTGATGCCGAGCCTGCTGCTGGCCCTGACCCTCTTCGGGACGGCGACCGCAACCTTCGCGCAGGATGCGCAGGAGCCGAAATCGCGGATGCTCCCCCTGGCTCCGCAAGAATTCAACGAGGCCCGCCTGTGGCTCGGTCTGTGGACGCCCGATGCGCACAGCAACTTCTGGGACGACAACTTCCAGAATTTCGACGCCGGCCCCGGCCGGCTCACCGGCTTCGCCTTGGGCGTCGACGTCGTCCATCACATCGATTCCCATAACGCCCTGATGGCCACGGTCGGCTACAACGCAGCTTCGGTCAGGGAGCCGGCGCGCGACGTGCTCGACGAGAACGGCGATCCCCTCGAGCACCATCTGAACGTCGACACCTGGTATCTCACCGCCGGCTATCTGTTGTATCCGTTCGGCGTGGACCATCCGGTGATCCCTTATCTGGGCGCCGGCGCGGGAGTCTACGGCGGGAGCGTGAATTCCTTTCGCAGCTCGACCACCACGACCGATTGCGAGGGCGACGACGATGACGATGGCCAGACTTGCACCACCGATACCGATTACACGGACAGCACGAAGTCCTCATTCATCACCTTCGGCTACTACGCCCTGGCCGGATTGGAGATCCCGGTGACCTCTCACGTCGCGATCACGCTGGACGGCCGCTACACGGTCGCCCAGGCCCACCTCGACAGCGGTTTCGCGGACAACAACCTCCTCGACCTCTCCGGCGGCCAGTACGCCGCGGGAGTGGCGATCCGCTTCTGACCGTAGAAAGAACAGGCCGGCCGCGCGGGCGGCCGGCCTATCCCGATCCCAGCACGAATTGGTTTCCATCCGGATCGGCGAAGATGGCGGAGGTTCCCCAATCGGCCTCCACCGGCTCCTTGATGAACACCACTCCCTTCGCCGACAGCTCGCGCCAGGTCGCCTTCACGTCGTCCGCCACGAACGAGATTCCCGTGAACGATCCGATCCGGCTTTCCTGCCCGGGCGGCGTGAACAGCGTGATGCCGGTCCCCGAGCGCCCGACGCCCAGCTCGATCCAGCGCTGCGCGTCGTCGAACGGCTGGTCCGTAATCACCCGGAATCCCAGCTTCTCCGTGTAGAACTCCAGGGCCCGCTGCTGATCGCGGGTCGGAACGGCGACGAACTTCATGGCCTTGATCATGGGCTTCTCCTCCGAAACGTCCGTGGCCTCGCGCCTCGTGACCGGCTCATCATGGCGGCCAAACGCTTGCGGCACAAGGCGTGTCAAGGCTACTATGGCAGCCAATGCCATAGGAGAAAACAATGACGACCGTGCAGGTGGACTCCTACGTGCTGGACACGCTCATGGCCGATCTGGTCGGGCACGACCGCCAGCCCTCGGCCTTCCTCGTCTATCTGTTTCTCTGGAACCAGACCCATGGCAAAGGCGAAGACACCGCCCAGGTGAGCCTGCTGGACATCTC
Source organism: Thermoanaerobaculia bacterium (assembly GCA_036271335.1). Taxonomy (GTDB): domain Bacteria; phylum Acidobacteriota; class Thermoanaerobaculia; order Multivoradales; family UBA5704; genus DATARR01. Next base: position 5,306 of record DATBAW010000262.1, read on the forward strand.
CACGGGGACAGGCCTGTCGAAGCGCTCGGTACAGGAGGCGCTGCGCCTGCTGTCCAAGCGGCGCCTGCTCTCGATCCAGCGCGAGGGGATCACGGCGATCCCGGTCTATCGAGTGCTGCGCCCGTGGGTGCGGTAGCTCGCCGTTGTCCCGTTCGGGTCCGCTCCAGTACCTTATTCAGTGAAGGAGAACCGGATGCGCGGTGCGCTCGTCCACCCCCTTCTCCTGCCCGATCCGCTTCATGATTTTTCTTTACCCGAAGGAGACCTGAATGAAGACTCGCCTCATGCTGCTGATCTTCGTCGTCCTGTTGGCCTCGTCCGCCCTCGCGGGTGCCGCGACCGAACCCGCTTCGCTCCCGGCGGTGGCGCCTGCTCCGTCCTTGGCCCTGGTGGCCTCGCCCGCCTGCGCCGCCAACGCTTCCACGCTCAATCTTCCGGGGCTGCTCCCGAACGCGATTTTCGCGTCCACGATCTGCGGCGCCTGCAGCCAGAACCCGTGCAAAAATCAAACGGTCAACACGACGTGCTTCGTGAGCAACAAGCGGGGTTCCTGCCAGAGCCCCGACGAGACCACCTGCTCGGGTACCACGGCTCCGAACTGCCTCTGCTACGTCGGGAATCTTTAAACAGTCCGCGGAGTGAGGGGAAGTCCTCGGCGGGAGCGTTCCTCCGTTCGGACGTGCCGGAGTCTCGGCACGTCCGACTCCCTGGAAGATGAGGACGCCATGAAACGAAAGACCCAGATTCAGCCGCTGCAATTGTCCCGCGAGACGCTCCGCCAGCTCGACAACGACCAACTCACCGCGATGAGAGGCGGCTCCTTCGAAACGATCACCACCATCTTCTCCATCGTCGTGAGTTGCGTGGCCACCCGGTAAGCTTCAGGAAGGCGGCCGGACTTTACGGCCGCTTTCCTTCCAATCCTCCTTCACCGCTCCGATCGGCCGGCGATCTCGCGCAACTGTAGGACGTTGCCTTCCGGATCGTGACCGTCGCAGGCGCGGAAGCCGCGCGCTTCGAATTCCTTGTCGGGCGGATTGAGCTCGACGCCGAGAGACCGCGCTCTGGCCCGGGCTTCAGCTAAGCTGGTGACGGGAAAGATCAGCTTGATCGCCACATCCTCACGCCGCGTGGGTGGCGAGGTGATCGTGATCGATTTGGCGATCCGTTTGGGGATCGGATGCACGACCAGCTGAAAGCTTCCGGATTCCAGAATGATCAGGTCGCTTTCGGTGAGCACGACGGTCATCGGCACGAGCTCCTGATAGAACCTCGCGACGCGCGGCAGGTCTTTGACGAACAGGACGGCACCGGCCTTGATTTCCTCGGACATCGGCTCTCCAGTAGGTCTCCGCTTTTATCAGAGTTGATGATCAGAGCTGAGGGTACCACTTCAACGCTCGGCCAGCCTCGCGAGCAGCGCCGGATCGACCCGCGCCTTGACGGTGCGGCGGTCGAGACCGAGGCGGCGGGCGGATTCCTGGTAGCTCCCGGTCTCGGCGAAGACCAGCGTGCAGTAGCGGCCGAGCACCTCGTCGGCGGAGAGCCTGGCGGACAGGATCTCTTCCGCGACTTCCCGCCGGGGGTCCGTGGCCGCCGGCCGCCCTTGGGGTACGTACTCGCGGCGGATCAGGATGTTGCTCACGCATTGCGCGAGCTCGCGGACGTTGCCCGGCCATGGGTACTCGCGGCCGAGCCGGCGCTGGATCCATTCGACGACCTCCCGCGCGAGCTCGGGCCCCAGCTCCTCCCCCACCTGCCGCTCCGCCAGGAACAGGACGAGGTCGGAGATCTCCCGCGGCGAGTCGTGGCTCCGCTCGGCGAGCGACGGCGTTTCGATCCGATCGGCGCACAGCCGGTAATAGAGATCCTCCCGAAAGCGGCCGGCGCTCATCTCGCGCCCCAGATCGCGATTGGTCGCCGCCACCACCTTGCCCCGGAAGCGCCGCTCGCGGGTGTCGCCGAGGCGCTGGAAGACGCGCGTTTCGAGGACCCGCAGGAGCTTGACCTGAATGGCGCCGTCCACCTCGCCGATCTCGTCGAGGAAGACCGTGCCCAGCGGCGGACAGGCCTCGAGATGACCGGTGCGATCCCCAACGGCGCCGGTGAAGGCGCCGCGGCGATGGCCGAAGAGCTCGGATTCGATCAACGTCGGCGACAGCGCCGACAGGTTGAGGGGAAAGAAAGATTCCTCCGGGCGCTCGGCGAAGGCGCGGGTTTCGGGATCGAAAGGGATGTAGCGCGACATCGCGATGGCGCGCGCCACCAGCTCCTTGCCGCTTCCCGAAGGACCGGTGACGAGGGTCGGCAGGTCGCCCATCCGGCGGTACAGGATGCGCTGGTACCGGCGCAGGTCGTGAGTGAAGATCGATTCCCAGACCTGGGCCCGCAACCGCGCCACCGGCCGCGAGCCGCCGACGATCGAATGGAAGGTGGATTGGAAAGCACGGCGGACCTGAAAGCAGCAGGCGAAAAGATGCGCCGGATCGAGCGGCGACCGCCGCCGGCCGGCGGTGAAAACGTGATCGCAATCGGCGGCGAACTCGCTGTAGAAACCGAAATCGGCGCGGCGGCCCGACGGGGCCAGAGCGGCGTGGAACCGCGCCTGGTAGCGATAATAAAGGAGATGAAGGGCGACGTCCTGATAGAGCCCGATCTCCTCCGCCGTGGCCCGGGCTCCCCGGACGAGCCGCTCGCGCATCTCCTCGACCAGACGGGCCGAGCGCTCCACGATCCGCGCCTCGTTCGGGTTCTCCCCCGCGGGGTCGTCCCGCGAATGCCAGACGGAGTCGAAGGCGACGTGCTCCCCACCCAACGCCCGCCGCTCCCAGTCGATCCGCTCCGGCACGAAAGGGTTGACGTAGGCGAGGTGCGCGACCGCCGTGACGAAATCCCGTTCGCTGTCGCTCAGCATTCCCATGTACAAGGAATGTACAGCCACGGACATCCAGCGTCAAAGCCAGAGCTGACCTCGCCGTCGGCGGAGGATTCAAGCCATCCCACAAACCACTGATTCTACGCAATGAACCCGGAGGTTTCCGGAAATGGCACACCTTTCGCTCTTCTGCTCCCGCCAGGAGGAGGACGGATGAAATCCACGGCCAGCCCCTTGAACCTGCTGACGCGTTTCCTGATCCCGGCCCTGCTATTCGCCACGATCCCGGCAAGAGCCCTTTGGGCGAAAGCTCCCGTCTGCGCGCCCTTCGGATCCCAGGCTCTGGTCGGCGTCTGGGAGTCTCGCCAGGTCTCGAAGGGAGGAATCGGGCACACCTTTCAATTTTCGCTGGACGGCACCTTCGTCGATGCCATGACCGTCATGGTCGACTTCCACTACGAGATCTCCGGCGACCGCCTGATCTCCACTCAGACGTTCCCGCAGGACTCCGGCCCGCCGACGGAGCTCAAGTTCCGCGTCGACGGCGATCGTCTGATCGAGACGACGAACGGCAGCGAAACGTCCGAGAAGGAACGCGTCGGCAAGGCCGAGGCGGGCGCCCCACCGATCGTCGGCATCTGGCACCCCGGCGGTCTTCCCACGGGCACTTTCGCCGACCACATCTATGAACGGTATACGCGGGACGGGCGGAACTCGCTCCGGATCGTCCTCAGGCGCTCCTCCGGGTGCTACAAAGTGAAAGCGGACCGCCTCACGCTGAGCACGCCCGGCGATCAGGAAACGTTCACCTTCCGGCAGAGCCCCGGCGAGCTCATCCTCGTTGAAAGTCCCGGTAGAGGGTCATTCACCTACGCCCGCGAGGAGGCCGGGTTCTGGTACGACTCGGAGCCCGCCGGTCGGCCCTGAAGCTTCGCCTCACCCTTTTCTCGCCTGCGCGAAGACCTGGGCGGGAGTGATCGTGGCGGCGACGGGCTCGGTGCCGGGCACTCCAAAGTCGATCCAGCCCGAGTTGAGCGCGTCCTCCATCTCCTCGAAGAGACCGGTGGTGCCGGGCGCCATGCCTTGAGCTTCCAGGCTGGCCGCCCACTGCTCGCGGGGAATCGGCCGCGCCTGGACCGGGCGGCCGAGCACTTCGCTCATGGCGCGGGCAACGTCGTCCGCACTGGTCCGGGAGCCGAGCTCCACGACCTTCTTGCCGCTCCAGCCGCCGGTTAGCAGCCGGGCGATCTCCCTGCCGATGTCCGCCGTGGCGATCATCGGCACGGGCCGGTCCGTCGGCGTCAGATAGGTGTCGAACCAGCCGGTGGCGGCTGCCGCGCCGAGACTGAACGCATAATTCTCCAGGAACGAGCCGGCCCGGATACAAGCGATCGGAAAAGGGAGGTCGCCCAGCGCCTCTTCCAGCAGGTGGGTCGAGGTGATGAGCCCGAGGCCGCTGCTCTTCTCCGATCCGACCGAGGAGAGCACCGCCAGCCGCGGCGGAGGCGCTTGGCGCAGAGCCTCGCGGAAGCTGGCGATGATGGCCTTCGACTCCGGGAAGCCCGGCGCGGGAGCCAGAGTTGGAGGCAGCATCAGAAAGGCGCCCTCGACTCCTTCCAGGGCCCCGGCGACGGCGGTGGCGTCGTTGAAGTCTCCCTGGCGAACGTCGACGCCCTTCCGCGCCCACTCCGAGGCTTTCTGTGGGTCGCGGACCAGCGCGCGCACCGTCTTTCCCGCTTCCAGCAGATGCCGCGCGGTCGCGCCACCGACCTGACCGGTGATTCCTGATACGAAAAACATGAGCGATTCTCCTCCTGGATCGAAACCGTTATTCAGGCCTGCTCGGTTATTCAGGCCTGTTCATAGGCCTGCTTCAGCCACGCAACGACTTCCTTGTCCACGTCGGCGGGCGTCCCGATGCGAATCCGGTGGCTCATCATGGCGTTGAAGCTGCCGGCCGCCTCAAGCCTCTCTGCTGGAGCCACACCCGGCAGGACCAGGCCGATGTCCACCCTCGTGCTGGTCGAAGGTTGAACGATCGCGAACTGCTTGCTCCGGCGCAGGCTCACATACGCTTTCTTCGGCGAGACTTCGACGTCCGAGCCGAATTTCTTGACGGCCGCGATCACGGCGTCGTAGCTGGGTCGCAGAGCCGACTTGGCGCCTCCGTACTGAGCGTCGACGAGATCATCGGTCTCCGTGCTCGTCTGGCTATCCGATCCAAGCGCTTGCAGCGCGATCATGTTCGCGTAGCCGTGCGAGAGGCCGTGCTCGGTCTTGAGCAAACCCATCATCTCCTTGTGTTTGCTCAAGCCGGCGGACTTCAAGAGCTGCAACCAGTCTTCGAGAGGCCTGCCGGTCTTCTCTTGAAGGCCTTCGATCATGGCGGCCTTCATCTCTTGCGGTGATTTCGGCATGAAATGATCCCTCGGTGTAAATGAGCGCGACCTGGCGTCGGTCCGACTATACCGTGGAATGGATCAGCCGCCGGTCGTCGTTCCTCCCATCTGCTGGAGCACGATGCCGGTGATGTAGGACGAGTCGGCATCGCTCGCCAGGAAGACGTACGCCGGAGCGATCTCCTCCGGCTGGGCGGCGCGCGCCATCGGCTGCTTCTTGCCGAACTCCGCCACCTTCTCCGGGCTCAGGCCCTGATCGGCCGGATTCAGCGGCGACCAGACCGGTCCGGGGGCGACCGCGTTGACGCGGATCCCCTTTTCGATCAGCTGCTGCGCCAGCGATTTGATAAAGGCATTGATAGCGCCCTTGGTCGCCGAATAGTCGAGCAGCTCCTTGTTGCCCATCACGCCCGTCTCCGAGCTGGTGACCACGATCGCGCTGCCCGGCGGCATGTGCGGCACGGCCGCCTTGGCGAGCAGGAACAGGGGATCGACGTTGGTGCGGAAGGTGAGGCGCCACTCTTCCTCGGTGACCTCGTCGAGGCTCGCCTTCCGGTTCTGCCGGGCGGCGTTGGAGACCAGCACGTCCAGGCGGCCCAACTCGCGCGCCGTCTGCTCGACGGCCTCGCGGCAGAAGCTCGAATCGGTCAGGTCGCCGGGGATGGATAAACACCGCCGCCCCTCGCCCTCGATGGCCTGGCGGATCTCGTCCGCGTCCTGCTGCTCCTCGGGCAAGTGGACGATCGCCACGTCCGCCCCTTCGCGGGCGTAGAGATAAGCGACCGCCCGGCCGATGCCGCTGTCGCCGCCGGTCACCAGCGCCACCTTCCCCTCCAGCTTGCCGGCCGCCTTGTACCGCGGCGCCCGCCACCGCGGCTTCAGCTCCATCTCCGCCTCGATCCCCGGCTTCTCCAGCTTCTGCTTGGGATACGGCGGTTTCGGCTGGGCTTGCACCTGCGGTTGCTCGTCCAACGTCTGGGTATTCGCCTTCTGGTTGCTTCGTGCCATGGTGTGCTCCTCCCGTTGTCGAAGACCGCCATAGTGTTCTGCAAGAGAGATACCCGCAAGGGAGATACCATACCCCTGAGGTCGGCGGCAGACGATGCGTTGACGACGATACGGCAAAGCCGTATGATGGTCCTCGTGTATACCGTCGTCGAAACGCCTCTCTTTCAGCGGCTCGCCGACGACTATTGGACCGAGGAGGAGCGTAGCTCGTTCATTTCCTTTATTGCCGGCCACCCAGAGGCCGGCGATGTCGTCCCGGGTTCTGGTGGCGTACGCAAAATGCGCTGGAGCCTGGCTGGACGTGGCAAGCGAGGCGGAGTTCGGGTCGTCTACTTCAACCGACTCTTCGCTGGTGAAATCTGGCTTCTCGTTCTCTACGCAAAATCCGAGGCCGCGAATATCCCAGCTCACGTCCTACGCCAGATCAAGGAGGAAATTGAAAATGGCTAAGGGTGCAAAAAAACTTCAGCTTGCCGAGTCCGGCGAAGAGTTGGGCGCGCAACTCCTGCAATCAGTGCGGGAAATGAAGGCTGGCTTGCGCGGCCGCGTGCATACCCCTGAAGTGTCCAACATTATCGAGGCTCGGCTGACGTCGGGGCTCTCGCAAGCATCGTTTGCTGCTCTGCTGGGTGTATCCGTTCGTACGCTGCAGGACTGGGAACAAGGGAGGCGAGAGCCATCGGGCGCGGCGAAAACGCTCATCAAAGTCGCCAGACTTCATCCTGAGGTCCTGCAGGAGTTGGCCTCGTAGATCACTGAGAAAGGTCCCAACTCGACCATAGGATTATGCCTTCTCTCCTGCTCTTGTCCTTCGAAGGGTTGTTCCCAGGGTTATTGCGTAGACAGCATGAGCGACGTGCAGGCCCAACGCTGACGGCGTTGAGCGGCGGCGTCAGACGTCCGCTCGAACGCCAGTGTGCGCTGCCTTCTCGCGCGACCGCCGGCTCGGCCAGACCACACGCCAAGTCAGGATGCCTCCTAAAGTATAGGCTATGGCTGCAGCAATAGAGATGAAGGTGAAGGTAGGGGCCCCTGACGCGCGCACCTCGTCAACCGCCAGCCCTGCGACAATAATGAGGATGATCGTAGGGATCGCCGTGACGACCGCCGTCATCAGACTTCGCAGTCTCACGATGGAAATGATCTCGCTATCACCCTGATCCCCCCACAGAGTTGACTCCCACTCTGCTACGACCGAGTCCCTGAAGTTACTATGAATGAACCTTGAGATCGAGCGAGCGTGTAGTCCATATTCTCCGATCTTTGCGTCGAGTAGTACCGCAAGGACGGGGATTGCCAATATGGCAGCGATCAGAAGTTTGCCAGAACCCAAGAGTTCGCCCCGATTGGCAACTATAAACGCTATTACCGCTCCGACCAAGGCAAATTTCTGTAGCCAAAGAGCCGGCACCTTTTCGACGTAGCCAACAACCTCAGATCGAAGACTCTTATATAACTCCAGCCGTAGATCAGAATCGACGTCGTTCTTCTCGTTATAAACTGTTGCCATCGAAGGTTCTCCTGACTATCCGGTTGCCATTGCTCAGTGGAGCGCGCTGCACACAACAACGTTCGACATGAGCGGCGGGCCAAAGAGCGCGAAGCGGCCTGTGGAGCGTCCGCTCGATGGAGGGGTTGGGCGTCACTGCTGGGCCCACAAGATTCTTTCCTTGTTCACTGGGGGCGAGATACGTGACCTTCGAGGATGTCTGTGTTCTGCGAATCGATGATCAACCACCCCGCAGGGCCGCGTGACAGAACATTGAGCAGAATGCCATCTCGAGGGGGAAGAGCCGTACCTTCAGGAGAAACATGACCCTCAAGAAGCCACCGAGCCCTTGCAATGGCAACCTCCTCGACCGGGAAGCGAACGGATACGGCTTCGATGGTGAGACGGCTCTCCTTGAACATCGTTACATGCATGAACTGATGAGCCTCTCTGATTTCGTCGCGTCCTTTCCACCATAGACCGACAACGTTGACAAACTCGGCGTCCTGCGCGAATAGATGCGCAAAACCGTCGATGTCGTGCCTGTTCCAGCAGTCGGCAAATGCCTGGACGACTTGGGTTACTTCCGCGATCGGCTCGGACAAGGGCTTCTCCTTTCCTGCGGCAGATAAGACGAACGATTTAGTTGTGGCGCCCAACCCGGATTCAACGTCTAATCGCTCGCCAACCGTGCCGCCAAGACGACAGATTCTTGAGCCCGAGGGCTCATAGCAAGCGGCGACCTTCCTCTGGTATCTCGTTCTGCTAACTGAGCTTAACAGGCAGACTACCGCGATGCTGTATTCTCGTCAATGTCATGGCGACTACCGCATAGCGACTGTGCGAATGGAAGTCAACGGCAGGTGCTTATCTGACAAAAGGGGTCAGGTGGGTGGAATTGGCTCGGAGTAGGGTTACA
>DATBAW010000263.1:0-6693 GCA_036271335.1 Thermoanaerobaculia bacterium
CGCTTCCACCGCTCGTCGAGCTGGGTGGCGATGCGCTGGCGGACACGGCCGAGATCGAGGATGGGTACGTTCACGGCGCGGGATTGTACCCGTTCCAGCACGAAGTGGAACGTTCGAGGCCTGCGACCTCACCCTCGATCCCTCTCCTGAAGGAGAGGGAGGGCCCAACGGGGGACCACGCATCGCAGTCGTCCCCCTTCTCCCTTTAGGAGAAGGGGATAGGGGATGAGGTCGCAGGCCCCGGAGGCTCCGCCGCACAGCTTAGCCTTCGCCAGCTTAGCCTTCGCCTATACTCCCTCCTCGATGTTTTCCCGTCTGCGTTTCTACTGGGTGGTCGCCGTCTGCGGCGGAGTCCTGATGGCGCTCGAGATCCTGTCGAGCCGCGTGCTGGCGCCGCATTACGGCAACAGCGTCTACGTCTGGGGATCGATCATCAGCGTCTTTCTGGCGGCGCTGTCGCTCGGCTACCTCTGGGGCGGACGGCTGGCCGACCGCCAGCCGTCGATGGCGGCGCTCGGGCGGATGGTGGCGCTGGCGGCCGCCTGCGAAGTGCTCCTGCTGCTCTTCGGCGCCCCGCTCGCCGCGGCGCTCGCCGGGCTCACGGGAGGCAATCCGACCGGCACCCTGCTCGCCACCGCCGTCCTCTTCGGACCGGCGAGCGTGCTGCTCGCCACCGTCTCCCCCTGGGCGGTGCGGATCGCCGCGCGCGACCTCGGCCAGCTCGGTCACACGGCCGGCCGCCTGTTCGCCCTCTCCACCCTCGGGAGCCTGGCCGGCACGCTCGCCTGCACCTTCCTGCTCATCCCGTTCCTCGAGCTGCGGCAGATCCTCGGCCTGCTCGCCGCCCTGACCGCCCTGACCGCCTGCGTGGCCTTCGTGGGCTCCTTCCGCGCCGAGGCTCCGGCGGCGGCGCTGGCCGTGCTGCTCCTGATCGGCGCGCTCCCCGCCGCCACCCTCGTCCACCATGGCGCGCCGGACCTCATCTACGAGCGGGTGACGCCCTACCAGACGCTCCAGGTCTACGAGCGCGACGGCGTGCGCACTCTGCGCAGCGACCGCGTCCCGCAAGCCGCCATGAGCGTCTCCGACCGCCAGTCGACCATGCCCTACAACCGCGCCGCTCCGGCCGTCCTGCTGATCCAGCCCCACATCCGGCGCGCCTTGATCATCGGTCTCGGCGGCGGCACGGTCGGCCGCTATCTCCAGGAGCACGATCCGGCGATCGACGTCCACTTCGTCGACATCGACCCCGCCGTTCCCGAGCTGGCGAAGCGCTTCTTCTTCTTCCAGCCCGGGCCGCGGATGCGCGTGACGGTCGCGGACGGCCGCCAGTTCCTTCACGCCTCCACCGAGAAGTGGGATCTGATCTACGGCGACGCCTACATCGGCCAGAGCGTGCCCTTCCATCTCGCCACCGCGCAGTTCCTCGACGAGGTCAAGCGCCATCTGAACCCCGGCGGCGCCTTCGCGCTCAACCTGGCGGCGGGGCTCTCCGATCCGTTCTCACAGGCGATGTACCGCACGGTGCGCGACCGCTTCGACTCCGTCTACCTCTTCCGCGTCCACCACGCCCTCAACGCGCTGGTGGTGGCGACGCAAGGGTCCGAAACGCTGTCGAACGCCGACCTCCTCCAGCGCGGCGGCGAGCTCGACAAGACGCTCCGCTTCGATCCCCCGCTCGCGACCCTCGCCACCTGGCGCGGCGAGGTCGCGCTCGACACCGCGCGCATCCCGGTCCTGACGGACGGCTACGCGCCGGTCGATCGGCTGATCCGCCTGGGGGAAAGCGCGCGCGAATCACCCCGCTGATCGATCCGCGAGACGGCGAGACCGCAAGATCCTGATATTCCTTTTCGTGGTGGACCGGCAGAATGGAAAGGACCCTGAATCCTTTTCAACGCCAAGGAGAAACCATGCGAAAGATCCTCGTGCTGGCCGGCCTGCTCTCCCTGCTCTCGCTGATGGAAGCGAAAGCCGCCATTCCCTTCCTGACTCCGGCGGCGACCCCTCGCACGGCCTGCTCGGTCTCGGTGACCTGCATCTGCGGCGGCAGCGACGTGACGATCGAATGTTCGGGCACCGTCAGCTGCCACGCGGGTCCGCGCAGCGTCACCTGCGACGGCCTCACCGATCACTGTCCGCCGATCGGCTCCTGCCCGCACTGAGCCACGGCTATTCCGGCGTCCACCGCGTGGGATCGGCGAACAGGAGCAGCGGTTGCTCGGCGACCCGGAAGGTGGCGCGGGAGCCGAACGGAAAGCGCACCGCCATGCGCGCGCCGTCGAGAAAGAGCCAGCCGGATTCCATGGCCGACTCGACCGCCAGCTCCTCGCCGGCCTCCACGAAACCTGATTCGAGGACGGCGGGGCCGCTGCCGCGCGGCCGGTAGAGCTCGCGGGCGCGGAACTGGAGGCGGCGCGCGTCGAGCGGCATCGGCTGACCGCCCGCCGAGCGGATCCCGGCCGTCGATCCCGCCGCCGACGCCACCCAGAGCCCGGAGCTGCGGTGCTCCTCCGCCAGCTTGCCGAGATGCAGGCGATACCGGCTGGTGGCCGCCGGCTGCTCGTGGGCGACGAGCACGTCGTTGAGCGCCGGCGGCAGCGGCCGTCCGTCGAGCGTCACCTCGAGGCGCGAAACCTGCTGCGGCTGCCAGGTTCCCTTCGCGATCCGCGTCAAATCTCGCGCCAGGCCTGCGCGCCGGGCGGAGGTCAGATAGCCCACGCTCGACCTCGGCGCGGAATTGACGCCGAGCAGCCTGGCGCCTCCCACCCAGTGCGCGGCGGCGAGCAGGGTGCCGTCGCCGCCCACAGAGATCACGAAACGAGCGCTGGCGAGCACCCGGCGCGCCAGGGCGTCGATGGCGTCCACCGAGATCGTGGTGGGCGCGATGCCCATCCCCAGAAGAGTCTTGTGCAGCGCCTCCAGAGTGCGCTCCTGCTCGCTCGCCGCCTCCTCCACCTGCCCCGCCAGCCGCTTTCCCATGCTCGCCAGCCGGTCCGCCACCTTCTCCCGCGCGGCCACCGGCGTCTTGACCACCAGGACGCAGGGCGAGAGGGCAGGATCGGGGGGAGGTTTGTGCATAGTTTGAGGATAGCGCGATTCCTTGAGAGATGTCGCGTCTCTCCTGGGACCGCCGGCGTCCCGCCGGCTCTAATCAGGATTTCTCGAAGCTACGTCCCAGGTCCCGGCATACCGAAGCGTGGCCTCCGCATCGGAGACGACCCGCGGGCGCCCGCAACGGCTCTCCGCCCGGTTCGCCAGTTCGTCCGCCCCGGTCAACAGTCATTCCGTCTGCTCCAGCGGCCGATTCGCCTCGGCGGACGAAGCTTCGGCCTGCTGAGGCGGACGATTCGCCCAGGATTGCATCCCCTCCGCCCACCGCGGCGGACGGTTCTCCCAAGTGAACGGACGGTCCATCCAGGTGGGTGGACGGTTCGCCCACGCGGCCGGTCCTTCCGACGCGACGGGCTGAAGGCTCGCCCAGGCAGGCGGCTCTTCCGCCTCAGCAGGCGGATGAGCTCGCGAGCCGGGCGAACCCGCAAAAGAGCCGGGCTGGACTCCCTCTCATACCGCAATGCCAGGCGATCGTCCCCTTAAGGACCCGCGCGCGGTTCGCCACTCCGCGAATCGCTTGGCACCGCATTCAGTTTTCAAGGAACTTTCCGCTCCCATCGAGGGGAACGTTGCGCTTGCTCGCCTGGTATCGCGCAATTCTGGAGGAGATCCCTCAAGATCTCGGAAGCACAGTGTTTGACAGATATCGAGCAACTGTGCTCCTATGCGCAATCTTCTCGTTTGTCTAGAGGCTCTTCCAGAACCCTCCAGGCGGCGAAGGGCCAGGGACTTCTCCGGATGGCAGGACTCCGCCGTCGTACCCGGCGCCTAGACCCCATCCGGGGGTTCCCAGAGAAACGGCCCGAGCTCTTTGAAAATTGATGCGCCTGGCCCGAGGGAACGGTAGCGGGGCCGTTCCCTCGGGCGATGTATTTCTTTGGGGCCGCGTCCGTGATTTCCGTACCCGCTGATAAACTAGAGACGTCCGAGGAGGCCGCCTTGTCTGACGAAACGAATCGCCTGGCACCTGGTCTGCGACACGTCCGCGCGAATCGCCTGGCACTTCGTCGTCTTGGGAAGCCCACGACCGACGAGAAGGGAAATGTCCGGAATCGTATGGGCGCCACCTTTGAGCAGGAGACGATCTCCTGGTTTCTGCTGCACGTCCGGATCGGATGCCAACTCTCCCCCGCCCGCAGAGGCAAGGCGCTGATGTGTCTTCACGCTTAGGAGGGGAGTGGGGGCACAATTGTAGAAGCGTAGCCGTCGTCCTGAGCTGCTATTAGAGGAGGCTAATGAATGTCGAATGAAAACGAGAAGAGGTGGGGTATCTCACGCGTAGCAATTCTCGCGGGTTAGTGCCTGATCGTTGCAGGCCTTACCTATATGAAACTTAAGCCTTTATGGGACGGCGAGTTCATAATGGCCATCGTTCGGGATTCGGTGTCACTCCTTGGGGCAGCGTTCGGTCTAACGGCTTTGGTTTTGAGGTATCGCCGAAGGTCAAAGGTCGCGGCCAACCCAGGCCAGCCGGTAAATGTTTTGAGGCGATTCAAGGAGCAGAGATCTGATGATCGCGCGCTTGCGATCGCTCTCATTGCTGGTGCGGTTCCAGGGTACGAAATTGCGCTAGAGCTCTGGGGTCGACACGTTTCGCCCCTCTTTGGTTTTATCGCCTTGGCGGCCGTGGGAGTGCTTGTCGCAGCCCATTTGGCCCTTCGGTACAGGATTCGCCTGGGGCTCTTCGGGACGAATGAATACGAGGCCCGCCAAGTCTTGCACTTCGTCCTCGACAACGCGGACAAGCACGATTTCTCGGGTGGCCTTGGCGTAGAAGATCTGGAGACCAGAAAGGTGAGCGTGGAGATCCCTGATGGACTGAGGGGGCTAGCGACGCCATGAACAAGCCCATGGACGTCGCCACCTTTCTCATCAATCGAGCCGGGGATCTCCTCTTCGTCAACAACCCCCGTGGCACCAGCATCGGCGTCTTCTCCGGGCTGGCGGTTCACGGCGCGATGCAGTTCTTCCACCCCTGGCTGCTCCGCTGGAAGGCGGCGATCGACCCGGACCGGATCACTGCCATTCCGCTCATGGCCATCTTCATCGTCCTCTTCAACATCCGCTCCCTTTCGAAGCGCCGTCGGCTCCCGGACGAGATCGAGGACGCCATCCTGAGTATCCGATTGGCCAAGCGCGAGGGAAAGCTCACCGCGGTTCAGGAGAAGATGGCCTGGTTGGCGCTCACCACCAAGGTGGTGGAGAAGGTGAACCTCAAGGCGCCGGCCCCGCGGGTCCGGTCGTCCAGGTAAGCCCATATCACCTACGACATAACTGCGGACGCCCGACGGGCTCGGCGCCTAAGGCGCCTCGATCAAGGGAGGTCCTGGACCACCCGGAAAGGAGCGACCGATGAGCAGCGTCGAGAAGTACGCAGTCGACCATCGAGGAGCAGGCTGGCTCGCAGAGGACACCTATCCGGGGGCGCGGCGGTTCGTACATGTGCTTCACAACGTCGCCAAGGGTTCCGATCTTGAGGTCGTCATTCTGACCAACGCCAACTCGCTGGAGACGTTCCGGTCGCTGCTCGCTCCAGCTGTCGAGGAGGCGAGGGAGAGGGATCACGCGGATTGGTTCGAAGAGCGCTTGGCCGAGGCTGTCGGCCGGATTGAAGCCAACTCTTGGCTCCGGGATGGGTTGAATACTCTGCTCATCGACTCTCAGTGGGACTGGTCGGAGTGGCAATGCTTCGTGCAGGGCACGGCGATCACGGGGGCGGAAGGCTAGCCGCGCCTCCGCCCTCCATCACCTACATTGAGCTCGGACTCGACCCTCTGTGGACAGCGCCCTCTGATTCGCGGACACCGCCCTCTGATGAGGCGACAGCGCTCTCCGGAACGGAGTTAGGCCCCACCAGTGTGCGATGTCTCCAAACCAGAGGGCAGGGTGCGAGAACTGGTGGGCAAGCCCTGCGAGCCAGAGGGTGACGCCGAAGAATCAGAGGGCCATCGTTTCGAGCTGAAGGGCGAAGCCCGCCCTCTCATGCCCCATCCTCTTATCCACATCTGTTCTCTGCGACGCCGGAGGGGAGAGAGACCGGGAGCGTCATCGCCGCTGCGGAGACGCCCCGACGCTGTAGGCCTTTGAAGGGTCGGAGCACATCGTCTGGGGCGTCTCTACGGTACGTTGGAAGCAGGAACGGAGATGAGAGGTTACGGAGGAGATTTTGTTTCGCAACGCTCCGGCATCATCTCCCTTAGGCCGTTTCGACACTGTACCGTAGAGACGCTTCAGGCGCTTTACGACGCCCCCGCGCAGGCCACGGGGGCGCCGAGGCGTCTCCGCAGCGGAGGCATCGTTTCGGGTCATCAACCGCCCTGGACGTCGTGATTCCGACCGACAGGCAGGGAATCCCCTCCTCCTGCCCTTTGTTTTACAGAAGGCATGAAAGACGCACCCATCACCGGCACCAACGTCCCTACGAAATATTGGCACGCGCTCGACAACGGCCGCGTCCAGTGCGACCTCTGCCCGCGGTTCTGCAAGCTGCTGGAGGGGCAGCGGGGGCTCTGCTTCGTGCGGGCGCGGGAGAACGATCAGATCGTGCTCACCACATGGGGCCGGTCGAGCGGATTCTGT
>DATBAW010000264.1:0-17988 GCA_036271335.1 Thermoanaerobaculia bacterium
CTGATGGCCCTGGCGGACGGCCGAGGCCTGATCTTCAGCGACTGCGCCGTGGTGCCCGATCCCGATCCGCGGGCGCTCGCCGACATCGCCGAGGGGGCGGCGGCGAGCTGCCGGGTGCTGCTCGGCGAGGCGCCGCGCGTCGCCCTGCTCTCCTTCTCCACCAAGGGGAGCGCGCGGCATCCACGGGTCGACAAGGTGCGGGCGGCGCTCGAGATCCTGCGCGGCCGGGGGGTCGATTTCGAGGTCGACGGCGAGCTCCAGGCGGACGCCGCCCTGGTGCCCGCCGTGGCCGAGCGCAAGGCGCCGGGGAGCCCGATCGCCGGCCACGCGAACGTCCTGATCTTTCCCGATCTCGACGCCGGCAACATCTCCTACAAGCTGACCGAGCGGCTCGGAGGGGCGCGGGCGGTCGGCCCGCTGCTGCAAGGGCTGGCGGCGCCGCTCAACGACCTGTCGCGCGGCTGCTCCAGCGAGGATATCGTCGACGTCATCGCGGTCACCGCCCTCGACGCGGCCGCGCGGAGGCAGCCGCCATGAAAGTTCTCGTCGTCGGCAACGGCGCCCGCGAGCACGCCCTCTGCTGGAAGCTGCGGCAGAGCCCGCTGCTCACCGAGCTCTACTGCGCCCCGGGCAATCCCGGCATCGCCCGCCTGGCGGACCGCGTGCCGCTGGCCGTGGAGGAGGTCCAGCGGATCGCCGACTTCGCCACCGAGATGAGGATCGACCTGACGGTGGTCGGCCCCGAGCTGCCGCTGACCCTCGGTCTCGCCGACGAGCTCGCCAACCGCGGCCTCCCCGTCTTCGGTCCCAGCCAGCGCGCCGCCGAGATCGAGGGGAGCAAGGTCTTCTCCAAGCTGTTCATGGAGCGCCACGGCATCCCCACGGCGCCGTTCGCGGTCGTCCACGACGCCGGCGCCGCGCTCGCCGAGGCCAAACGCTTCGGTTTCCCGGTGGTGCTCAAGGCCGACGGCCTGGCCGCCGGCAAGGGAGTGCTGATCGCCGCCGACGAGGCCGAGCTGGCCGAGGCCGTCCGCACCCTCTTCGAGGAGCGCCGTTTCGGCGCCAGCGGCGACCGCGTGGTGGTCGAGGCGTTCCTGCCGGGCGACGAGGTCTCGTTCATGGCCCTCTGCGACGGCGAGCGGGTGCTGCCGCTCGCCACCGCCCGCGACTACAAGCGGATCGGCGACGGCGACACCGGCCCCAACACCGGCGGCATGGGCGCCCACAGCCCGTCGGGCGGGCTGTCGGCCGAGACCGCCGCCGAGGTGGTGGAGACGGTGATGCGGCCGGCCGTCGCCGGCCTCGCATCCGAGGGGCGGCCGTTCGTCGGCGTGCTCTACGCCGGGCTGATGCTCTCGCCCGCGGGGCCGCGGGTGCTCGAGTTCAACGCCCGCTTCGGCGATCCGGAAGCGCAGGTGCTGCTGATGCGCCTGGAGGACGACCTCCTGCCGCTGCTCGCCGCCGGCGCGGCCGGCCATTTCGACGCCCGGCGCCTGTCGTTCCGCCGCGAGGTCGCCGCATGTGTCGTTCTGGCGGCTCCCGGCTATCCCGGCCGGCCGCTCCAGGGCGAGCCGATCGGTGGCCTCGACCGCGCCGCGGCGGGCGAGGGGGTGGAGATCTTCCACGCCGGCACCGCCCTGGACGGGGCCCTCGACGGCGATCAGCTGGTGAGCGCCGGCGGCCGCGTCCTCTCCGTCTGCGCCCTGGCGCCCGACCTCCGGGGCGCGCTCGAACGGGCCTACGCCGCCGCCGGCGAGGTCGACTGGCCGGGCAAGGTCTACCGCCACGACATCGGCCGGCGCCTGCTGGAGACCAGCGTCAGCGGCGTTTCCGGACCGTGATACCCTCGCGCTTGGTACTTTTCCTGCATAGGCTCTTACGTCGCTAACGCGGGATGGAACAGGGAGTCCAATGTCCGGATGCAGCGGTTGCAGTTTCAAAGGCATGTCGACGGCCGTCGAAGACACCTTCGTCGGCGTGCGCTTTCGTGAAGAGACCAACCTGACGCTCTGCGGCACGGGGGGTCGGATCTATGCCCGGGGGGAGAGGGTGGTGGTGGATCTCGAGGCGGGTCCGACGCTCGGCCACGTGGAGCAGTCCCCGATGCCGGTGTTCAAGCCGTGCCAGAAATCGAGCGCGCGGCCGGTCCTGCGGCCGGCCGACGAGAACGATCTCGCCGCCTACGACCGCCAGCTCCAGAGCGAGCACAGCGGCAAGCTCTTCGCCCAGGAAAAGTCGCGCGCCCTCAACCTCGACATGAAGATCTCACTGGTCGATTTCGCGCTGAGCGGCAAGAAGGCGACGTTCTACTTCACCTCCGAGGGCCGGGTGGATTTCCGGCAACTGGTGCGCGACCTGTCGAGCCGGTTCTCGGTGCGGGTGAAGATGGTGCAGGTGGGGGCGCGCGACGAGGCCGGCCTGGTCGGCGGCATCGGCATCTGCGGCCGCACCCTCTGCTGCTCGACCTGGCTCAAGGACTTCCGGCCGATCTCCATCCAGATGGCGAAGCGCCAGAACCTGAGCCTCAATCCGTCGAAGATCTCCGGTCAGTGCGGCCGCCTGCTCTGCTGCCTGGCCTATGAGGACGAAGGCTACAAGAAGGGGAACCCGGACACCCGGTCCGCGGCACCCGCGACGGCCTGAGGCTTGACGCTCCATGGAATCCCAAAATGGCGACCCGTAAACTGATACGCCCGGACATGAACGAGCTCAAGAAGGAGCTCCCCGCGCGCAGCGTGCGACGCAAGCAGTCGCCGCCCGAGCAGACCAACGCCGAGGAGTTCTATTTTCTCAAGCAGATGGCGGCGAAGACGCCGATGGTGGTCATCCTCGACAACGACGAGGAGCTGCGCGGCTGGATCGAGTGGTACGACAAGGGGGCGATCAAGCTCAACCGCACCTCCGGCCCCAACCTGCTGATCCAGAAGCACGTGATCCGCTACATGTTCAAGGAAGAGGAGCTCAAGGTGCGCCGGGGCCCCGGCAAGCGCGACGCGAGCGACTCCGACCGTTGAGGGGGCCCCGGCTTTGAGCGACGCGCGCCCCATCCTCGTCCTCACCCAGGGGGATCCCGCGGGCATCGGCCCCGAGATCCTCCTCAAGCTCCTCGCGACCGACCCCGAGCCCGCCCCCTGGCAGCCGCTGCTGGTGGCCGAGCGCGCCGCGCTCGAAGCGCTCCGGCCGGTCCTCCCCGCCTTCCCCTGGGACCGTCTGAACTGGCTCGCCTCGGCTCCCAAGCGCGGCGAGCTGCCGGCGGACGGCACCGGCGGCATCCCCGTGCTCGATCCCGTCGGATCGTCGCGCGCCCTCTCCCCCGGCCATTCCGGCCCGGCCGACGCCGCCGGCGCCATGGCGGCCCTCGACGCCGGCATCGCCCTGGTCCGCTCCGGCGCCGCCGACGCCCTGGTGACCGCGCCGGTCAGCAAGGAGTCGATCGCCCGCCAGCACCTCCCCGGCTTCGTGGGCCACACCGACTACCTCGCCGAGGTCTGCGGCCTCGAGCGCTACGGCCGCGACTATCTGATGGCCTTCCTCGCCCCCGACCTCCAGGTGGCCCTGCTCAACGTGCACCTGCCGCTGCGCGAGGCCCTGGACGGGATCACCTCCGAGGCGC
The DNA here is from genome assembly GCA_036271335.1 of Thermoanaerobaculia bacterium. GTDB lineage: Bacteria > Acidobacteriota > Thermoanaerobaculia > Multivoradales > UBA5704 > DATARR01. The sequence continues at coordinate 3,614 of DATBAW010000264.1, forward strand.
TGGCCGAGGCGCTCGACTGCCTGGGGCGCCACGCCGGCGGCAAGATCGCCCTCGCCGGCCTGAACCCGCACGCCGGCGAGAACGGCCTGCTGGGGAGCGAGGACGGCGAGGTCCTGGTGCCCGCCGCCGCCGCCGCCCGCGCTCGCGGCCTCGACGTGCACGGCCCCGAGAGCGCCGACTCCCTGTTCGCCCGCGCCAGCCGCGGCGAGTTCGACTGGGTGCTCGCCCTCTACCACGACCAGGGGCTGATCGCGGTGAAGACCGCCTCCTTCGGCGCCGCCACCAACTGGACGCTCGGCCTCCCCTTCCTCCGCACCTCGGTCGACCACGGCACCGCCTTCGGCCTCGCCGGCCGCGGCCTCGCCGACGAGGGTCCGCTGGCGGCGGTGGTGGCGGCGACGCTGGGGCTGATCTCGGGGGCGCTGCCGCGCCGGCGAGAGGCTGGAACACGGACGAGCGCGGACTAGCACGGACGAACACGGACAGCGGGGGGATTTCTGTCCGTGCTCGTCTTTGTTCGTCCCTGTTCGTCCCTGTTCGTCCCTGTTCCCCCTTGCCCTCCCGCCTCCGCTAGAATAGCGCCCCATGCGGAGCTGGTGGCGTGAGGGGGCTGCGGTGGAGCGAGCTTCGGTGCTCGCCCTCTTCGTCGTCACCTTCCTGCTCTGCGTCCTCTTCTACTCCCGCCATCCGCTGCTCTACGACGCCGACTCCTACTACCACCTGACGGTCGCCCGCGCCTACTTCCGGCAGGGGATGCTCCACGACCTGCCGTGGGCGCGGTTCAGCCTGATGCACCAGGGGTTCGGCGACAAGGAGCTGGCCTTCCACCTGCTCCTGGCGCCGTTCGCCGCGATGCCGGACCCGCTCTTCGGCGGCCGCCTCGCCCTCTCGCTGCTGGACGCCCTGGTGCTCACCAGCCTCGGCGCGCTCGCCTGCCGCGCCGTCGGCCGCTGGGGTCTGCTGGTGCCGTTCGGCCTGGTGCTGGCCTCGAACGAGCTCTCCTGGCGCCTGGTCCGGCTCCGCCCCGAGCTGCTCTCGCTGACCCTCCTCCTGGCCGCCCTCTGGGCCATGGCGCGCGGGCGCTACCGTTGGCTCGGCGTCCTGGCGCTGGTCTACACCCTGAGCTACACGGCCTTCCACGCCTTCGTCGGCCTCTGCGGCCTCGTCTTTCTCTTCCTCGGGCTGGCGCGCCGCCGCTGGGAGTGGGGGCTGGTGCTCTACCCGGTGCTCGGCGCCGGCCTCGGTCTGCTGATCCATCCGCAGTTCCCCAGGAACCTCGACGTCTGGGTGGTCCAGAGCATCGATTTCCTGGCCCATCACGGCGCCCTCGACGTGGGGACGGAGACGCGCCCCAACCTCACCGACGCGGTCCTCCTGCTGAACCTCGGCTGGTTCGTCGGAATCGCCCTGCTCTGGCGGTCGGCGAGTCCGGCGCAGCCCGCCGACGAGGGCGAGGCGCGCGCCGCCGACGTCTTCGGCGTGGCCGCGGTGGTGTTCGGCGGCCTCTACGTGATGATGTCGCGCTTCTCGGTCTATTTCTTCCCGTTCGCCACGCTCTGGGCGCTGTTCGAGCTGCGCCGGCACGGGAAGCTCCCCGGACGCTGGGTGGAGCTCGCTCCCGGCCGGCGGATCCCCGCGGCGCTCGCCCTGATCGTGTTCGTCCTCGTCAGCCTGCGCGGCGCGGCCCGCGAGCTGGCGACGTTCGCCAGCCGGACGAATCCGGGTCCCGGCGAGATCCGCCTGAAAGACCGGCAGACCCTCGCCTCGGCGCTCCCCCCCGGCGCGAAGGTCGCGGCCCCCTGGCGGACGACGCCGGTCTACATGTTCTCGGCGCCGTGGGCCCAATTCCTCAACGTCCTCGATCCGGTCTTCATGGCGGTCCCCAACCCGCGCCCCTACCGGCTGCAGAGCGACCTCTTCGACGGCTCCGAGCCCGATCCGGCGCTGGCCGCCGCGAGCCTGGACAGCGACTTCATCGTCATCCCCCTGGGGGACGAGACCCGGCGGCTCGCCGAGCGGCTGGCGGGAGATCCGCGGATCCAGCCGCTCTACCGCGGCTTCAACGGCGTCTTCCGCGTCAATCCCGCCGCGGGCGACGGCTTCGTCCTCGACTGGAAGGTCGTTCCTTCCGGCTCACCGTTGCCGCCGCCCGCGGATTCAGCGCTGGCATCATGGCCGGAATACCCCCATCCGAGCGATCCCAGGGAGCGCGCGGAGGAGGGCTACGTCGACGCCCGCCGCGCGAGTCAGGCGCTGGAGTGCCTGGGGCTGGTCCACGAGGAGAGCGCGGCGGCTCCCGCGCGGATCGACTACGAGCTCTCGGGCTCCGGTCCGACCCGGCTCTGGCTGGACGGCCGGCTGCTGGCGGCGACCGGCGGCACGGGCGCCGTGTTGGGCGGCGGGACGGTGCTGCCGGTGGACCTGACGCCGGGGACCCACCGGTGGACCGTTCTCACCTGCCCCGAGAACACCCCCGCCGGCCGCTCCGGCTTCTATCTGCTGGCGCGGCGGACGCCGGCGGCTCCCCAGCCGTAGCCTCCGGGCGTCTTCGAGACCTTTTTACCCGGCGTGCCGGCGCCGGCGTGCGGGTACATGGCTTCAGCTCGCGGACAAACAGGCAGTTTTGCCCCAGTGCCTGGAGAGGCTCGCGGACAAAAAGAAGCAGCTTGCGGACAAACCGCCCGACTCGCCGTCAAATAGACGTATTTGTCCGCGTGCCGGCAGCAACTTGCGGACAAAGGGAGCCGGCAGACCGCAAGCCGGCGCGTTTTCCCCGCGTGCCGGCGCCGGCAGGCGGGCGAAAAACGTCGCGGAACCTCACCGCGGCTTGCGCGCCACTGCCAGCAGGGAGTCGCCGAAGGCGGGGGTGTGCACCACCCGGCCGATCAGCCGCAGCGGCTTGAGGAACTTCGTCCCCTCGCCGACCGAGCAGAAGTTGGACTCGGTGATCAGCGTCTCGACCTCCAGCCCCGCCCCCACCAGTCCCTCGCGCAGCATCCGGGGCGTGAACATGTGGATGTGGGTGGGGTCCTGGTACCAGGCCCAGCGCTTGCCGAGCAGCGGCCGGGCGAGGCTGTGGGCGTTGAGGGTGATGACGAACAGCTTCCCTCCCGGCTTCAGGCAGCGGCGGCAGCTCGCCAGGGTCTGGGAGTAGTCCTGGAGGTGCTCGATCACGTCCATCAGGGTGATGGCGTCGAAATGGTCGTCGGGGAAGGGGAACGGCGCCTCGGCCCCCTGCTCGACCACCTGGCCGCGGATGCGCCGCCGCGCCTGTTCCACGGCGTGCGAGGAGATCTCCATGCCGTCCGCCTGGTAGCCGCCGCGCTCCAGCGCCTCCATGAGGAAGCCGTAGCCGGCCCCCACGTCGAGCACCCGGCCGGCCGGCACGCCGTGCGCGCGCAGCAGGCCCACCAGGTAGTCGAGGTACTTCACCTTCCCCGGATGGAGCTGGAAATACTCGCGCTCGAAGTAGGAGGAGTCGTGCATCGGCGCGGATGCTAGCACCGGCCCGCCGCCTGTGCTAACAATCCCGCCCATGTCCCCGGTCGGCTCATGATCCTGTTCGATCTGCTGGGCGCCCTCCTGACGCTCGCCGCGATCGGGTTCCTCGCCCTCGGCGGCTACCTCGCGGCCCTGCGGCTGCTGCGCGCGGAGGCCCTGCGCGATCCGCTGGCGCTCGCCATCGCCACCCTCCTGCTGGCCACGGCCGAGGCGGTGGGGATCGGGCTCCTGCTCGGCGGCCTCGGCCTGCTGCGGATCGACCTCGCCCTGGCCCTCCAGGCGGCCCTCTCGCTGGCCCTGCTGGTCGGCTTCCGCAAGGCCCCGCCGCCGGGGGGCCTCGGCGCGCCGGCGCGGGCGGTCGGCCGGCGGTCGTGGGCGATCCTCCGCGCCCACCCCGCCCTGTCGCTGATCACCCTGCACGCCGCCGGCAGCGAGGTGATCCGCGGCCTGATCCGGCCGCCGCTCTCGTGGGACAGCCTGATGTACCACCTGCTGCTCGCCGGCACCTGGCTGCACGACCACAACCTCAATCCCGTCTTCGGCAACGTCCCCACCAGCTACTACGGCTACGTGCCGGCCAACGGCTCGGTCTGGTTCTGGTGGTGGCTGGCGCCGTCGCACAGCGAGTTCTGGATCAACCTCGCCTCGCTCCCCCATTGGGCCCTGGTCGGTCTCGCCACCGGCGGCATCGCCCGCCGCCTCGGCGCCGGCCGTCACTGGCCGCTCGCCACCTTCCTGGCGCTGCTGACGCCGGCCGTGCTGCGCTTCGCCACCGCCGAGTACGTCGATCTCTTCGTCGGCGCCACCCTGCTGGCGGCGACCTTCTTCGCCCTGCGCTGGATCGACGACGCCGACTGGGGAGCGGTCACCCTGATCGGCGCCGGCCTCGGGCTGGCGGCCGGCGCCAAGGTGCTGGGGGTGCTCTACGCCTTCGTCCTCGCCCTCGCCGTGGTGCCCTTCGCCCGCGGACGGTGGGGGCGCCGGGTGCCGCAGATCGTCGCCGCGTTCGCCCTCGCCTCGCTGCTCGGGAGCTTCTTCTATCTCCGCAACCTCGCCTGGGGAGTCGACCCGCTCGCCGTCCAGTGCCTGCGGACGGTGGCCGGCCCGGGCGCCGACGGCGGCGGCACCCTGTTTCCGCGCGGCGGCTCGGTGCTCGCCGTCTGGCGGCCGATGATCGAGAACGGCTGGCTGGTCGACACCTTCCTGGGGACCTCGAAGTCGACGGTGACGGAGCAGGGGACGGGCCCGCAGATCTTCGTGCTCCTCCTCGCCGCGCTCTGTCTGCCGTTCGGCCTCGGCCGCGAACGCCGGCGGGAGGCCCTGCTCGTCGGGGTGCTGGTCTGGACCGGGATCGCCATCTGGCTCGGCGTGCCGTACGGCGATCACATGGACGTCTTCGCCAACGTCCGCTACCTGACGCCCACGCTGGGGCTGATCTTCGCCGGCGTCGTCGCCCTCGGCGAGCGCCGGCGCGTGAGCGACCCCTGGATGGAAGGGCTCGCCGTCGCCTTCCTGGCCCAGGGGCTGCTGCAGCTCCATCCCGAGATGCCCCACGGCGTGCGCGTCGCCATCGCCTGTATCGACCTCGCGGCCGTGGCGCTCGCGATGTCTCCGGCCCTGCGCGCCGCCCTGCTCCGCCGCCGGCGCGAGCTGGCGGTGGCGGCCCTCCTGCTGATGCTCGCGGGGGTCCCCTTCCTGACCGCGTTCCGCGCCGGCGACCACGGCCGGGCGCTGGACCAGGACGTCCAGGTCCACCTGACCACCACCCATTTCTACGCCGCCGGCTGGGCCTGGCTCGACCGCTTCGGCGGCGACGGCACGGTGGCCTCGGTCCACGCGGACAACAACTACTTCCAGTATCCGGCGATGGGACCGCGCCTGGAGCGGAAGTCGCTCTACATCAACGTCAACGCGGCGGACCACCGCAACGCCACCGAGTATCCGGCCTGCCAGCCGCGGGTCGATCCCGACCCCAGGGCCTGGGTGGCGAACCTGGCGAAGCAGAACGTGCGCTGGGTCCATCTGAGCCGCTATCCGGCGTTCGAGTTTCCCCTCGAAGACCGCTGGGCGGATTCGCTGCCGCGCCTGTTCGCGCTCCGCTTCGCCGATTCCACCAACCGGATCTACGAGTTCCTGCCCGACTCGCCGCGCTAGCCGGAGTCCGCCGCCTGTGCTAACAATCCCGCCCATGCTTCCGGCCGCCGCATGTTCCTGATCGATCTCCTCGGCGCCCTGCTGACGCTCGTCGCGATCGGCTTCCTCGCCCTCGGCGGGTACCTGGCGGCGCTGCGGCTGCTGGGCGATGAGGCCGTGCGCGATCCGCTGGCGCTCGCCATCGCCACTCTCCTGATGGCGACCGCCGAGGCGGTGGGGATCGGGCTGCTGCTCGGCAGTCTCGGCCTGCTGCGGATCGACCTCGCCCTCGCCCTCCAGGCGGCGCTGGCGCTCGTCCTGCTGATGCGCTTCCGCCGGACGCCGCCCCCCGGCGGCCTCGGCGCGCCGGCGCGGGCGATCTTCGAGCGCACTTGGGAGCACCTGCGCGCGCATCCCGCCCTCTCGATCGTCACCCTGCACGGGGTGGGGAGCGAGGCGCTCCGCGGCCTGATCCGTCCGCCGCTCTCGTGGGACAGCCTGATGTACCACCTGCTGCTCGCCGGGACCTGGCTGCGCGATCACAACCTCAACCCGGTCTTCGGCAACATCCCCAACAACTACTACGGGTACGTGCCGGCCAACGGCTCGCTCTGGTTCTGGTGGTGGATGGCGCCGTCGCACAGCGAGTTCTGGGTCAACCTGGCGACGCTGCCGCACTGGATCCTGGTCGGCCTCGCGACCGGCGGCATCGCCCGCCGCCTCGGCGCCGGCCGCCACTGGCCGCTCGCCTCGTTCCTGATGCTGATGACGCCGACTGTGGTGCGCTTCGCCGCCGCCGAATACGTGGACATCTTCATCGGCGCCGTCCTGCTGTCGACGCTCTTCTTCGCGCTGCGCTGGCTCGACGACGCGGACTGGGGCGCGGTGATCCTCGCCGGCGCCGGCCTCGGCCTCGCCTCGGGCGCCAAGGTGCTCGGCGTGTTCTATGCCCTGGCCGTCGCCGGCTCGGTGGTGCCGCTGGCGCGCGGCCGCTGGGGGCGCCGGGTGCCGCAGGTGATCGCGGCGGTCGTCCTCGCCTCCCTGCTCGGCAGCTACTTCTACGTCCGCAACGTCGCCCAGGGGACCGATCCCCTCGCCCTGGTCTGCCTGAAGACGGCGGCCGGCCCGGGGAACGACGGCGGCTCCTCGATGCCGCGCAAGAATTCGGTGCTCGACCTCTGGCGGCCTATGATCGACCGCGGCTGGCTGATCGACACTTTCCTGGGGATCAACAAGCAGGCGGAGGTGGAGCTGGGGACGGGGCCGCAGACGTTCGTCATGCTGCTGGCGGCGATCTTCATCCCCTTCGGCCTCGGCCGCGAGCGGCGGCGCGAATCGCTGATCGTCGGCGCGCAGATCTGGTTCGAGCTCGCCTTCTGGTTCACCGTCCCCTATTCGAACAACAACAACGTGTTCGCCAACGTCCGCTACTTGATGCCCGCCCTCGGCCTGACCTTCGCCGGCGGCGTGGCGCTCGCCGTCCGCCGGCGGGTCAGCGACGCCTGGCTGGAAGGGCTCGCCCTGGCGTTCCTGGCGCAGGGGATGTTGCAGCTCCACGCCGAGATGCCGCACGACGTGCGGATGACGATCGCGGTCCTCGACCTCGCCGCCGTGGCGCTCGCCCTCTCGCCGGCGCTACGGGCGTTCCTCCGCCGCCACTGGCGCCTGGAGGCGCTCGCCGCGACCCTGCTGGCGCTCGCGCTGGCACCCGTCCTCACCGCGTTCCGCGTGCGCGACCGCGACCGCGCGCTGGCCGAGGAGTTCACCGTCCACCTGACCTCGACCCGCATGTTCGCCGGCGGCTGGGGGTGGCTCGACCACCACGGCGGCGACGGCGCGGTGGCGTCGGTCCACTCGCCCAACAACTACTTCCAATACCCCGCCATGGGGCCGCGGCTGGAGCGGGAATCGCGCTACGTCAACATCAACCGCGCCGACCATCGCCGGGCGTCCGAATATCCGCAGTGCCAGCCGCGGGTCGATCCCGATCCGCAGGCCTGGGTGAACAACCTGGCCAAGCAGCACATCCGCTGGCTGCACCTGAGCCGCTACCCGCAGTTCGGCTTCTCGCTGGAGCAGCAGTGGGCGGACGGGCTGCCGCAGCTCTTCGCCCTGCGCTACTCGGACAACACCAACCGGGTCTACGAGTTTCTGCCGGACGCGCCTAAGGAGCCGGCAGCCTCGCCTTCAGCCGCAGCCCCGCCGGGTTCTCCGGATCGAGCTCCAGCAGGCGCCGGTTGAGCTCTCGGGCGCCGGCGAGATCCCCCCGCCGGGCCAGCAGCAGCGTCTTGTTCTGGAGCGCCGGCAGGTTCCGCGGATTGAGCGCCAGCGCGCGGTCGAGGTGGGCCTCCGCCGGGCCGAAATCGCGGATCGCGAGATACGCGCCACCCAGATTGCTCTCGACGTCGTCCGACCGGGACTCCAGCGCTTCGGCCTGAGCGTAGAAGCCGAGCGCCGCCGGCCAGTCGCGGCTCCGGGCGGCGAGATTTCCCAGGTTCAGGGCGGCGAGGAAGTCTTTCGGATTGAGCGCGAAAGCCGCCTGATACTGCTCGCGCGCCTCCTCCGGCCGCCCCTGCTCCTCGGCGAGACGGCCGAGGTTGTAGCGCACGAGATCCATCCGCGGCGCGAAGCCCACCGCGCGGGGGAGCAGGAAGGCAGCCACGCCGATCGCCGCGAGACCGACCGCTTGTGGGCGCCGCGACCGCCAGGCCGCCGGGATCTCCGCCAGGGCCACGCCGCCGAGCAGCAGAAGGGCCGGCACGGCGGGCAGCCGGTAGCGGGCGAAGAGGAAGAAGATCACCGTCGAGGCCATCCAGCCGAACGCGAACAGCAGGGCCGGCGCGAAGGCAGCCAAGCGGCGGCGGGCGAGGACGAGGCCGGTCAGCGCCAGGATCACCGCGCCGCCGAATTCGAGGAGCGGCAGGCGGAGCGGCGGCGAGACGGTCTTCACATAGTAGTAGTCCACCGCGTCCGGCCACTCGTACCAGCTCCAGAACATGCCGAGCTTGTGGAATTGCAGCCGCAGGAAGCTCCCTGGATTTTCTCGCGCCCAGTCCAGCGCCTTGCCGAGCCAGTAGCTGGAGACCTCCCCGGCGGAGAGCCGGCGTCCCAGCGCCTGCTCGGCGAGGCGCGCCGGCTCCTTGCGCTCGAGCTCCGGGATCTGCTTGCCGGGGACGATCGGCTGGTAGGTGCCGTCGGCTCCCGCGTGGTTGCCGATGTAAAAGTTCACCCCGCCCTGCGAGGTCGTCGGCAGGAAGACTCCGCCGACGATCCCGTTGCGCAGCGCCACCGGCAGGAGCAGGAGGGCGAACCCGGCGACCAGCGCGCCGCCGCGCCTCGCCAGCCCCGTCCAGCGATCCTCCCCGCGCCAGGCCAGCGGCAGGAGGAACGGGACGAGCAGCAGCGCGTTCTCGCGCAGCAGTGCCAGGACGCCGAGGATGACGCCGGCCCCCAGCCATCGCGCGGTGCTGGGGCGCGCCCGCGCCGCCGCCAGGGCCCAGAGCAGGAAGCTCACCGCCGTGACGGCGAGCGACTCCTTGAGCAGCTGCGCGTCGTAGAACAGGAACGGGCCGTAGACCGCCGCGAGCAGCGCCGCCGCGAGCCCCGTGCGCTCCGAATCCATCGCCCGGCCGGCGCGGTAGAGAGCCCAGCAGCCGGCGACCGCGAGGACGATCTGAAGCAGGTAGACGAGCGCGAGGCGGTGCCCCAGAAGGGTATAGACGAAGGCCAGCAGGTACGGATAGAGCGGCGCCTGAAAGAAGACCTCCGAGCCCATCCAGTCGCCGGCCGCGATCCGCTGCGCCCAGCGGTCGTACTCCTGGCTGTCCATCGCCAGCCCGGCCACGAACGGCTGGGCGTGCACCGCCCACAGATGGGCGAGGCGGAGGACGAGCGCCAGCGCCAGGATGGCGGCGAGGAGCGGACGGCGCGAGGTGCCCATGAAACGCTTACTCTGGCACAGAATCCGGCCCTTTCCGCCGTGCTACCATCGCGGCGATCAACCCTATCCAGCGGAGAAGCACGAGCGATGGGCACAATCGATTTCACGGGGAATTACCAGGACCTTTCCACCGATCGCGGATATCAGTTCAAGTTCTTCTGCGAGAAGTGCGGCAACGGTTACATGTCGACCTTCCAGACCTCGAAGCTCGGCCTCGCGGCCTCGGCGGCCGAGGCCGCGGGGAGCCTCTTCGGCGGCCTGTTCGGGCGCGTTTCGGATACCGCCTACCAGATCCAGCGCGCCGTCGGCGGCCCGGCCCATGACTCCGCCCTGAAGGAGGCGACCGACGAGATCCGGCCGCTGTTCAAGCAGTGCACGCGCTGTGGGAAGTGGGTTTGCGGTCCGGTCTGCTTCAACGCCAAGGCGGGCCTTTGCGAAGGGTGCGCGCCCGACCTCGACGAGGAGATCGCCGCCGCCCAGGCCGAAGCCGCCAGGCAGCAGGCCCGCACGAAAGCCCAGGAAGTCGACTGGATGAAGGATCGCGACGTCGGCCAGGTCACCGGCGCCCTCTGCAAGTCCTGCGGCGCCAAGACCGCCGGCGCCAAGTTCTGCCCCGAATGCGGCACTTCGACGATGCAGAAGAAGCACTGCACGGGGTGCGGCGCGGAGATGGAGGGAGCACCGCGGTTCTGTCCGGAGTGCGGGCAGAAGACGGCATAATGATCTTTCAGGCCAGCCCGCCCGGGCATGAATGCCCGGGCTACGTCTCAAAAGAAAAGCCCCCTGAAGGGGACTCCAAAAAACACCGCGAGCTTTGAGCCGGCTTCAGCCGGCTTTTCTGTTCGTCGTAGCCCGGGCATTCATGCCCGGGCCCTCCCCTCTCGCCGCCAGCCACCGCGCCACGAACGGCAAAGCAAGAACGCCGAAGAGCACCGAAAACCAGAGCGTTGCCGCGCGGATGACCAGCGTGATCGAGCTGGCGTCCGCCGTGGCGAGCCCCTGCTCGTGGAGGAGGGCGGTCAACGAGCCTTCGGCGGCTCCCAGGCCGCCGGGAAGCATCGACAGGCCGCCGAGGATGCTCGCCGCCGTGTAGTTGAAGATCGCGACGAGCAGGCCCGCTTTCGGCGCGTAGTTGCGCACCACCAGCCAGAAACCATATCCCTCCGCCGCCCAGGCCACCGACGCCACCAGGATCCCGCCGATCGCCAGCTCCGGCGAGAGCAGCTCGCGCAGGCGGTCGACCATCTCGACCAGATGTGGCACCCGCGGGCCCATCACCGGCATCTTGCCGAGGATCGCGAAGGCCCACTCGGCTCCCCGCCGCCAGGTCAGCACGACCACGATGGCGACGACCCCCGCCAGAAAAGCCGCCGCGATCCAGGGCCCTCCCGGCAGCGGCAGCGCGCCGATGGCGATCAGCACGAACGTGCCCAGCACGTCGGTCACCCGCTCCGCCAGCACCGCCGAGACCACCCGCATCGCCCGTCCACCCCCCAGCTCGCGCACCAGCCACGCCTTGCCCAGCTCTCCCGCCCTGCCGGGGGTCACGGAGAGCAGAAAGCCGACCAGGAAGATCGCGAGCCCTCGTCCCGGCCCGAGCGCGCAGCCCAGACGCTTGAGATAGAACTCCCAGCGCAGATAGCGCAGGCCGTAGTTGAACAGGGAGAGCGCCAGCACCGGCACCAGCAGCCAGAGGTCGAAATCGCGCAGGCTACGAGCCAGCGCGTGCGGATTGGCGGTCAGGGCGAGGCCGACGACCACGAGCACGCCGAGGAGCAGCGGCACCATCATCTGCCGCCCCAGCCGGTCGAGACCCGGACCCTTCCCCAGCGGCGCTCCGGCGTTGGCCGGCGCCGCGGAGGGCAGGGATGTCAGGTCTGAAGGACTCTCTTCGGGGGAGAGTGTGGGGCTCAGGCCGCCTTCTCTTCTTCCTGGACCGCCTCCGGATACTGCTCGAAGAGGCGCATCCATTTGCTGGTCTTGGCGTACTGCTCGATGCGGCGCTTGCCCACGGTCGGGTACCACGCGTAGTCATGGTAGAAGTACGAGCCGAAGACGAAGAAATAGACCAGCGGCGTGCGGAAGAACAGCTTCTGCAGCCCCTTCAGCGGTCCGAACCAGACGAGGTCGCCGAAGCGGGAAACGGCGTTGTCTCCCACCGAGAAATGGAAGTTCCACTTCGAAACGTCCTCGCCGACGATCTCGATGTCGCGCGGATCGCCCACCCCCAGGCCCGCGTCGTGCGCCAGCCGGATGTAGGGGATCGACATCGGATCGAAACCCATCATCTTCGCCGCCACGGCGTCGATCGCCACTTGGTCGCCGGAGGCCATCATGAAGTCCTTCTCGACCGGGATCATCGTGCGCGGGCCCGGGCCGTTGCCGCAGGTCGTGCCGTCCATCACCGCGAACAGCCCGGAGTGGATCTCCTTCTGGATCGTCAGCAGGTCGACCAGCGTGGCGTGGATGTTCGAGTGGGTGTAGTGCCGGCGGGTGTTGAGCAGGCCGCCGAAGGCGTTCTTCATCGCGCCGGTGGTAGTGGTGTAGATGTGGCACTTCACGGTCGGCAGGTGGACGACGTTCTTGCCGAGGAAGAACTCGGGGATCGTGATCCCCTCGGGGTAGATCTGCGGCAGCACCAGCATCTTCCCCTTCGGCTTGTAGGTGATCCACTTGAGGTCGTCGGCGAAGCAGTTGTAGCGCACCGGCACGTCGTACTTGTCGAGCACCGGCAGGTAGCGGTTGAGCCGTTCGCCCTTCTTGGGATCGGTCACCACGGTGTTGTTCTGCACGCAGACCTGATCCGTGTAGCCGTCGGCGTTGAGCTTCTGGATCGTCCCCTCGAGCTGCCAGGGAGTGGTGTTCGCTCCCGGGAATGGGAAGTGCCAGGAGATGTTGTCCTTGAGGATCGTGGTGGAGCCGGAGGCGAGATATTTTTTGACCTCCCCCATCTCCATGGTCCGACCGACGTCCTCCAGGACGGTCTCGGGCTTGGTCTTGAGGACGGCGACGCGCGCTTTGGCCATATAGGGGTGCTCCGCTGGATTCGAATGGGTCGTGCCGCCGAGGAGGCGGGAGCCCATTATAACCGCTGGGCCGGGAATGGATTCCCGGCGCGTCACGGCAAGGCTACCCTGACGCGCTTTCCGGTGATAGATTGCGCCACCACGGAACTCGCCAACGCCGAGGGACGTCCCGCGGTCGTGTTACGATGGGTTGCTACAGGAGATTCGCGCCATGGCTCTCCAGGATCTCATCCCCAAGCTGACCTACCGCGACTACGCCCTCATCCCCGAGGACGGCAGGCGCCACGAGATCCTCGATGGAGAGCACTACGTGACAGCGGCTCCGTTCCTGTCCCACCAGAAGCTGGCCTTCCGCCTCACGCTCCGCGTTGGAGGCTTCATCGAGGCGAACCGTCTCGGGCTCTTCTTCTTCGCTCCCGCGGACGTCCTGCTGTCGGCTCACGACGTCGTCCAGCCGGACCTGTTGTTCATCTCCAGCGGGAGAGCGTCGATCGCGGCCGGGAAGAACGTTCAGGGCGCGCCGGATCTGATGATCGAGATCCTCTCCCAGAGCAGCCGCCGATTGGACAAGGTCCTGAAGCTGCGCACCTACGATCGCTACGGAGTGCAGGAATACTGGATGTTCGATCCCTTCCGGAAAGGCGTGCAAACGTATCTACGGACGGAGACAGGTCTCCGGCCGCAGCCGTTCCTCTCCGCCGCCGCGGGAGACGTGCTCACGTCGCCGCTGCTACCGGGTTTCGAGCTGCCGCTCGCCGAGGTCTTCGAGGGGTAGTCATGGCTCTCCACGATCCCATCCCCAGGCTGACCTACCGCGACTACGCCCTCCTCCCCGAGGACGGCAGGCGCCACGAGATCCTCGATGGAGAGCACTACGTGACCCCCGCCCCCTTCGTGCCACATCAGGATCTGCTGGTCGAGCTCACGATTCGCCTGGGAGGGTGGGTCAAAGCCTATCGTCTCGGGAAGCTCCTCGTCGCGCCCACCGACGTCCTCCTCTCTCCCCACGACATCGTCCAGCCGGACCTGTTGTTCGTCTCCAACGAGAGAGCCGCGATTGTCAGGTCGAAGAACGTTCTGGGAGCGCCGGACCTGGTGATCGAGATCCTCTCCCCGAGCAGCCGGCGTCTGGACAAGGTCCTCAAGCTGCGGGCCTATGAACGCAACGGCGTCCAGACCTACTGGCTGTTCGACCCCTCCCGGAAAGGCGTCCAGACGTGGGAGCGGACGGACGACGGCCTCCGGCCGCAGCCGTTCCTCTCCGCCGCCGCGGGAGACGTGCTCACGTCACCGCTGCTGCCGGGATTCGAGCTGCCGCTCGCCGAAGTTTTTTCGGAATAATCGCGGAATCATCAGGCGCCCTGCGTGGGCACCCGTTCGCGGATCTTGTTGAAGCCCATCCGCCCGAAGATCGCCTCGACTTTCGCGCTGTCCGCTCCCCGGTACTCCAGGCTCTTCAGGTCGGCCTTCACGCCGGGCACCTCCCGCGACACCGTCGCGAGCTGCTTCGACAGGAAGGCGATCTCGCGGTTCGCGACGAGCTTGGCGTGGAGCGATTTGGCACCGCGGACGCTGCTCAGCCAGGGGAGCTCGTCCAGCCGCTCGTAGAGCTCCTCGAGATGGCCGAAGCGGCTCAGCAGCTCGGCCGCCGACTTCGCGCCGATCCCTTTCACGCCGGGGATGTTGTCCACCGCGTCGCCGGCGAGGCCGAGGTAATCGGTGATCTGGTCCGGCCGCACGCCGAACTTCTCGACCACGGCCGCGGCGTCCAGGCG
>DATBAW010000265.1:0-3502 GCA_036271335.1 Thermoanaerobaculia bacterium
AGGCGCTGGGCATCGAATCCGTGCGCCTGCTCAGCAACAACCCGCGCAAGCTGGCGGCCCTGACGCAGCTCGGCCTGCGCATCGCCGAGCGGGTGCCGCTGCGGGTGGCCCCCACCGCCGAGAGCCGTGGCTACCTCGAGACCAAACGCCGGAAGATGGGCCACCTCCTCGACTAGCGCCGGACCCGATACCGATGAAACCGTTCGTCCACATAAATTTCGCCGTCCTCGCCGACGGCTCCGCGACCGCCGCCGAGATCTCCTCCGCGGAGGACTGGCGGCGGGTCCACCTCCTGCGCGAGCTCTACGACGCCGTCGCCGTGGGGGCGCACACCTGGGAGCAGGACCGGCCGCGCCTCTCCGTGCGCCCGGAGCGCCTGGGCCGCGAGCCGCGCCGCCAACCCGACCGCGTCATCTTCGGCGGCCGCCACGCCTGCACCCCTCTCCCCGATGGCCGCACCACCTTCCTGGTCGGCCCGGAGCTCGAGGAGGAGCCGGCGGAAGGGACGGTCGCCATCCGCGCCCGCGGCCACCGCCTCGACGAGCCGCTGGCGGACCTCCGCCGGCATGGCGTGCGCACTCTGCTGGTCGAGGGGGGCCCGCTCCTCCTCGGCTCCTTCTTCGCCCAGGGCTGTTTCGACCGCCTCACCGTCTTCGTCGCCACCGACTGCCCGATCGCCGCGGCGCGGGCCGCCCGTCAGATCCTCCCCGAGCCGCCGCCGCTGCGCGCACGCCGCTTCGGGGAGGGGGTTTTGCTCTCCTGGAGGTCGCCGTCGTGTCGTCCATGACCCGCTTCGCCCTGCTCACCCACCCCCGCTGCGGCAGCACCTATCTGGCGACGCTGCTCAACTCGCACCCGCAGGTGCTCTGCCACGGCGAGCTGTTCTATCAGCACCAAGTCTTCTACGCCGTAGGCCATCGCGACGGCTCGCTCCACCTCGCCACCCCGGCCGAGCGCGACGCCGATCCCGCCGCCTTTCTGGACAAGGTCTGGGCGCACCCCTTCGGCAGCTCCGCCGTGGGCTTCAAGCTGGTGGCCGGCCAGCACCCCGGCGCCTTCGCGGGCCTGTTCGCGGATCCCGAGATCCGGGTGATCGTGCTGCGCCGCCGCAACCGGCTGAAGAAGTTCGTCTCCGCCCTGGTGGCCGAGCGCGAGCAGATGTGGACCCACTACAAGCACCGCTTCCGTCCCGAGGACCTGAAGCCGGTCCAGGTCGAGGTGTCGCTCGACGGCCTCGACTCCTATCTCGCCGGCGAGCAGGCCTTCTACGACGGTCTGACGGCGGAGCTCGTCCGCCAACCGAAGCCCTGGGTCGAGGTCTTCTACGAGGACTTCTTCGCCGGCGGCGAGGCGATCGAGCGGCTGCTCCGCTTCCTCGGCGTGACCGCAGATACCGGGGGCCTGGAGCCCGCCACCCACAAGCGCAACTCGCGGCGGCTCGCCGACCTGATCGTCAACTTCCACGAGCTGGCCCATCAGGTCGCCGGCACCGAGCTCGAGGCCGAGCTCCACGACTGCGGTTATTAGGCGAATACTGCGCCGCGCCATGCGAGTCCTCCTGCTCCAGGAAGAGCGCCATCTGCCCACCTTCGGCGGCGGGCACAAGGCCAACCGGCGCCTCCTCGAGGAGCTGGCCGGCCATGGCCACGCCTGCCTCGTGGTCTGCCCGGCCCACAACCGCGACACGCCGAGGGCCGAGTTCCTGGCCACCCTCGCCGGCCGCGGGGTGGAGGTGCGCTCGCGGCGATCGCCGGGGCCCGGGCTCTTCCAGTACGCCTTCCGCGGGGTCGAGGTGGACGGCCTGGACACCCCCGACCTCGCGGCGCGCGCGGCCTGGATCCGGAGCCGGATCGAGAGCTGGCGCCCGGACCTCGTGCTGGTCGCCGACGACGGCCGCGCCTATCTCCTCGAAGCGGCCCTGGCCGCGGCGCCGGACCGCGTGATCTTCCTGGTCCACAACCACCGCCACCTGCCGTTCGGTCCGCTCGCCGCCCAGGAGAACGCGGCGCAGGTGGAGCGCCTCAGCCACGTCCGCGCCCTCCTGGTGATGAGCCGCTACAGCCGCGACTACGTGGCCCATCACGCCGGCCTGGAGGCGACCCCCGTCACCCTCCCCGTCGACGGTCCCGGCCCCCCGCCGCAGCTCGGTGCGGCGAGCAACCGCTTCGTCACCCTGATCAAGCCGATCGCGGAGAAGGGGGTGGACCTCTTCCTCGCCCTCGCCGACCGCTTCCCCGGCGTCGAGTTCGCCGCCGTGGCCACCTGGGGGAACTCGCCCGACGCCGCGATCCTGGCCGCCCTGCGCGCCCGTCCCAATGTGCACCTGCTGCCGCCGGCCGACGACGTCGGCGAGATCCTGGCGCAAACGCGTGTGCTGCTCGTCCCCTCCCTCTTCCCCGAGACCTACGGCCTGGTAGTTCCCGAGGCCATGGTGCGCGGCGTACCGGTGCTGGCGAGCGACGCCGGCGCCCTCCCCGAGGCGCGGTTGGGCGTCGACTTCCAGATCCCCGTGCGGCCGATGACCTCGTCCGCCGGCGTCGCCCCTCCTCAGGACCTGGAGCCCTGGGCCGCCGCCCTCGACCTGCTGCTCGGCGACCGCGACGCCTGGGAACGCTGCTCGCGCGACTCCCGCGACACCGCCCTGGCGCACCGGCCGGGGGTCAAAGAGTGCGAAACGCTGCTGGGCCAATTACGGGGTCAATTGGCGGGGGCCGCTTGAGAGCCGCCGTGGTCGATCCCTGGGGGGGTGGCGCCCTCCTCGCCCCCGCCCTCCGCCGGCGCGGCCACGAATGCCTCGCCGTGCTCAGCGACGCCGGCATCGCCGCCCGTCTGGGAGCCGCGCCCCCTTCGGCCGCCGATTTCGTGGAGGTGCTGACCCACCAGGACGACGCCGCGGCCACCGCGGAGCGCCTGCGGGAGCGGGGTGTGGAGCTGGTCCTCGCCGGCTGCGAGACCGGCGTGCTCCTCGCCGACCAGCTCGACGACGCCCTCGGCCTCCCCGGCAACGGCCTCGCCCTGTCGCCGGCCCGGCGCGACAAGGGCCTGATGGCCCGGGCGGCCGCGGAGGCCGGCTTGGCCGTGCCACAGCAGATCCGCTCGGCCGACGTCGAGGAGATCCTCGCCTGGATCGTGGCCGCGGCAGGTGGGAACAAGGGACCTCAGGGACAGCAGAGACTCCAGGGACAGGAGAAACCGGAGACCCTTTTTCCTGCTGTCTCTGCTGTCCCTGAAGTCCCTTGTTCTGTGGTCATCAAGCCCTCCCACAGCCTCGACTCCGACGGCGTCGCCCTCTGCTCCTCCGCCGATGAGGTCCGTGCTGCCTGCGCCGCCCTGCTCGGGCGCACCAACCAGGCCGGCCTGATCAACGAGACGGTGCTCGTCCAGGAGCGGCTGGACGGCGACCAGTACGCCGTCGACACCGTGAGCCGCGACGGCCGCCATCTCCTCGCCGGCATCTGGCGCTACAGCCGGCCGCGCGTCCGCCCCGGCGCGCCGGCCTACG
>DATBAW010000266.1:0-17952 GCA_036271335.1 Thermoanaerobaculia bacterium
GAGATGCGGGCGGTGCTCTGCTCCACCTGGTCGAGCAGGTCGGCGAGGCTGAGCAGCCCCTCGACCCAGGGGAGGATGCGGAGCAGGGATTCGTCGCCGATCCGCCCGGCGATGGCAGTGAGCCGCTCGGGGCCGATCCCCGCCGCGGCGAGGATCGGCGCCAGCCGCCAGGCGTTCTCGGCGTTGCGCTCCTCGAGCCAATCGGTGAGGGCGTCCTCAAGATCGCTCTGCCCCACCGGATCGAGCGACGGCCGCTCCTGGCGCTGGGCGATCGCCGCCAGGGCCTCCTTCTGGACGCCGGACATCTCCCGCCGCTCGTCCGCGGTGAAGGGGCGCTCCCTCTGCAGACCCAGGTTCTGCAGGTAGCGCAGGGACTCGCGGAGCTGCCCCGCCGAGCGCGCGGCGGCGGCGGCGGGGTTGTTGAGCTCGTGGGCGAGGCCGGCGGACATCTTGCCGAGGGCGGCCATCTTCTCCTGCTGGCGGAGCTGGGCGTCGATGTCGACGGCGCGGCCGGACATGGCGGTGAGCACGACACGGGCCACGGCGGGGGAATCGGCGATCAGCCGGCGGAACTTGTCTCGCTCGACGCGGACCACCCGGCTGCGTTGCGACGCGCGGTCGGTGGCGAGGGCGGGGCCGCCGGTGAGCATCGAGATCTCGCCGGTGAAATGGCCGGGGCCATGGATCGCCAGGAGCTGCTCCTGGCCGCGGACCCGCCGGGTGGCCCGGACCTCCCCCTCCAGGATGACGAAGAAGTCGTGGTCCGTGGCTCCCTCGGCGAACAGGACGGTCCCCGCCTCGACCTCCATCTCGGTCCCCTCGGCGCGCACGCGCTCCAGGGCCTCGCCGGTGAGGGCGGGAAAGAGGGCGTCCGCATTGGGATCGAGCAGCATGGGATCAGTCCTCCGTAGGGGCGCAGCATGCTGCGCCCGTGCAGGCCGGCCAAGCGTTGTGGGCGCAGCATGCTGCGCCCCTACGGAATATCTTTCGGTCGTCGCGGAGGCACATTTTCAGAGCCGGCTCAGGTACTGGTGGATGAACGAGATGGCGATCGATCCCTCGCCGACGCCGGAGGCGACGCGCTTGACCGAGCCCTGGCGCACGTCGCCGGCGGCAAAGATGCCGGGGACGCTGGTCTCCAGCAGGAAAGGATCGCGGTCGAGCTTCCACCCCGCCGGCCGCTGGCCGTCGCGCATCAGGGCGGGACCGGTAGGGATGAAGCCGCGGTCGTCGCGCTCGACCACCCCCTCCAGCCAGTGGGTGCGCGGCTGAGCGCCGATCAGGATGAACAGGGAGCGGGCGGGGTGGTTGGTGACCGTCTCGCTGTCCGAATGGTGGACGTCGATCGACTCCAGATGGTCGTCGCCCACGGCGCCGGCGACGTTGACGTGGAACCAGACCTCGATGTTGGAGGTCTCGCCGATCTGGTCGATCAGATACTGGGACATCCCCTTGTTCAGCGAGTCGCCGCGCACCAGCATCACCACCCGCCTGGCGTACTTGGAGAAGAACATGGCGGCCTGGCCGGCCGAGTTGGCGCCGCCGACGATGAACACGTCCTCGTCGCGGCAGGCCATCGCCTCGGTCATCGCCGCGCCGTAGTAGACGCCGGCGCCGGTCAGCCGCTCGACCCCGGGGACGTCGAGCTTGCGGTAGGAGACGCCGGTGGCGATCAGCAGAGCGTGGCAGCTCACCTCCAGGCCGTCGCCGAGGGTGACGATCCGGTATGGGTCCTCCAGGCGGAGCCCCTTGGCTTCCTGCGGCGTCAGGATCTCGACGCCGAAGCGCACCGCCTGGGCGACGCCGCGGCGGGTGAGGTCGGCGCCGGAGAGGCCGGAGGGGAAGCCGAGATAGTTCTCGATCCGCGAGCTGGTCCCCGCCTGGCCGCCCGGCGCGTCCCCCTCGACCATCAGCGTACGCAGCCCCTCGGAGGCGCCGTAGACCGCGCCGGCCAGGCCCGACGGTCCGCCGCCGATGATCAGCAGGTCGTAGAACGGCTTTTCCGCCCGCGTCCGCAGGCCGATCTTCTCCGCCAGCTCAACCCTGGAGGGATTGGCCAGACGAGTGCCGTCGGTGAGCACCACCAGGGGGAGGCCGGCGCCGGCGTCGCCCAGCACGTCCTTGGCTTCCGGATCGCTCTCGACGTCCATCCAGTGGTAGGGCACCTGATGACGGGCCAGGAAATCGCGGATCTGGAAGGCGTCCGGAGACCAGCGGTGGCCGAGCACCCGGATCCCCTCGAAGGGCGGCCGGAAGCTCGCCTGCCAGTCGGCCAGCAGGTCGTTGATCACCGGATAGAGACAGCGCTCGGGGGGGTCCCAGGGCTTGATCAGGTAGTAGTCGATGTGGGCCGTGTTGATGGCGCGGATGGCGGCGTCGGTGTCCGCGTAGGCGGTGAGCAGCGCCTTCTTGGCCGTGGGGAAGATCGGCATCGCCTTCTCGAGGAAATCGACGCCGGTCATCTGCGGCATCCGCTGGTCGACCAGGAAGAGCGCCACCGGCGTCTGCCGCTCCTTGAGCGTCGCCAGGGCCTCGAGCGCGCTCGGGCCCGAGTTGGTCCGCATCACGCGGTAGTGCTCCCCGTACTCGCGCCGCAGGTCGCGGTCGATGGCGCGCAGGACCTCGGGGTCGTCGTCGATCGCGAACAGAACAGGTTTGGCCATGGGAGGAATATATAGGAGGTGTCAAGGGGGGACGGGCAAGTCTCGTCGTCGGGCGGGGGATCGCCCCGCAGGGGCCCCAGGCGGGGCGTCTCGATCCTGGAGCCCTCGAGGTCATCTCAATCTCCTGCCCTACCGGCCCCAAAAATGGACGATCATTGACGGAGAGGCCCGCCCTTCGAGGCAAGAATCGATGCCGGCTCCCGCCTGGGGTTGAAACCCCAGGCTGTTCAAAGCCCGCCCCTCCAGGGCGGTCCCCCATCCGACGATCTCGGCGCGTCGATACCGGTCCAGCGCTCCAGGGAGCCCTGCGATACACTCCCCCACAGTGCCTGAGCCCCGCCCAGCCGACCCCGACCTCCCGCTGGCGTCCCTGCCGGCGCCGGTTCCCGTGCCGCTTCCCGACCTGCCATCCGTCTCGCAGGAGGTGCCATCTTCCGGCGACATCCCCGGCTTCGAGATGCTGCCGGACAAGCCGCCGCAGGGGCTGCTCCGCCGGTTCCTCACCACCCAGCGGCACCTGATCGCCCTCGCCTTCGGCGCGCTGGTGGCGCACGCCCGCGAGGGACAGGCGTTCGGGACCGGGCGGCGGTTCCGGCTGCTGTTCTGGCTGGAGCGCCTGCTCGCCTTCGTGGTGCGGCCGTTCCTCGACCGCGCGATCGCCGACCGGCCGTTCCCGGTGCAGCTCCGGCGGCGGCTGGAGATCCTGGGGCCGACGTACATCAAGCTCGGCCAGGTGCTGGCGCTGCGCCAGGACATCCTGCCGGAGTCGATCACCGACGAGCTCAAGAACCTGCTCGACCGCCTGCCGGTCGTCCCTTTCGACCGCTACCTGCGGATCATCGAGGCGGACACCGCGCGGCCGATCGCCTCGATGTACTCCTGGGTCGATCCCATCCCCACCGGCTCGGCGTCGATCGCCCAGATCCACCGCGCCACCACGCTGGAGGGGGACTCGGTGATCATCAAGGTGGTCAAGCCGGGGATCCGCGAGACTCTGACCCGCGACGCCATCCTGCTGCGCATGCTCGGCGCCATCCTCCAGCTCTTCCTGCCGCGCTATCGGCCGAGCCAGCTGATCCGCGAGTTCGTCGAGTACACGCGCCGCGAGGTCGACCTGCGGCGGGAGGCGGACAACGCCGAGTCGTTCACCGCCAATTTTCACGACCTGCCGGGGGTGGTGTTCCCCAAGATCTATCGGCAGTACAGCAGCCGCGGCGTGCTCTGCATGGAGTTCCTCGCCGGGTTCAAGCCGGGCGCGCCGGAGACGGCCGAGCTGACCGACGGCGAGCGCGACAAGCTGGTCGACCTCGGCGCCGCCAGCATCATCCGCATGCTGTTCAAGGATGGCTTTTTCCACGCCGACCTGCACCCGGGGAACCTGCTGGTGCTCCCCGGCCCCCGCCTCGGCTTCATCGACCTCGGCATGGTGGGGCGCTTCGAGAACGACCTGCGGCGCACCTTCCTCTACTACTACTACACGCTGGTGATGGGCGACGCCGAGGGGGCGGCCCGCTACCTCGCCGCCATCGCCATCCCCGGGCCGGGGGCCGACGTCAAGGGGTTCCGCCGCGAGGTCACCGAGATCCTCCTCCGCTTCAACCGTGCCGGCAGCTTCCGCGACTTCTCGCTGGCGCAGCTGATCATGCGCTCGGTCAACCTCGGCGCCCAGCACCGCCTCTACTTCCCGGTCGAGATGGTGCTGATGGTCAAGGCCCTGGTCACCTTCGAGGGGGTGGGCCAGATCCTCAAGCCCGGCCTCGACGTCGCCGCCGTCTCGCGGGAGCACGCCAACACCATCTTCCGCTCGCAGTTCAGCCCGCAGAACCTGATGCAGCAGATGCTGCGCGCGGCCCCGGACATCCTGGAGGCGCTGGCCAAGGGGCCCAGCCTGATCACCGAGGGCCTGCGCCTCCTCGAGCAGGCCACCCAGCGCCCCAACAACCCCCTCGCCGGCCTGCGCGGCACCCTCTTCGGCGGCTTCTGCATGGTGGCCGGCGCCGTCATCGCCGGCGCCCATGGCCCCTGGCCCTTCTGGTCTCTCCTCTTCGCCGTCGGCATCGGCGCGGCGCTGCACCGCGAACGGAGCTGAGGGCGCCTCAGTCCGCAAGAATTTGATAGCGGAACGCTTGACGCCCTCCCCACGGCGTACTACGCTAACCATACAGCCTTGATTTATCTTTCCGCCTGTCTGGGAGGTCCGGCCTTGAGGAATCCTGCGGTCTTCCGCGCTGCCCGTTTCTTCTCGCTCCTCGTAGGGCTGCTGCCTGCCGCTCTCCACGGCCAGGCCGCCTCGACGCCGCTGCCGGCGCCCACCAACCTCGATTTCGAGCAGGGTCAGCCAGGCGAGGTACCTCCGGGGTGGTCCTTCTCCGCCACCTCGCGGGAGAACGGCTACACGGCGAGGATCGTCGCCGACCATCCGGAGGCGGGAAAACAGGCGGCCGAGCTGGCGTTCGCCGGTGAGAAGAAAGATCCACGGGCGTTCGGCAACCTGCTGACCTCTTTCGACGCCATCCCGTACCGCGGCCAGCGGATCCGCTTCCGGGCGGCGGTCCGGGCCGAGGTCGCCGGGAGCGACGGGGCCGGCCTCTGGCTGCGGGTGGACCGCGAGGGGGGCGGCAGAGGGTTCTTCGACAACATGACCGACCGGCCGATCACCTCGCCCACCTGGAAGAGCTACGAGATCGTGGGCGACGTGGCCCCGGACGCCAAGGTGATCTTCATCGGTCTGCTGCTCCCGGGCGGCGGCAAGGCCTGGATCGATTCGGCCTCGATCGCGGCGCTCGGCGCCGTGGAGACCCGCCACGAGCCGGCGCGGCCGCTCGCCGGCCGGGGACTGGACAACCTCATCGCCTTTGCGCGCCTGTTCGGCGACGTCCGCTATTTCCACCCCAGCGATCAGGCGGCGGCCGCGGACTGGGAGAAGCTGGCTCTCGCCGGCGTCCAGACCGCCGAAAAGGCCGCGGACCCCGCCGAGCTGGCCCGGACCCTGGAGGGTCTCTTCCGTCCTCTCGCGCCGACCGTGCGAGTCTTCCTTACCGGCGGGCCGCGCCCCGTCCTGCCCGCAGAGCTCAAGGCCGCCGCCGGCACGACGGTGATCCACTGGGAGCACCTGGGGTTGCAGGTCAGCGCGAGACCCAATGTCTACAAGAGCCGGCGCGTGACCGCCGCGCCGGCGGCCGCGGGCGCCCAGATCCCCCAGATCCTCGATGCCACCTCCTATCGCGGCAAGCGGGTGACCGTGCGGGCCGCGGCGCGGGCCGAGGTGCCGGGAGACCACCCGGCCGTCCTGAAGCTCCGCGCCGGCAAGGCCACTGCGGAGCCGGCCCTGATCGCCGAGACGGCGCCGCCGATCACGGCGAACGAATGGCGCACCTACGAGATCTCCGGAGAGGTGCCCAAGGACGCTGACTGGCTGGAGATCGACCTCGGCCTCACCGCCGGCGGGCGCGTCTGGTGGGACGACCTGTCGCTGGAGGTGGCCGGCGGCGCGGCCGGCGTGGCGAACCCCATCCCCAACGGGGACTTCGAGACGCCGGTCGGCGACGACTCCCCCGCCGCCTGGGAGGTCGATCCGGATTCGATCCGGGCCGGCTATCGCGCGGTCCTCTCGACGGACCATCCGAAGAGCGGCCGGCGCAGCCTGCTTCTTTCCTGGTCGAAGCCCGATCCCGCGTCGGTTCCCCAGCCGGGCGAGCCGCTGGTGGCCGACCTCGGCGGCGGCGTCTCGGCGCTGGTCCCCCTGGCGCTCTACGAGGACGCCCAGGGCACGCTCCCTCACGCTCCCGTGGCGGCCACGCCTGTAGCCGGGGCCTCTCCGGAGCCCATCCCCTCCGGCAACGACCGCGCCACGCGGCTGGCCGACGTGGTGCTGGCGTGGAACGTGTTCCAGCACTTCTATCCCTATTTCGACGTCGTCCAGGCCGACTGGCCGGGCGAGCTCCGGCGCGCCCTCACCACCGCCGCCACGGACGCGGACGAGCGCGCCTTCCTCGTCACCCTGCGCCATCTGGTGGCCGCGCTCCACGACGGCCACGGCAACGTCTCCGGCAGCTTCGAGGGCGCTCCGGCCCGCCTCCCTCTGCTCTGGGACTGGGTGGAGGATCAGCTCGTCGTCACCCAAGTCGCGCCCGCGGGAGCCGGCGAGCTGCGCCCCGGCGACCTGGTGGTCTCCCTGAACGGCCGGCCGGCCCGGGAGGCGCTGACGGCGATCGAGGAGTTGGTCTCCGGCGCCACCCCGCAGTGGCGGCGCTGGGTCGCCCTGCAACAGCTGGCGCAGGGGGAGCCGGCCGCCGCGGTGCGGATCGAGGCGCGGCACACGGACGGCACGGCCGTCACCGCCACCCTGTCCCACTCGACCCCTTCTTTCGGGTCCGGAAGCCTCGTGGAGACCCGCCCCGAGAAGATCTCCGAGCCCCGGCCGGGCATCCTCTACGTCAATCTCGACCAGATCAACGACGCCGATTTCAAGGGCGCTCTCGATCGCCTCGCCGCCGCCCGGGGGGTCGTGTTCGATCTCCGGGGATATCCGCGCAATGTCTCGCCGGCCGTCCTCAGCCATCTGACCGACCGCCCGATCACCTCGGCGCGCTGGAACATTCCCGTGGTCACCCGTCCCGACCGGCAGGGGTGGGAGTGGAACACCGCTGGCTGGTACCTGCCGCCGGAGGCGCCCCGACTCAAGGGGAAGATCGCCTTCGTCACCGACGGCCGGGCGATCAGCTACGCCGAGAGCTACATGGGGATCGTCGAGGCCTATCACCTCGGCGAGATCGTCGGCAACCCCACGGCGGGGACCAACGGCAACATCAATCCGTTCGCCCTGCCGGGAGGCTACCGGCTGGTCTGGACCGGCATGAAGGTGACCAAGCAGGACGGCTCCCGGCACCACGGCGTCGGCATCCAGCCGACCGTGCCGGTGGCGCGCACGATCCAGGGGGTGGCGGCCGGGCGGGATGAGCTGCTGGAGAAGGCGATTGCGGTGGTGGGACAATAGTTTTCTTGGAGCAGGATTGGAGAGGGAAATGATCAAGTCCTGGCTGAAGATCCTGCCTGTCCTCGTCCTGACGCTCGCCGCCGCCGCGTCCGCCCAGCCGCCTCACCGCGTGGCCGACCTCAACACCACCCAGGAGGACCTCTCCCCTCCCCTCTTCACGGACCAGAATTTCGCCGTGCTGGGGACGACCGTGTTCTTCCTGGAGGATGACAGCGTCCACGGCGTCGAGCTCTGGAAAACCGACGGCACCGCCGCGGGGACGGCGCTGGTGAAGGACATCTGCCCGGGAGCCTGCTGGGCGTGGCCGCAGAGCCTCACGGTGTGGAACGGCGCGGTCTATTTCAGCGCCGACGACGGCATCCACGGCCGCGAGCCCTGGAAGACCGACGGCACCGCCGCCGGCACGTCGCTGGTCGCCGACGTCAATCCGGGCCTCTCCGGCTCCGATCCGCAGTTCCTGGTGGCTGGCGGCACGCTCTATCTCACGGTGGACGATGGCACTCATGGCCGCGAGCTCTGGAAGACCGACGGTACCGCCGCGGGGACGGCGCTGGTCGCCGACATCCAGCCTGGACCGGTCGGCTCGAACCCCCGCCTCTGGCTCGACCTCGGCAACGGCAAGCTGCTGATCAATGCCGACGACGGCGTCCACGGGCGCGAGCCCTGGATCTCGGACGGCACCCCCGCCGGCACCGTCCTGCTCGCTGACCTCAATCCCGGCGCCGGCGACTCCACCTTGACCCTTCCCCCGTTCAATCTCGAGAACGACGCCTTCGCGCTCGGCGGCGGCTCCTTCCTGTTCACCGCCGACGACGGGGCCCACGGCGCCGAGCCCTGGAAGAGCGACGGCACGCCCGGCGGCACGGCCCTTTTCGTCGACGTCAACCCCGGCAGCGCCGCGTCATACCCCCACGGTTTCACCCGCCTGGGGAGCACGATCCTCTTCGGCGCCACCACCGCGGCTGCGGACACCGAGCTCTGGTCCACCGACGGCACCCCCGGCGGCACGGCGCTCCTCAAGGACGTCAACCCCGGCTCCGGCAACGGCTGGGTGCACGGCCTCACCGCCGCCGGCGCCCAGGCGTTTTTCTTCGCCACCGACGCCACCACCGGCCAGGAGCTCTGGCGGACCGACGGCACCCCCGCCGGCACGGCGATGGTGGCCGACATCGTCTCCGGCGCCGGCTTCCCCGTGATCCAGGGCCTGACGGCGATCGACAGCCTCGTCCTCTTCTCTGCCGACGACGGCGTGCACGGCCGCGAGCTCTGGCGGAGCGACGGCGTGGCGGCGGGGACCTTCCAGGTGGCCGACATCGCCCCCGGAGCCGCCCCCTCCAGCCCGCTCGGCTTCACCCTGGCGGGCCCCAACGTCTATTTCGCCGCCAACGACGGCGTCACCGGCTTCGAGCCTTGGGCGGTGCCGGAGGCGACCGTCCTCACCACCTTCCAGGACGTGCCCGGCGGCTACTGGGCCTGGCGGTACGTCGAGGCGCTCTTCCGCGCCGGCGTCACCGGCGGTTGCGGCGGCGGCGGCTTCTGTCCGGACGCGCTGGTCAACCGCGCCCAGATGTCCGTCTTCCTCCTCACCGCCCGCGGTACCCCGCCGCCGCCGGCCACCGGCACCCTCTTCCAGGACGTGCCGCCCGGCTACTGGGCCGGCGCCTGGATCGAGGAGCTGGCGCGCGAAGGGGTCGCCAGCGGCTGCTCGGTCTCGCCGCCGCTCTTCTGTCCGGACACCAACCTCACCCGGGCGCAGATGGCCATCCTCCTGGTCGGCGCCCTCCACCAGACGCCGCCAGCCGCCACCGGTACCCGCTTCGCCGACGTGCCGGCCGGCTACTACGCCGCCCGCTGGATCGAGCAGCTCGCGGCGGACGGCATCACCAACGGCTGCGGCGGTGGCAACTTCTGCCCCGATTTGGCCGTCACCCGCGCCGAGATGGCGGTCTCTCTGACGACGGCGTTCCACCTGCCGTTGCCGTAGGGGGGCGCCGCCGGTACCTGGACCCCTCTCCGGGCTAGAATCCGCCACGGATTCGGCTCGGAGAGGAGTCCCGTTGACCATGTTCCGGAAGGGGCTGCTGCTGATCGCGGCACCCATCGTCTTTCAGCTCGTGTTCCTCATCATCCTGCTGACGATGCAGCGCGAGAGCGCGGACGCCGAACGTTGGGCGCTCCACTCCAAACAGGTGATCACCAACGCCGAGGCGCTGTCCCATCTGCTCGACTACGAGAGCAGCCGGGTGCGCGGTTTGGTCATCACCGGCAGCCCGGTCTTCCTGCGCAGCCGCGCGGCCGAGATCGACCACGGCATCGACGAGCTGTTCCACCAGATCGCGGACAATCCGCCGCAGCAGCGCAGAATCGCCGACTTCCGCGCCGCCAGCCAAAAGCTCACGGCCTGGACCGCCGAGCTCGAGCGGCTGGCCGGTTCGGCGCAGGGTTCCGCCGCCGCCGAACGGATCCGCACCCTGCAGGGGGAACACCTGCTCGAGGCCGCCCACACGGCGATGAGCTCCTTCCTCCTGGAGGAGCAGCGCCTCGACCACCAGCGTTCGCGGCGGCTCGAGCGCAGCCGCCAGCGGCAGCAGGCGCTGCTCATCGTGGCCGGCCTCGCCGCCCTCGGCGTCGCTCTCCTGATGGTCCGGATCTTCAGCCGGGGGATCAGCTCGCGCCTCGCCGTGGTCACCGCCAACGCCGAGCGGCTGGCGGAGAACGCCCCGCTGACCGCTCCCCTTCCCGGCCGGGACGAGATCGCCCGGCTCGACGGCACGCTCCACCAGAGCGCCCAGCGGCTGGCCGACGCCGCCGCCGCCGAGCGGCTCGCCCAGGACGAGCTGACGCGGCGGGCCGAGAAGCTGGCCCAGGCCAACGAGGAGCTGCGGCAGAAGACCGGCGAGGTCGAGACCTTCGTCTACAGCGTCTCGCACGACCTGCGCTCCCCCCTGGTCAACCTCCAGGGGTTCAGCCGCGAGCTCGACGCCTCCCGCCACGATCTCCACCAGCTGTTCACGGGCGAGGCGATCCCCGAGGACACGCGGCGCCGGTTCGCCACCATCGACCGCGAAATGGCGGAATCCCTCCGCTTCATCCAGACGGCGGTCCTGCGCTCCGGCAACATCATCGACGCCCTTCTCCGCCTGTCGCGGGCCGGCCGGATCGAGTACCAGTGGCAGGCGGTGGCGGTGGAGAGAGTCGTCCGCCGCATCGTCGACGCCATGCGGACCACCGTCGAGCAGAAGGGGGCCGCGGTCACCATCGGCGCGCTGCCGCCGGCGTGGGGAGATCCTACCGCCCTCGACCAGGTGTTCGCCAACCTGATCGGCAACGCGCTCAACTATCTCGATCCCAAGCGTCCGGGCCGGGTCGAGATCGGCGCGGACGCCACGGACGGCAGCGCCGGAACCGCCGTCACCTACTGGGTGCGCGACAACGGCCTGGGGATCGCCGAGCCCCACCAGGCCAAGCTGTTCGTCGCCTTCCAGCGCCTCCACGGCGACGTCGCTCCCGGCGAGGGGATCGGCCTCGCCCTCAGCCGCCGGATCGTCGAGCGCCACGGCGGCAGGATCGCGGTGGAATCCCGGGAAGGCGCGGGCTCGACGTTCCGGGTGACGCTGCCGGCGCCGGCGGCCGGTGGTGGGCCCAGGAAACAGATAGAATAGGATGTCGCCGCGCGCCGTCGACCGGCGCCCGACAGAAGGGGGTTTCTCTTGGATTCCGTGACGATCATTCTGGTCGAGGACGACGACGGGCACGCCACCCTCGTCGAGCGCAACCTGCGGCGCTCCGGCCTGGACAACGGCTTCATCCGGCTGAAGGACGGCCAGGAGGCGCTCGACTTCCTGCTCGGCGCCGAGGCGCCCCGCCGCGAGTCGTACGTGCTCCTGCTCGACATCAAGATGCCGCGGGTCGACGGGATCGAGGTCCTGAAGCGGCTCAAGGCCGATCCGTGGACGGCGACCCTGCCGGTGATCATGCTCACCACCACCGACGACCCGCGGGAGATCGAGCGCTGCTATCAGCTCGGCTGCAACGTCTACGTCACCAAGCCCGTGGAGTACGAACAGTTCATCGACGCGGTCAAGCGGCTGGGCTTCTTCCTGCAGGTCGTCAAGCTCCCCCCCCCCGCCGCCGCGACCGTATGAACGTCCGGAAGGTCTCGTGGACGCCGGCACACGTCGCATCCTGATCGTCGAGGACGACGACGGCATCGCGCTGCTGGAGCGCCGCGCCCTGGAACGCCGGGGGTACGAGGTGACGACGGCGGCGGCGCCCGGCGAGGCCTTCGACCGCCTCCGCGAGCAGCGCTTCGACCTCGCCGTCCTCGACTTCCGTCTCGGCGGCCCGGAGAGCGGCCTCGACCTCTATCCCCGGCTGCGCGCCGAGTGGCCCGAGCTCCCCGCCGTGCTGGTCACCGGCTTCAGCGACGAGGGGAAGGTGATCGAGGCGCTGCGCGCCGGCTTCCGCGACGTCCTGCCCAAGACGGGGGAGTATCTCGAATACCTGCCGCTCGCCGTCGAGCGGGTGCTCAAGCTGGTCGACGCCGACCGCCAGCTCGCCGAGTCGGAAGCCGTGCGCGAGAGCGAGGAGCGGTTCCGGCTGGCCACCGAGGCCATGTCCGGCTTCATCTACGACTGGGACCTCCGAACCGGCCGCGTGCGCCGCTTCGGCCGCGTCGAGGAGATCACCGGCGAGCCCAGCAGCGAGGAGTCCGGCGAGGACTGGAGCGACCGCGTCCACCCCGACGACAGCGCCGAGGCGGTCCGCGCCACCGAGGAGGCCCTCGCCAGCGGCGCCGAGAGCTATTCGCTGGAGTATCGCGTCCGCCACCGCGACGGCCACTACATCGATGTCTACGACCGCGGCCGGATCGTCCGCGACGCCGCCGGGCGCGCCGTGCGGGTGGTTGGCGGCACCGACGACGTCTCGGCCCGCCGGCGGGCGGAAGAGGCGCAGCGGCAGACCGAGGCCAGCCTGCGGTCGGCCGCCGAGGAGCTGAAGCGGATGAAGGAGGTCGCCGAGTCGGCCAACCGCGCCAAGGACCACTTCCTGGCCGTCCTCAGCCACGAGCTGCGCACGCCGCTGACCCCCGTGCTGACCACCATCCAGCTCCTCGACCGGCGGACCGATCTCCCCGCCGACCTCCGCGAGCCGCTGGCGATGATCCGCCGCAACGTCGCCCTCGAGGCGCGGCTGATCGACGACCTGCTCGACCTCACCCGGATCGCCCGCGGCAAGCTGGAGCTCTACTTCCAGCCGGTCGACGTCCACGAGCTGCTGCACCAGGTGCTCGAGATCTGCGAGCCGGACATCCAGACCAAGCGGATCGGCGTCACCCTCGAGCTGCTCGCCCAGCGCCGCCGGGTGCAGGCCGACCCTGCCCGCCTGCAACAGGTGCTCTGGAACCTGCTGAAGAACGCCGTCAAATTCACCCCTGACGGCGGCCACGTCGAGGTCGGCACCAGCGACGGGCCGGACGGCACCGTGCGGGTGCGGATCGCCGATACCGGCATCGGCATCGAGGCCGGCATGCTGCCGCAGATCTTCGACGCCTTCGAACAGGGGGGGCAGGACGTCACCCGCCTGTTCGGCGGCCTGGGGCTGGGGCTCGCGATCAGCAAGGCCCTGGTGGACCTCCATGGCGGCGCGATCGCCGCCGAGAGCGGCGGCCGGGGGCTCGGCGCCACCTTCACCCTCGCCCTCGCCGCCACCGCGCCCGCGGCGGCTGCCACCTCTCCCCTCCCCTCGCCGGCGACCGAGGCGCAGAGCCCCGCCGGCCTCCGCATCCTCCTCGTGGAGGACCACGCCGACACCCGCGAGGCGCTCTCCGAGCTGCTGCGGATGTATGGCCACGACGTCCAGGTCGCCGGCTCGATCGCCGCCGCCCTCGCCACCGCCGGCGCCGGCCGTTTCGATCTCGTCGTCAGCGACCTCGGCTTGCCGGACGGCAGCGGGCTCGACCTGATGCCGCAGATCCGCGCCCTCTCCCCCTACGAGCTGAAGGGGATCTGCCTCACCGGCTACGGCATGGAGGAGGACATCCGCAAGAGCCGCGAAGCCGGCTTCCTCGCCCACCTCACCAAGCCGGTCAATTTTCAGGAGCTGGCCGCGGTGCTGGGCCGGATCATGGCGGAGCCGGTGGTGGAACGGGGGCGGTGAGGAGCGGCGGGGTACCTGGAGTTCATGCCACATCTAGTGGCCGTCTTCCTCTCCGCCCCATCACCTTGTGGCCCACCTTCGGCCTCTGATAAGCTGACCGGCGTCGCGAGAACATCATCCTCAGCCCCGAGCGGACAGCCCCTATGCTAAGAGTCGAACGCCTCCACATCTCCGGCTTCAAGTCCTTCGTCGATCCCGTCGAGGTCCGTTTCGCGGGCGGCATCACCGCCATCGTCGGCCCCAACGGCTGTGGCAAGAGCAACCTCTCGGAAGCGATCACCTGGGTGCTCGGCGAGCAGAGCGCCAAGACGCTCCGCGGCGGCACCATGGATGACGTCATCTTCAACGGCTCGGATGCCCGCAAGCCGCTGGGGATGGCCGAGTGCGTGCTGACCCTCGCGACCGACCTCTCCTTCCCCGGCGCCGAGGACGGCCGGATCACCATCGGCCGGCGGGTCTTCCGCGGCGGCGAAGGGCAATACCGGCTCAACGGCAAGGTGACACGGCTCAAGGAGGTCAAGGACCTGCTGATGGACACCGGCCTCGGCATCCGCGCCTACTCGGTGATCGAGCAGGGGAAGATCGGCATGATCCTCTCCGGCAAGCCGCAGGAGCGCCGCAAGCTGATCGAGGAGGCGGCCGGCATCACGCGCTACAAGGCGCGCAAGAGCGTCGCCGAGGTCAAGCTCCAGGAGGCGATGTCCAACCTGCTGCGGCTCGACGACGTGATCTCCGAGGTCGAGCGTGCCCTGCGCTCCCTCAAGCGCCAGGCGGGCGCGGCGCGCCGCTATCAGGAGAAGGAGAAGGAGTATCGCGAGCTGCTGGAGGCCGTGCTCCTCGGCCGCTGGGCGGCGCTGGCGGCGCGGCTGGCCGAGCTGAAGGCGCGCATCGAGGACACCACCTCCCGCGAGGCCGGGCTCGCCGCCGATCTCCACCGCGACGAGGCCGCCCTCGCCGCCGGCCGCCAGCGTCTGGACGAGCTGGCGCGGCGGATGGCCGAGCGCCATCAGAAGGTGGCCGAGTTCGGCGCCGTCATCGAGGGTCGGCAGGAGTTCCTGAAGGCCAACCGCTCGACCGTCCAGGAGCTGGGCGAACGGGCGGCCCAGGGACGGGCCCTGGCGGAACGGCGCGAGACCGAGATCGCGGCCCATGGCGAGGTCCTGGAGGATCTCGGCGAGAAGCGCCGCGAGCTGGCCGGCGAGCGCGACCAGGCGGCCGCCGCCGTCGACGAGGACGAGCGGCAGATCGCCGCCGCCGAGCGCGACCTGAAGCAGGTCTCCGCACGCGTCGACGGCTTCCGCTCGCAGATGCTGGCCGCCGCCGCCGACATCAACGCCGCCCGCAACCGGGTGCAGCAGGCGCAGATCGAGCAGGAGAAAGGGAACGTCCGCCGCCACCGGATCGACCAGGAGATCGCCCAGCATGGCTACGAGGTCAAGCAGGCGGGCGAGGTCCTGGAGATGTCCCGCGCCAAGGTGGCGGGGACCGAGTCCGCGCTCGACACCCGCGCCGAGGAAGCCGAGAAGGTCGCCGACGCGCTCGAAGGCACGATGCGCCGCGAGGGCGAGGCCTCGGAGAAGAAGCGCTCGCTGGAGAACCAGCTCTCCGGCGCCCGCCAGCGCCAGCGCAT
The DNA here is from genome assembly GCA_036271335.1 of Thermoanaerobaculia bacterium. GTDB lineage: Bacteria > Acidobacteriota > Thermoanaerobaculia > Multivoradales > UBA5704 > DATARR01. The sequence goes on from DATBAW010000266.1 coordinate 15,449, forward strand.
CCTGGCCGAGCTCTCCCGCGCCCACGCCCAGCGCCGGGCCGCCCTCGAAAAGGCGCTCGCCTCGGCGGGCATCGAGGTCCCCGTCTACCTCGCCAGCCAGGCCAAGGCGGTCGAGGGGTGGGAGCGGAGCCTCGACATCTATCTCGGCACCCTCGCCGACGCGGTGGTGCTCGATCCCGGCGAGAGCGCCCGCGGCCTCGCCCAGGCGCTCGCCGGCCGCTCCGCCGCCGTCCTCATCGAGCGCCAGACCGGCACGCCCGAGGCCTGGCCGGTGGTGAACGACCCCGCCGTCGTCCTCTCGCTCGCCGAGGCCCTGGGGCTTTCCGAGGACCTCGCCGCCGCCCTGCCTCCCGCCTTCCTGGTGCGCACGGCCGCCGACGCCGAGCGGCTCGCCCGCCGTCACCCCGGCCTCGCCTTCCTGAGTCGCGAGGGGCTCTGGGTGGAGGCCGGCACTTTCCACGTCGAGGGGGAGATCGCCAATCCGGGTGTCCTGGAGCGCGGCAGCGAGCTGGCGGCGCTCGGCAAGCAGATCCCCGACCTGGAGGCTCAGCTCCGCGATGCCGGCACCCTGCTCGACCAGCTGATCGCCGAGCGCGCCCGGCTCGCCAAGGAGTCGAACCGGCTCCAGGGCGAAGTGGCGCAGCTCCGCCAGGAGCTGGCCGTCGGCAAGGCGCGCATGGAGGACGCCGCAGCCCGCCACCGCCGGCTGGCCACCGAGGCCGAGACCCTCTCCACCGAGCAGGCCGAGATCGCCCGCGAGATCGAGCGGGTCGTCGAGCGCCACGCCCGGCTCCAGGAGGAGCTGGTCGCCGCCGAGGCGCGGAGCACCGGTCTCCAGGAGGACTTCGAGCGCGCCCAGGCCGAGCTGGAGGCCGCCAAGGGGAACCGCGAGGGGCTGCGCACCGCCAGCGCCGGCCGCCGGGGACGCCTGGAGCTGCTCGACGAGCGGCTCGAATCGCAGGACCGCGAGATGGCCCGCCTGCGCGGCGAGCTCGAGCGCGGCCTCTCCCAGATCGCCGCCTGGCGCCAGGACGCCGACAAGCTCGCCGCCCGGCGGACCGAGCTGGAGCGGGCGATCGAGACGGCGCAGACCGACCTCCAGTCCGCCCTCGAATCGCGCGCCGCCGCCGAGGAGGGGGTGCTGGAGGAGCAGGAGAAGCTCGACGCCCATCGCGGCGAGATCCGGCTGCTCGAGGCGGGGATCGCCGGTTTCCGCGAGCGGCGCGACGCCGTGCGTTCCGAGGTCGAGGAGCTGCGGATCGCCCAGGCCAGCGTCCGGCAGGACGCCGAGCACCTCGCCATGACCTTCCGCGACGAGTTCAGCCGTGAGGATCAGCCCGCCGTGCTCCCCGAGGACCCGGGCGAGCCGCGGGCCGACCTCGCCGAGATCGAGGCCGAGCTCGCCCGCACCCGCGCGGCCCTGGAGCGGCTGGGGCCGGTCAACATCCTGGCCGTCCAGGAGCACGACGAGCAGGAGGAGCGCTTCTCGTTCCTCACCACCCAGCGCGCCGACGTCGCCAACTCGGTCGACAGCCTCAAGCGGACGATCAAGGAGATCAACGAGGCCTCGGGCGAGCGCTTCGTCACCACCTTCCAGGAGGTCAACAAGAACTTCGGCGAGATTTTCGCCCGCCTCTTCCGCGGCGGCGAAGCCGAGATGCGGCTGCTCGACGACGAGGACGTCCTGGAGAGCGGCATCGAGATCCTCGCGCGCCCGCCGGGCAAGCGCCTGCAGAACCTGATGCTGATGTCCGGAGGCGAGAAGGCGCTCACCGCCATCGCCCTCCTCTTCGCCCTCTTCCGCACCAAGCCCTCGCCCCTCTGCATCCTCGACGAGGTGGACGCGCCGCTCGACGACGTCAACACCACCCGCTTCGTCGACCTGCTCCAGGAGATGGCGCAGAACACCCAGTTCATCGTCATCACCCACAACAAGCTCTCCATGGAAGTCGCCTCGCGCCTCTACGGCGTGACCATGGAAGAGAAGGGGGTCTCGAAGCTGGTGTCGGTGGAGCTGGAGGAAGTGCAGCCGGAGGAGCGGCGGACGGCGTAGGGAGCGGGGATAATCCTCGTCTATACCTGAGAGCCAGCGAGGAGGAACTCCTCCGGAGTCACGGCCGGTACTGGAGAGGTTTCGAAGTCCGCCACGTTCCGCGTGAGGATCAGCTTGCAGCCCGCTGCCTCGGCTGCGCTGGCCAACGCCGCATCCTCGAAATCGTCGAACCGCAGACTCCTCGCCCGCACGAATTGAGCGCGGTCCTGCGGAACGATCTCCAAGTGCGCCAGGACCCAATCCACAACGGTATCCGCCCGCTTGCGGCCCGCGTTCTTGGAGAGGATGTAGTGGAGAGTGGTCAGGATGTGCCCAGGCACGCAGGACGCGTCCGTTCCCTCCACAGCCTGGCTCAGGACCGTGGCGGAAGCCGCATAGAAAGGCTCGCGCCTCTGCACAACGTCGAGAAGGACGTTGAGGTCGAGCATCACCTTCACCGGTACTTCTCCAA
>DATBAW010000267.1:0-14070 GCA_036271335.1 Thermoanaerobaculia bacterium
GCACCAAGATGTTCGACCTGTTGCGGGATGCGTTCGAGGACGGCCGTACGATCCGGATCGACTACACCCGGACCGGGCTGCGGAACGGCACCATCCTGCGCGTTGCGGATCTTCCTTAAGCCAACGAGACGAGAGGAGTGACTATGAAAGGGATCAAACTGAGAGCGATCAACATGAGAGCGATCAACATGAGAGCGATCAACATGAGAGCGATCAAACTGGTGGCGGGTCTGGCGGCGGTCCTCTGGCTGATCGGAGGCGCCGCCGCGCCGGCCCGCGCGGATCTCGTGGAGTCGACGGGAAAAGTGACGCTCCTCCGCGTCCACGACGTCGGCACCGGCTATGGACCGGCGAACGACAAGATCGACGTCGAGGTCATCGTCTGGCTCGACTCACAACCCGGCAAGGCCTTCGGCTTCCAGCTCCGCGACGATGGCAACCGCCCCGTCCGGCAGGGGATGCTCGACCTGCTCCGCGACGCGTTCCGCAACAACTGGATCGTGACGATCGACTACAACATCGACTCCGGCAAGAAGAACGGCGTGATCACCCGCACCTGGGTGACGAAGCCGCCCACGGTGACGACGGTGCTGCATCCGTGAGGAGGTCTTCGATCCACGGGTCAAAGACCGTGACCCACGGGTCGAGAACCGTGGTTCACGCATGGGCAGCAGCCCGAAGTTGTCAATCCCTGAGGCCCATTGATTTGCGGCGCGCTACGGGGCGTCGATCGATCTCGTGGGTTGCAGGGCTGGCCGCTAAAGAGAGGTCGGTCGAGATCGGCGACGCCTCAGCCGAGTCACAATTTCGTAGCCAGCCACGAAGAACGCCCAGGCCGCGAAGAGGTACCAAGGCCACGTAGCGGTACCGGTCTAGATCTTGAAGCCGAGCAGGCCGAGCGCGCCGACCACGACAACGGCCTTCACGTCCTCAGGCATCCTGTACATCGACGAGCTCCACCCGTCCCAGCTTCGGCCCCTCAAAGCGTGATCCTCATTCCGTAGTCAAAGCCGTCGCTGAGAGTCAGGTGCGTGAAGCCTTTTCAACCGGAGGAGAGCTCCAAAGCCATTCTGGGAGTCAACGTAGGAGTCGACCGAGTAGGCAATGCCGCTTTGAACGCCCTCGACCTGGCCAGGACCGCGATCGACCGCGGTCTCTCCGTCTGGATATTTCGCGAGCAGGCGAGGTCAGTGTCTTCTCCACCTCGACATGACAGGCGCCCAGGATCGCCGCCTGAACCAAAGCGATGATCGCGCGCCCGCCCCCGCTCATTGCTTCGTACTCTTCGCCTCCCGGGCAGCCATGATCCGCTGGAATTTGTCCCAAAAGTCTCGCTCAGGTCCTCCCCTGCTGGCGCACCGATAAACCTCGTGCCTTGTGGTGGCGCCATAGAGGTTATGGCCATTGAAGGTCGTCATGCAGAGATGCTCGATGGCGACTCTGGACGTGGCGGCGTCTGGCCCTGGCGCGACGGTCACCTTAAAAGCCGAGGTCGCCGTGCCGCTGACCGGCGAACCATTCCATGATCCGCAGTCGCACGTCGCCGGTGTCAAGACAGCCACGTTCTTCGTCAGAATGGTGCCCAGTTCGGGAGTGACCGACTGGATGTCGTAACCCATCGCTTCTAAGGTGCTCTTCGCCGCGTCGGTCGCCGCAGGCACCGGCAAATTGGCAGTCCCCTCCATCTGATACTGGTTGGAGTAGCGATCGAAGTTGACACGGTTCACCGAGGAGAAAGCGCAAGCGCCAATAAGTCCCCACGATGCGACCGCAGCGAGGGCTGCGCCTTTTAGATAGGACATCCGGTTTTGTCTCCTTTTTGAAGCTGAGGCAGAAATTCTCCCTCGGGCCAGTGATACCTGTCTATCCGCCCCACTTACGCCGCCCGCGACCATGCCCTGCAAGCCCGGAGTCTAAGGGGCGTCTGAGGTTCAACGGCCGTGTCCCCGCACACGCTGTTAGGACACCACCCCACGGGTCGAGGACCGCGACCCCGCGGGTCAAGGACTGCGACCCACGGGTCAAGGACTGCGACCCACGGGTCAAGGACCGCGACCCACGGGTCAAGGACTGCGACCCACGGGTCAAGGACTGTGACCCACGGGTCAAGGACTGCGACCCACGGGTCAAGGATTGTGACCCATGGGTCACGGACTGCAATCCGCGGGTCGAGGACTGCGACCCGCGGGTCACGGACTGCGACCCGCGGGTCACGGACTGCAATCCATGGGTCGAGGACCGTGACCCGCAGTGAGGAATAGGGCGCGGCGGCCGGTGCGGGGACCGGTGTTCGGGGATCAGCCTAGCCGCGCCTGGAGGAAGATTCTACAGCTTGCGGAAGGACTGGAGGGAGTAGAATCCATGTAGCCCCATGGACATCTCCCTCTCTGGCTGCATACGCCTCGTTGTCATCTTCGTCGTCCTGCCGCCGACCTTGAGTCTCTTGGTCTGGTGGTTCAGGCATGGCAGGAAGGGCGCGGGGCGATAGGCGACCCGGCTCCCTCCAATACCCACGTTGAGTTAGGACACGACCCCACGGGTCAAGGACTGTGACCCAGAGGATCAGAAGCGCGCCCGGCAGACCAGCACGCCCGGCGGCGTCAGTGAGAAGACCGTCCCCTGATCCCCCGTGCTGACGGCGGCCCGGCAGTCGCCAGGGATGTCGGGGTCGCCGGGATCGCAGGCGGTGCCGCTGGGGGAGCTGCCGCCGCGGGGGAGGCAGTCGGTCACCGCGCAGTCGGAGAGGGCGCGGCTGAACCAGTAGGCGTAGGAGCCGCTCGGGTTCATCTGGCAGCTCCAGACACAGATGCCGGCCGGAGCCGGAGCAGGCGCCGTCGTGGCGCTGAAGGCTGCGAAGGAGCCCGTCAGGATGGCGGCGAAGAGGACGGCGGCGACTTTCTTCTTCATGGTTTCAGGACCTCCTGCCAAGGAAGGGTGAGGCCGCGGCAGCCGAGCGGGACAGTCGGGCGCGGCTCTCTTTGCCTCGCGAGCCTCACCTTCTTTTAAGGAGTCCTTCTCTCTCGAAAGGAGCCTGACATGACCTCGACCTCATCGCCCACCCGCAAACTGGCCCTGCTGTTCGGCAGCGTAACCCTGCTCGCCGCGAGCTTCCTGCTTACGACGCCGCGCACCGCTTCCGCGGCGCCGGCGCAGAGTTGCTTCTGCTCTTACTACACCAACGGCGTGCAGACCGGTGAATATGATGTCTACTGCACCGGTCACATCGAGCATTGGGGGACGCGGACGGGAACCGCGGTCTGCGACTGCGAGATTTGCTGAATCTGCCGAGGAACAGAGGAAGGGGGCCGTCGCCGGCCCCCGTTTGCCGGGGTTGACCACACCCTTCGGACCTGAAAGCCTACCGTCTGCTCAGATCGTTCGGCTTCGACCGCCGCGGCCTGATGAGGTGCCAAAATGGCAACGCTTGATCGATTTCAGAAGTGGTTCGCCAGTCAATGTGATGGCGATTGGGAGCACGGCACGGGAATAAGAATAGAAACATTGGATAATCCTGGCTGGTCAATTTGTATTAACATAGAGGGAACTTCTCTCGAAGGTCGGAAAATGCCGTTATTTGCAATAGAAAGATCCGAGGAAGATTGGCTACATGCTTCCAGTGCTGGAGCTGAGTTCAGGATCCGTTGTGGATCGAAGAACTTAGAGAGGGACTGGATTTTTTCTGTAATTTGGGCAGGTATCTAATGGTGCTTCTTCCAGTACGACTAACGCAACCTGCCTCACCCGCGTGAGCCACGCCAACGCCGGCGAAGTTCCCTATAGAAATAAAGGAAAAGTTGAGATGCCATCATTTGGAAAACTATTCATGGAATCTGGCGGCAGGTCCGTTAGTTACAAAGGGAAGATTATTCAAATGGTTGATGTGCTACGATTAGCTGCCGGCCAAAATCTCGTGGTGAAGTTTGAAAGCGCAAGCTCTGATTGGAGGCAAGGAGTTTACCTCACGACGGATGGGGTCTTCGAGGTTAATGATCAAATCATGAAGAAGTCGGTCGTACTTTGGCAGGATACTGCGCCGGTCGAGGTTCTGTTGAGAGTGCAGACAAAAAAAGGTGAATGCCGCGTCAGGAACGTTTGGGATAGAGGAAATGGAGTCATGGATTCGTGGCACAATGGTGCTGCCATGATTGTTGAAAACGCCCTGGAAGGTCGCCGTTATAGGTGCAACGATGGCCGAGCCGATGAGGATTTCGACGACCTCGTGTTTAGCATAAGGATTGTCGGTTAATGACAACACCGTCCTGCGAATCCGGATAGGGATCGGCTGTCCCGTTCTCTCGAAAGGAGCCTGACATGACCTCGATCTCATCGCCCACTCGCAAACTAGCCCTGCTGCTCGGCAGCGTAAACCTGCTCGGGAACCGCGGTCTGCGACTGCGAGGTCTGCTGAGGATGGGACAGGGGCCGTCGCCGGCCCCCTGTTTTGCAATCCAAGGCGTTCTGCTCAGGGCTTCCGGTAGACCGGCGGCATCGGAGCCTTCAGGTCCTTGTAGCGGTCGCGCAGCTCGAGCTGGCGATTGGTCATCGGGATCGCCTTGCCGCGGATGAAGACGGCGGTGGGGAAGCTGGTGACCTCGAGCGCGGAGTTCATGGTCAGACTCCTTGACGTTGGAAGTCTTTGGGTTTGTTACAAATCGTCCAGGACGAGGCACGCCGGTCAACTTCCCTGACGGGTGGGGTGCTGCGCAAGCCTGCGCGCTACGGCGCCGGCTCGCGTACGCTCAACCGCAGTGGGTAACCTCACCTCAGAAACTAGTTCCGCAACGTACCGGTCGGTTTCGGCGGCTAATTCCCGTTGGTGCAATTCGGCGCGGAGAGCCTTCTGAAGCAGCGCGGAGATTGGTAGACGGTGAGTCTTGACCTGTTTGTACAAGTCGTCGGGGAGGTACACGTGCATGCGAGGCATATGCTAAGTATGTACCCCAACGCTCGCAAGCAAGGCCTCCGCCACGCTTTACTCACGGTTCAGGATCGAGAGATACGCGTGCCAAGGTCCGACCTCCCGCGTGTACCTCCGGCCCATGATGCGAGCGAGCTGGGCGATGTGGTTGAGATCGTGAACGGCCCAGGTGGCCAGGAGCTGCCGCAGTGTGACCGTGGCGAGCTCGGGGTGACGGCCGGTCAGCGCGAGTTGATCGTCGGTCAGCCGCCAGCTCCTGACGACTTCGAGATTGGCTCGGCGAAGCTCCGTGAACCTGTCGAGGAGGGCGTCCAGCGCCCACCCGGCGAAGCGGGTCAGCTGGGCGAAGCGGTCGAAGGGCTCGAAGGCGCGGGCCTCGCCATGCTCCAGGATGATCCGGGAGCGGGGAACCCAGTCGGTCTCCTCGCCGTGGATGAGATGGCCCACCACCTCGACGGCGCTCCAGGTGTCGGCATTTTCCTTGAAAGCGTGCCAGGAAGCGCTCGTGCCGCGGAGGAGCGAGCCGACCACGGCGGGAGTGCGCTCCAGAAGGTCCAGCGTCTCGGGCAGATCGAGGCTCACGGTAATTCCCTTGGGACCTTGTATCAGCGGTGGGGAGAGGCTTTGGGAATGGGGCTCGGCCGGAACGGCCGGCCGAGCCCTCGATGGCGCATCGGGATCTACGGCTTCCGGGAGACCGGCGGCACCGGTCCCTTCAGGTCCTTGTAGCGGTCGCGCAGCTCGAGCTGGCGGTTGGTCATCGGGATCGCCTTGCCGCGGATGAAGACGGCGGTGGGGAAGCTGGTGACTTCGAGCGGATCGCCGTCCCAGATCACCACGTCGGCGTCCTGGCCCGGCTCGAGAGTGCCGTAATGATCGGCGATCCCCCAGATGTGGGCTGGGACGCTGGTCATGGCGGCGAGGGCGGCGTCCCAGGGGAGGCCGTAGGCGACGGCGTTGCCGGCGTCCTGCCGGATGTTGCGGCTGTTGTGGGCGTCGCCGCTCATGAAGGCGATCGTCACGCCGGCCTTGTAGAGACGCGCGGGATTCTCCAGCGTGGCGCCGAGGCTCTCGAAGCTCTGCGGGAGGTTGTTGGTGGCGCGCAGCAGCACCGGCACCTTGGCGTCGGCGATCTGGCGGGCGACCTTCCACCCCTCGGCGGCGCTGGCGAGGATCAGCTTGAGATGGAAATCCTTGGCGAGGCGCAGGGCGGTCTCGATGTCGCTGGCGCGGTCGACGGCGATCACCAGCGGCAATTCACCCTTGACCACCGGAACCAGGGCTTCGAGGTCGAGCCGCGAGAGCGCGTAGGCCCGCCGGTTCCCCTGCTCGAAATTCTTGTGGTTGGCCGTGTAGTCGAGGGTGTCCTGGAACGCCTCGCGCAGCAGGAGCAAGGCGTCCTGGCGCGCGCCGCCGACCAGTCCGGCGCCGGTCTCGCCGAGCACGGCGAACATGGCGGCGGGGGAGCGCACGATGTAGTCGTTCGGATGGCTGCCTTCGCCGGGACCGGCGAGATCGATCACCGCGCCCTGGCCGGAGATCGCCGTCTTGCCGGGCCCGGGAGAGGCGACGATGCGGGTGAGCCCTTCGACGCGGTTGACGGGGATCAGGATCGAGCGCGGGTTGAAGGCGTCCGCGACGTTGAAGGAGGCGGTGATCTGATCGTCCTGGCTGTGCGCGTCCTCGGTGCCGTCGACGGCGCTGACCTCGACGAGACCGATCTGGGAATTCGAGTCGATCAGTCCCGGCGTCACTGGCTTGCCGTGGGCGTCGATGTGGCGGGAAGAGGAGGCCGGCAGCGGTACGGCGGCGCCGACGGCGCGGATCTTGCCGTTTTCGATCACCAGGGTGCCGTTTTTGATCGTCCCCTGCGAGCCCATCGTATGGATCTCGGCGTTGGTGATCACGATCGTTTCGGCGTGGGCCGGCAGCGTGGCCGCCAGGGCGAAGGCGCAAGCCGCGACGACCTTTCCGATTCCCCCTCTCCCCGGCAGGGTGGAAGGAGGGATGGGAGAGGGGGCCAGGGGGTGAGGGGTCATGTTCACGCTCATGGCTGCACCTCGCGGGCGTCGCGGAAGCCGAGCTCGAAGTCGGTCTCGGGCTGATGGGATGGATCGTTGCGGTCGAAGACCAGGGCGCCGTCGATATAAACCTTTTCGGGACGGCTGTAGACGCTGAACGGGTTGCCGCTCCAGAGCACGACGTCGGCCATCTTGCCCGCTTCGAGCGAGCCGGTCTGCTGGTCGATGCCGATCGATTTCGCGGGATTGATCGTCAGCCAGCGGATGACGTCCTCCTCGTGGAGGTTCATGCCCATGCGGTTGCCCGCCGCCATCGCCTTGGCGGCTTCCTGGTTGAGCCGCTGGGTGCCCTCGGCGGAGTCGGAGTGGATGACGACGCAGGCGCCGGCCTTCTGGATCAGCGCAGCGTTCTCGCGGATGCCGTCGAGAGCTTCCATCTTGAAGCCCCACCAGTCGGCCCAGACGTCGGCGCAGATGTTGTTGGCGGCGAGGACGTCGGCGATCTTGTAGGCCTCCACGGCGTGGTGAAAGGCGGAGATCTTGTAGCCGAACTCCTTCGAGATGTCGATCATGGTGAGCATCTCGTCGGCGCGGTAGCAATGGTTCTGGATCAGGATCGAACCGTCGAGCACGCCGGCCAGGGTCTCGAGCTGGAGGTCGCGGGTGGGCGGATCGGCGCGCTCGCCGGCCTTGCGCTTGCGCCCGTACTCGGCCCAGTCGTCGCGGTATTTGCTCGCCTTGATCCAGGCCTCGCGGTAGCCGGCGACGTTGCCCATGCGGGTGGAAGGCGCGCGCCCCTTGCTGCCGTAGACGCGCTTCGGGTTCTCGCCGCAGGCCATCTTGAGGCCGTAGGGGGCGCCGGGGAACTTCATGCCGTAGACGCTGGTGGCGGGGATGTTCTTCACCGTCACGCTGCGGCCGCCGAACAGGTTGGCCGAGCCGGGAAGGATCTGCATCGTGGTCACGCCGCCGACGGCAAGGGCGAGCGGGAACTGCGGATCCTGCGGCCAGACGGAGTGCTCGGCCCAGACCTCGGCGGTGTCGGGATCGGTGGCCTCGTTGCCGTCCGAGTTGCCGTCGACGCCGGGGGAGGCGTAGACGCCGAGATGGGAGTGGGCGTCGATGATGCCCGGGGTCACCCATTTGCCGGCGCCGTCCACGACGACCGCGTCGGCGGGAGCCTGAACCGAAGCGCCGACGGCGACGATCTTGCCGTCGCGCATCAGGACCGAGCCGCGCTCGATGCGCTCGCCGGTGGCGGTGAGGACGGTGGCGTTGGTGAGCAGGACGGTCTGCGACGGCAGCGGATGGTAGGTGGACGTGTAGGCGGCCTCGCCGGCCTTCCTCGATTCCACGCCGTTCGCCGGCCCGGAGGGGGGCGCGTGCGACGGTTTTTCGTCCTTCTTCATCTCTTCGTGCTTCATCTCCTCGTGCTGCGGCGCCGCGGTGGCGGAGCCTTGAGGAGAGGCGGGAGAGCTGCTGGCGCAGGCGAGAAGGGTGGAACCGAGGAGGAGCGCGAGGGCGCCGAGAGCGATGCGTCGGGGCGTGGCGTTCATAGCCTCCTCAAGGGGGTTGGTGCTGCGACGGGGGATCGTAGCATGGGGGGCGCGCGGCAGCCCCCCACCCCGAAGCCGCACCCCCGGCCCCTCTCCCACCGCACTCCCGCCCGACCGGGAGAGGGGGGGCGTGGCTGAAGCGTTGGTGCTTGTAGGGTGCGCTGTGCGCTCCGGCGGCGTTGAAGGCGCGCCCAGCGCGCCCTACAGGCCACGTCCTTCCCGTCACGCCCCCCTCTCCCGGTGGTGGGAGTGCGGTGGGAGAGGGGCCGGGGGTGCGGCTTCGGGGTGGGGGCGCATCTGCGCGATCAGGCACGGCGCCGGCGCCCTCGCGTGCTAGCATTTCCCCCACGGACAGGTGCGGCCGGGCGGCCGGCGCGCGCTTGCAATCAGCGGATCAGCCAGCGGAGATTTCGGTATGTCACTTCCTCTTACGGACCGGGACACCTCGTCCCTGCCGGGGCCGGGCTCGCAGTTCACCGCGGAGAGCATCCTCCGCGACTACCGCATCGCCTATCAGAGCCGGCAGGCCAGCCTGATCGGCCGCCGGGAGGTGATCACCGGCAAGGCCAAGTTCGGCATCTTCGGCGACGGCAAGGAGGTGGCCCAGGTCGCCCTGGCGCGCGCCTTCCGTCCCGGTGACTTCCGCTCCGGCTACTACCGCGACCAGACGCTGATGATGGCGCTCGGCCTGCTCACCGTCGAGCAGTTCTTCGCCCAGCTCTACGCCGACGCCGACATCGGGCGCGAGCCCTGCTCGGCCGGCCGTTCGATGACCGCCCACTTCTCGACCTGCCTGCTGAACCCGGACGGCAGCTTCCGCGACCTCGCCAACCTGGTGAACTCGTCGTCGGACGTCTCGCCCACGGGCTCGCAGATGCCGCGCCTGGTCGGCCTCGCGCAGGCCTCGCGCCTCTACCGCGAGATTCCCGAGCTGCGCGGGATGGCCTCCTTCTCGAACAACGGCGACGAGGTCGCCTTCGGCACCATCGGCAACGCCAGCTGCGCCGAGGGGATGTTCTGGGAGGCGGTCAACGCCATCGGCGTGCTGGGGGTGCCGGCGGTGATCTCGATCTGGGACGACGGCTACGGCATCTCCGTGCCCAACGAGCATCAGATCACCAAGGGGGATCTCTCGGCGCTCCTCTCCGGCTTCCGCCGCGCCCCGGGAGGCCGCCAGGGGTACGACGTCTACGCCGTCAAGGGGTGGGACTACGCCGGACTCTGCGAGACCTACCTCTCGGCGGTGCCGGTGGTCCGCGCCGAGCACGTGCCGGCGCTGGTCCACGTCACCGAGATGACGCAGCCGCAGGGCCATTCGACCTCCGGGAGCCACGAGCGCTACAAGTCCAAGGAACGCCTGGCGTGGGAGGCCGAGTTCGATCCCCTCTCCAAGATGCGCGAGTGGATGATCGCCCAGGGGATCGCCACCGCCCAGGACCTCGAAGCCGTCGAGGTGGAGGATCTGCGGACCGTCCGCGAGGCCCAGCGCCGCGCCTGGGACGAAGCGCGCGCGCCGATCGAGGAGGAGAAGAAGATCGCTCTGGGGATGCTCGACGAGCTCGCCGGTCAGGCCACGGACACTGCCGAGGTCGGCAAGCTCCGGCAGGAGCTGGACAAGCAGCCGACGCCGCAGCGGCGGGAGATCCTCGCGACGCTGCACTCCAGCCTGATCGCCACGGCGGGAGAGGATCTGCCGGCAGCCAAGCGCATCGTGGCGTGGAAGAGCGAGCAGGACCGCGCCAACGTGGAGCGCTACGGTTCGGACCTCTACAGCGCCACCGAGCGCTCGGCGCTCAAGATCGCGCCTGTGCCGGCGACGTATGCGCCGGACGCGCCGTCGCTCAACGGCTTCGAGGTGGTCAACGCCGCCTTCGACGCCGCGCTCGGCCGCATGCCCAACCTGATCGCCTTCGGCGAGGACGTCGGCCAGATCGGCGACGTCAACCAGGGGTTCGCCGGCCTCCAGGCCAAGTACGGGCCGCTACGGGTGGCGGACACCGGCATTCGTGAGACCACGATCATGGGGCAGGCGATCGGCCTGGCGCTGCGGGGTCTGCGGCCGATCGCGGAGATCCAGTATCTCGACTACGTCCTCTATGGCCTGCAGATCCTCTCGGACGACCTCGCCACCCTGCGCTGGCGGACCAAGGGACTGCAGAAGGCGCCGGTGATCATCCGCACCCGTGGCCACCGGCTGGAGGGGATCTGGCACTCGGGCTCGCCGATGGGCGGGCTGCTCAACCTCATCCGCGGCATCTGGGTCTGCGTGCCGCGCAACATGACGCAGGCGGCCGGCTTCTACAACACGTTGCTGGAGAGCGACGATCCGGCGCTGGTCATCGAGGTGCTGAACGGCTACCGCCTGAAGGAGCGGATGCCGGCCAACATCGGCGACTTCCGGCTACCGCTGGGCGTGCCGGAAGTGCTGCGCGAGGGGACCGATGTGACCGTGGTGACCTACGGCGCCTGCTGCCGCCTCGCGCTGGAAGCCGCCCAGAAGCTCGCCGAGGTGGGGATCGAGATCGAGGTGATCGACGTCCAGACCCTGCTGCCCTTCGACCTCCACGGCCGCATCGTCGAATCGTTGAAGAAGACCAGCCGCGTCCTCTTCCTCGACGAGGACGTCCCCGGCGCCGGCACCGCCTTCATGATGCAGAAGGTCATCGAGGAGCAGGGGGGCTACCGCTGGCTCGACTCCGCGCCCCGCACCCTCGCCGCCAAGGAGCACCGCCCCTCCTACGGTTCGGATGGCGACTACGTCTCGAAGCCCAACCGGGAGACCATCTTCGAGGCGGTCTACGAGCTGATGCACGAGGCGAGGCCCGGGGAGTTTCCGATTTTTTATCGGTAGGCGGCTTGAGGCCTCGGGAGGGGGACCGCCCTGAAAGGGCGGGCTTTGAAGAGCCTGGGGTTTCAACCCCAGGCGGGGGGCGGGTCGGATTCACGGCCTGTCCGCCCGCCTCGCCCCGCCTGGGGTTGAAACCCCAGGCTGATCAAAAGCCGCCCTTACAGGGCGGAATTCAAGACCACCTCGCTCCCCCCTCCTCTTCTACTTCCGCCGCCGCCGCCGACGCCTCCGCTTCTTCGTCCCCGGCGCGCCCGGTGTGGCCGGCGAGCCATCGGCGCCAGCAGCCTCCTGGCCCTCCTCGCCTTCGTCGTCATCCCCCTCGTCGTCGTCATCGTCCTCGTCGTCGAAGGGGTCAGCGGGCTCGTCGATGAATGCCGGGCCTTCGAAGATGGGCCGATGGTGCTCCTCGGCCTCGTCGCCATGGCCTGCCGATGCGGCGTGAGGCTCGGCGTGGTTCCCGTCGACATCGGAAGGCGCGCCGTGATCGCCATTCCCGTTGCCGCCGGGCTCCTGGCCGTTGTCGCCATTGTCGCCATTGCCTCCGTTGGCCGCCAATCCCTTCTTCTTCCGTTTCCGCCCACCCCGCCGCCGGCGCTTGCGCTTGGCGGCGGCTCCGGCCTCGCCAGCTTCGCCGGCCGCGGCCGGGCCTTCGGCGTCCTCGTGCTCCTCGCCCTCGATGAAATCATCGTCCTCGTCGTCATCCTCGTCTTCGAGGGAGGCGAGGTCCCAGGGCTGGAAGGTGATGGCGGCGGCTTTCTGCTTCGGTGGCGGCACGGGCTTCTCGCGCTTCTGCCACTCGATCTTCTCGTCCGGCCGGTGGAGACCGGCGGTCGCGATGACCTCGATCTCGATGTCGAACTCGCCCTCGAGATCGGCGAGCTCGCGGCGGTAGTGATTCTGGAGCGCGTCGGCGAGCTCAGGGTGGAGCCCGATGCGGGCGCCCTGGATCGAGCCGGTGGCGGCGCGGGCCTCGACCCGGCGCAGCAGCGACAGGCAGACCATCTCCTCGCTCGCCAGCCGCCCGACGCCGTTGCAGGTCGGGCAGGGGCGGTGCGTGCGGAGCTGCAGCGCCTGCTGGATGCGCTGGCGGTTGATCTCGAGCAGGCCGTTGGGTGAGATGCGGCCGACCGTCGAGCGCGCCTTGTCCGCCTTCATGGCGTCCTTGAGCACCTTCTCGACCTTGCGCTGGCCCTTGGCGGCGCGCATGTCGATGAAGTCGACCACCACCAGACCGCCGATGTCGCGCAGGCGGAGCTGGCGGGCCACCTCGGCGGCGGCCTCGACGTTGGTGTTGATCGCCGTCTCCTCCTGGGTGGCGGCGCGGGTCGAGCGGCCGGAGTTGACGTCGATCGCGGTCAGCGCCTCGGTGGGGTCGATGACGATGGAGCCGCCGCTCGGCAGGTCCACCCGGCGCTCGTAGATGCGGTCGATCTGCGATTCGAGATCGTAGCGGCTGAACAGCGGGATGCGCTCGGCGTACCGGATCAGGCGCGTCTTCGAGCGCGGCATGAAGGCCTCGATGTAGGCCTTCGCCTTCTGGAACGCCTCGTCGTCGTCGACCAGCACCTCCTCGATGCTGCTGTCCAGGTAGTCCCGGAGCGCCTGGAGGATCAGGTCCTGGTCGGTGTAGAGGAGGCGGGTCCCCTTGCCGTGCATCGCCGCCGTCTGCACCCGCTTCCAGAGGCGGAGCAGGGCGGAGAGGTCGCGGTTGAGGGTGATCTTGGTCTGGCCGAGGGCGTTGGTGCGCAGGATGATGCCGCAGCCGTCCGGCAGGTCGAGGCCGTTGGCGAGCGCCTTGAGCTTCTTGCGGGTGTCCTCGTCCTCGACCTTGCGCGAGACGCCGCGGGTGTCCTCGAAAGGCGTCAGCACGAGATAGCGGCCGGCCAGCGAGAGGGCGGTGGTGAGCGCCGCGCCCTTGGTGCCCATCGGGTCCTTCTCGACCTGGATGACGATCGGCTTGCCCTTTTCGAGCACCTCGTCGATCCGGGGGTGAGGAGTGGAGGGGCGGCGGTAGAAGGCATCGGGGACGACGTCCTGGATGGCCAGGAAGCCGTGGCGCTCGGCGCCGTAGTCGATGAAGGCGGCGTTCAGGCTGGGCTGGATGCTGGCGATGACGCCGCGGTAGATGTTGCCGCGCGTCAGGCCGGCCTCGGCCACGTCCACCTTGTAGTTTTCCAGGACGTTCCCCTGGACGATGGCGACGCGCAGCTCTTCCTGCCGCTGCGCGTTGATCAGCATTCTACGAATCAAGATGTCTCCGTTCGGTTAGACCATGAGGAAAGGGCGGGGTAGGGAGGGCGCGGGGGCGGCATCTGTGCGGGAGCTTATTCTGACCCACTGGGCTGAAAGCTGCAAGCCTGTGGAAAACGGGGGCGGAGCCAGCGGGCAAAACGAGGTCCAGGGCCGCGGTGCCGACGGGAGCGCCCTGCGCTATGTCCCCAGTCTAGAGTGTTACCTATGTCCCCGGCCGTACAAAGCGTATGCCGCCCCGAGGACCACAGGCGCCCTGGATCCCCCTAATCCTTCCCCAACCGCAACAGCCGCGCCTGGATCCGCCGCCGCACCGGCTCCGGGCTCGCCGCTGCCAGGGCGGCGCGGAAGCTGTCCGCCGCCCTCTCCTCGTCGCCTGCGCGGGCGTAGAGCTCGCCCAGGGTGACGGCGAGCGGGTAGTAGCCGGCGAGGGCGGGGTGGTCGCGGATTTTCTCGGCGGCGACGATGCCGGCCTCC
>DATBAW010000268.1:0-4723 GCA_036271335.1 Thermoanaerobaculia bacterium
ACGCGCTCGGTGGACATGACCATCGCCCGTCTGCGCAAGAAGCTGGGCGGCCGCGAGGTGCTGATCACCGTTCGCGGCAAAGGGTACAGGCTGAGCTCGTGATCCGCCGGCCGCTCCTCGTCGCCGCCGCCTTCGCCGTCAGCGCCCTCGTGCTGTTCGGCGCCCTGGCGCGCATCACCGCGATGACCCTGGCGCTCGAACGGTCGGAGCGGGCCGCGCGCCAGCACGCCACGCAGGAGGAGAACGTCCGGATCGCGCTCTGGCAGCTGGATGCCGCGCTGACGCGGCTGGTCGCGCTGGAGAACACGCGGCCGGCGGCGCGCTTCCGCGTTCCGTCCGAGCCGGCGGGCCTGCCGCGGAGCCTTGTCCATGCACGCTTCGAAATCGGCGCCGACCACCGGCTGCGCGCCGAGCCGGCGCTGGCCGCGCCGCGTTGGGCGGCGGCGCTGCCGATCCCAGAGCCGCCGCCGCGCCGGCCCGCGGTCGCCAGGGTGCCGCTGCCGAAGGTCCCTCCAGCTCCGAAGGTGGCGGTGCAGAAGGCACCGGCCGCCCCGGCTGCCCCGGTGCAGCCCATCCCGCAGGACCTCGCGAACGTCCTGGCGGGGCGCTTGCCGTCGGCGACGGGCGCGGCGGCCGACCCGATCAACTGCAACGCGGACGGGCAGCAGCTTCAGTACACGCAGGAGGCTCTCGACACCCTCGCCTTCCAGCACCGCCAGGAGCTCGGCCGGCAGGCCACCCTGGCGCGGCCGGCGAGCGCGCCGCCCGGCGCCGAGGTGGAATCGGCCTTCGAGGGGCGCTGGCTGGACGGCGACCTCGTCCTCTTGCGGCGTGTCCGCCGCGGCGACGAGCACCTGCTGCAAGGCACCTGGATCGACTGGCCGGCGCTGCGCGCGTCCCTGCTCGCCCAGGTCGCGAAGGTGGCTCCGGCGTCCAGCCTGGAGCCGGTGGGGGAACGCGACGCGACCGGTCCCGGCCGGCGGCTGGCGCTGCTGCCGGCGCGGCTGCTCCCCGGGCCGATGCCGGAGACGGCGCCGGAGGACTGGACGCCGGTGCGCCTGAGCCTCGCCGCGGCCTGGGGCGCGGCCCTGCTCGGGCTGGTGGGCGTGGGGAGCCTGCTGAAGAGCGCGGTGACGCTCAGCCAGAGGCGGGCGGACTTCGTCTCGGCGGTCACCCACGAGCTGCGCACGCCGCTGACCACCTTCCGGCTGTATACCGAGATGCTGCTCGACGGCGTCGTGCCCGCCGCCGACCGTCCGTCCTACCTCGCCACCCTCAAGCGCGAGGCCGACCGCCTCGGGACCCTGGTGGAGAACGTGCTGACCTTCTCCCGGCTGGAACGGCGGGCGGCGTCGGCGCGCCTCGAGAGCCTGCCGCTGGGGAATCTCCTGGAGCGGATCGTCCCCCGCCTCGCGGAGCGCGCCGCGCAAGCCGAGCTGGCGCTGAACGTGGAGGCCTCGCCCGAGATCTCCGCCCGGCGGGTCCGCGTGGACCTCGCGAGCGCCGAGCAGATCCTTCTCAACCTGGTGGACAACGCCTGCAAGTACGCTCCCAATCCGCTCCAGCCGACGCTGCACCTCGCGGCCGCTCTGCGCGGGCGCCGCGCGGTCGTGCGGCTCCGCGACCACGGTCCGGGGATCGAGCCGCGCGAGCGGCGGCGGATTTTCCGCACCTTCCACCGTTCGGCCGCCCGCGCCGCCGGCTCGGCTCCCGGGGTCGGTCTCGGCCTTGCGCTCAGCCGCCGCCTCGCCCGTCAGATGGGGGGAGACCTCCGGCTGGTCGCCTCGGAGGAAGGGGCGAGCTTCGAGCTCTGGTTGCAGCCCAGCTAGCGATTCAGCTAGAGCCGCTTCAGCACCAGCACCGTGGTGTCGTCCGCCGGCGGCCCGTCCGAGCGCATGTAGCGGCGCCAGTCGGCGAAGAGGGCTTCCAGGATCTCGCCGGCGGAGCGGTCGCCCAGCTGGCGGAGGAGGTCGCGCGGGCGCTCGTAGCCGTACTGGTTCTCCAGCGGATCGGCGGCCTCGAAGAGGCCGTCGGAGCAGAAGACGAGCGCGCCGCCGGAGGGAATGGAGAAGCGGAGGTCCACGTAGGTCCGCTGCGGGCCCTGGCCGAGCGGCAGGCCGGGGAGGTTGATCTCCGCGACGTCGCCGCCGTGAGCGAGCAGCAGCGGGAAAGGGTGGCCGGCGTTGCCGAGCAGCGCCTCCCCGGTGCGTGGATCGAGCCGCACCAGGGCGAGCGAGGTGAAGTTGCGGTGGGCGCCGCCGCGGCGGATCACGCGGTCGACCTCCTTCAGCACCTCGGACGGCGTCAGGATGGCCGTGATCGTGCTGGTCAGGGCGGCGGCCGTCATCGCCTGCACGATGGCGCAGGAGTAGCCGTGGCCGGCGACGTCGCCGGCGGCGATCCAGAGATTGCCGTTGGTGTCGCGCACGAAATCGTAGAGGTCGCCGCCGGCCTCGGTGGCGAGGATCGAGCGGACGGCGAGCTCCCAGCCCGGCAGCACGGGGGCCGCCGGCAGCAGCTCGCGCTGCATCCGCGCCAGGAGATCCATTTCGTAGCTCAGCCGCCGCTCCTCCTCCATGCGGCGGATGAAGGCGGGCTGGCGGAGGGTGCGCTCGCGCTCGGCCCCGTCAGAGCGCCGCAGGCCGACCACTCCCAGCACCAGCAGGGCGGCGGGGAAGCCGGCGCTGGTCGCGAAGGTGAGGGGGAGCCAGGAGAGGTGGAGCGCGGAGAAGGCCGCCGGCGGGAGCAGGCAGGCGCAGACGGCCGCGGCCAGAAGGGCGGCGAGGCCCAGCCGGCGGCCCACCATCACGAGAAGGCCGGCGGCCGCCAGGCTCACCCCCACCTGCCAGCCGACCGGCCGCAGCGAGACCAGCGGCACGGCGAGGCCGGCGGCCAGCGCCGCGGCCCAGGGCGCCCAGCGCGACGGCAGGAACCGGCTCGACAGACCCAGGCAGATCGCCACTCCGGCGGCGAGGACCACGCCGTCGAAGAAGGGCGTGATCGAGTCGAAGATGGGGAACCGGAGGCTGGAGCCCGACGGCCAAGCCCCTGGGAGATGGGCGGCGAGGGCGAGAGCGGCGAGCCGGAGCCCGGCCAGGCCCGCGCCGCAGGCCACGCCATAGACGAGCGCCAGGCCGCCCCGGGGGCCGAGCTGGCCGGAGCGCAGCGCGTCGAGGTCCGCGACCAGCCGGGGGTGGATCGGGCGGAGGAACGATTCGCCGGCCGACCAGAGGACGAACGTCCAGGCGGCGACGAAGAAGGCGCCGATGGCGCTGAGCACCCCGGTCAGCCCGGGGTCGTTCACCAGCGCGGGGACCATCGAGGTCACCGCCAGGAACGCGCCGAGCCAGGCGCTGCTGACGAAGTCGATGCGCCGCTTTCCCAGCAGCACCAGGAAGAGGATCAGGACGGTGAGGAGCCTGACCAGAAAGGGCACTCCCTCGACGAGGGCGTCCGCAAGGTCGCTGCTCGCCTTCCCTGGCCAGTGGTCGGCATCGATCTGGCGGACGGCGACGGCGACCTCCCCGTGCGGCTCGATGATCAGCATGCGCTGCTGCGGCCGGCTGCCGAGGATCGGCTCCTTGGCCACGATGGCTTCGGGAGCGTCGCCGCCGACCCTGATCGTCCGGGTCTGGCTCCGCGGCGGGGCTTCCTTCGGAAATCTCGCGAGGCGTTCGCCGGGACGGAGGAGGAGTTGGATCAGCTCGTCGTGCTGCGTCGAAAAGTCGGCCTTCCTGCCCTGGCGCATCGCGGCCTGGACCGCCTCGCCGGCGCTCCCCCAGGCGATGCCCCAGGCAACGCCCGACGGGAGGAAGTCGATGGCGAGCGGTGTCGTGCCGCCGCTCCCCGCCAGCGTTGCCCGCTGCTGCACCCGGATGATCCGTCCAGCGCCGAGCTCGGCCGCGGCGTCCGGGCCGAGGCCGTCGAGGAGCCAGGGCTTGGGAGCCGAGCTCTTCTCCACCTGGGCGAAGGAGACCCGGGGCTCGCCCGGGTCCAGGCGCGCGCCGGCCCTCTCCGCCAGGTCCCGGTAGCGGTCGGCGAAGAACCGCTGCGGGGGGATGTCACTGGAGTGCCATTCGGGGAGCCAGGCGCGGGCGAGGACGATCCCGCCGGCGAGGACCGTGGCGCCCACCAGCAGAGCGAGCAGCGGGGGGAGGAGGGGATTTCGCTTCATGGTCATCGTCCTTTATACGGTACGCCGGCGCGCGCCCGAAGTTGCGGGACGCGGTTTGCTAGAATCCCCCTGCCCTTGAACCCTTGATCCCGGGAATCCTATGACCTCGAAGATTCGCTCCCTGCTCCTCGTCCTCTCCGCCCTCCTGGTGCTGGCCGCGTCGCCGCTCGCCGCGCAGCCCCCCAAGAAGCTGATCATCCTCGGCTTCGACGGCGCCGACGCCAAGCTCACCCAGAAGTGGATGGACGAGGGGAAGCTGCCGAACCTCGCGAAGTTGCGGGCACAGGGGAGCTTCGCGCCGCTACGGCCGACCATCCCGTCGCAGACCCCGGTCTCGTGGTCGACCTTCTCGACCGGCCTGAACCCGGGGCGGCATGGCGTTTTCGACTTCCTCAAGCGCGACCCCAAGACCTACAAGCCCTCCTTCGCCGCGGCCGAGGAGGGGTACGAGACCGTCCTCTTCGGCAAGAACAACGGCTGGGTGGTCGGGCTGCTCGCCGGGGTGGTGGTGGCGCTGCTCCTCCTGCTGATCCTCCGGCTCTGCCGCGT
>DATBAW010000269.1:0-19669 GCA_036271335.1 Thermoanaerobaculia bacterium
TCGGGTATAGTTATGCCGCTCTGCGGCAATCGCCGTTGGAGATTCTGGATGGTGGGTCTTTATGAATCCAATCGCGAATCCGATCGAACAGCTTTCGCGACGCCAGCTCGTGGTGGTCACCGGCAAGGGGGGCGTCGGCAAGACCGTGGTCTCCGCGACGCTCGGGCGTGCCTTTGCCGCGGCCGGACGCCGGACGCTGGTCGTCGAGGTCGATCCGCGCGAGAACCTCCACCAGATGATGGGGACGCCGCCGTCCGGCGGCGACATCGTGGCCGCCGGGCCGCGTCTCTGGGTGCAGAACCTCAAGCCCCGGCAGGTGCTGGATCAGGTGGTGCGCGACCAGCTCAAGCTGGAGCTCCTCACCCGCCGCGTCCTCGACAGCCCGATCTACCAGCAGTTCGCCACCGGCGCGCCGGGCCTGAAAGAGATCGCCATCCTCGGCCACGCCTACCGCCTGCTCAATGGCCTCGGCGAGCCCGGCACGCCGCAGATCGACACCGTCATCATCGATGCGCCGGCCACCGGCCACGGCGTCACCCTGCTCGCCGCGCCGGCCCTGGTGGCGGAGGTGATCACCAACGGCCCCTTCGCGCGCATGGCCTCCGATCTGGCGACGCTGATCGCCGAGCCCGCGCGCTGCGGCGTCGTGGTGGTCACCCAGGCGGAAGAGATGCCGGTGGAGGAGGCGCTGGAGCTGCGGGCATCGCTCCAGGGGCGCGTAAGCCGCGATCCCGAGCTGCTGGTGGTCAACGGCCTCTATCCGCCGCTGCCGCCGCCGTCCGATCCGCCGGCGAAGGACAACGAGCTGATCGCCCTCTGGCGCCGGCGGCGGCAGCTCAACGAGCGCGAGCTCGGCCGTCTGAAGGAATCCTGGCAGGGCCCCCGGGTCGAGCTGCCGCAACTGCCGCTCGACCGCGGGCCGGCCCTGCTCGACGTTCTCGGCCGCTGCCTCGCCTCCGCGGCCGGCGCTCTGTAAGGAAGACCATGGATCTGATCTCCGGCAAGCACCCCCTGATCATCGTCGTCGGCTCCGGCGGCGTCGGCAAGACCACGCTCGCCGCCGCGCTCGGCGTCGTCTCGGCGCGCGAGGGGAGGGACACGCTGGTGATGACCTTCGACCCCTCGCTCCGCCTCAAGCAGGCGCTGGGGGTGGGGGAGGAGGCGCGGCTCCGCGAGGTGCCGGTGGCGCTCGACGCGCCGGGATCGCTCCACGCCAGCCTGCTCGACGCCCGCCTGACCTTCGACCGGCTGATCGAGCGCTACGCGCCGGACGAGGAGTCGCGCCGCCGCGTGCTCGGCAACCGCTTCTACCAGCACCTCTCGGGCACCCTCGGCGGCATCCTCGAATACATGGCCGTCGAGCGCCTGTTCGAGGTCGCCGGCGACGGGCGCTATGCCCAGGTGGTGCTCGACACGCCGCCGACCCGCCAGGCGCTCGACTTCCTGGAGGCGCCGAAGCGGATCGTCGGCTTCCTCGACAGCGGCGCCCTGCGGGTGGCGCTCAAGCCCTGGTTCGACGACGAGGGGCGCCTGCGGGCCGCGTCCAAATGGGGGATCCTCGGCCGCCGCGCCGAGCGCTTCCTCGACGACGTGGTCGGCATGGACCTGCTGCGCGACATGGCCGAGTTCTTCCAGGCCTTCGGGCCGCTCTACGAAGGGTTCCGCGCCCGCGCCGTCGAGGTCGAGGCGCTGCTGCGCTCGAAGCGGACGCTCTTCATGCTGGTCACCGGCCCCGGCGAGGAGCGGATTCCGGACGCCCTCTTCTTCGCCCGCCACCTCGACGAGGCCGGCTACAACCTCGGCCCCATCGTGGTGAACCGGGTTCATCCCAATTTCCTGGTGGAGGGCGAGATCCCCTCCTCGCACGATCCGCAGGCGCCGACCGGCTGGGAGCTCCTCACCTGGTCCGGCGAGCGCGACCACCGCGGTCTGATCGAGCTCGCCAAGCTCCTCTCCCGCGAGCAGCCGCTGGTGGACCTCCCGCTGCTGCCGCGGGAGCCCACCGACCTCGCCTCACTGGAAGCCCTGGGCCGCCAGCTCGAAGAGCGCCTCGCCGTCTGGGAGCGGTACGTCAGCCGGTCGTCGTAGAAAGAAGCTTCAGTCGGCCTTCACGACCGGCACGTCCACCAGGTGCTGGGAGATGAACCACACCTGCAGCTCGTTGGTGCGGATCACGTCGCTCACCAGCAGATCGTTGGTGCCGTCGTCGCCGGAGTCGTCGGCTTGGCCGGCCATGGTGTGCGCTTCCTTGAGCAGGATCTCGTGGGCATGCAGGAGCCGCGAGATCTGCACCGGCACCTCCTCGCGCCCCCGCGGCGGACGCGGGATGATCGTGGTTTCGGCCACGTCGGCGGCCATCGCCAGGCTGACCCCGCCGAGCAGCTGGATGCGCTCGGCGATCTCGTCGACCAGCTCGTTCTGCTCCTCGTAATGCTTGTCGAACAGCAGGTGGAGCTGGTAGAAGGTGTGGCCGGCGACCTGCCAGTGATGCTTCTTGTAAAGGTCCCGCAGCGTGATCGTGTCGGCGAGCACCTGGTTCAGGTTCTCCACGCTCTGGCGGCAGGCCGTCTCGCTGAGCGCGATCGGCAGCTTCACGATCGTGCCGAACGGCTGGATCTCGTGCGCCTTCTGTCCCACCAGCGGCCGGGCACGGTCCGGCACGTCGACCTTCTGCAACGCGTTCGCGTTCTTTTTCCCACTCTTAGCCATCGCTCTCTCCTTCGTTGGGTTCAGTTCTTCCGACGGCCGAAGCCACCCGGCTCCATCCTATCGCCGGTAAGCAAAAAATGAGCAGGAGGCGTGCCATGATTCCCTCCCGGCGGGAAACCGGACAAGCTGGGCAACCTAGGAGGAGGAACAGACATGAAGATCAGCGCGCGCAACGTCTTGAAGGGTCGGGTCAAGAAGCTCACGGAGGGAGCCGTGAACACGGAGGTGGTCGTCGAGCTGTCCGGCGGCGAGGAGGTCGTCTCCATCATCACCAAGAGCAGCGCCGAGAGCCTGGGCCTCGAGGAGGGCAAGGAAGTCCATGCCATCATCAAGGCCTCCAGCGTCATGATCGCGGTCGATTAGCCGCCGTGGATCAGCCGCGGTCGATTAGCCGCCGTCGATCGACTCTACTTTGTCAGGTTCACCTTGGCTGTGGCGTTGGCCCCTCATCACCCCGGCCCTCTTCTCCCGTCCCCTCCCGCCCTCCCGTCACCGGGAGAAGAGGGAGACCGTTGGCGTAGGGCGCGCTGCGCGCGCCTTCAACGTGTCCTCTTCCACCACCGTCGCAGGGCATGGCGCGTAGCTCCTTGGAGTCAATGTTCAGCCGAAGGCAGGAACTTCGCCGCGACGCGATCCTGGGCATCCAGCTGCGGCTGGCGGAAGTGCTGGCGTACCGTGGCCGTGGGGCCGAATTCCATCAGCTCGTCGCGCTCCGGCGAATAGGGGGCCCAGGCTGGAGCGCCCTGGCAGGTGGGGACCCCGGTCTTGGCGAAAGTGACCCAGCAGGAGTGCAGCGTGGCCGTCACCGCCCGGGTCTCGGCGGGGAGCAACCGCGACAGGCTCGAGAGCTTGTCCCAGCTGTCGAAGACGTACGGGATCTCCGAGGCGTGGGGAGCGCCCGGGTCCTTGGACCGCTGGCTCGGCCGGACGTAGGAGAAGTGATAGAGCCAGGCCGGCGCGCCCGCTGCGGCCCGGCGGGCGAACCAGCGGACCGGCGCGTTGAAGAAGCGGTCGTTGAACAGGGTGACGCCGAGCGCCGATTCGGTCGTGGCCTCGCTGGCGTAGACCGTCTTCAGATCGGCGGGGAGGTCGGCGAGCTTCATCGTCGCGGCCGGACGGAGCGAAGCCTCGTAGCTGTTGGAGCCGATGATCAGCGGGACGTCGAGGGCGTGGCCGCGGAGGAAGGCCTGGGCCGGGCTCTCGGGGAGCAGGCGGCCGTCCGCCACCGGCCCGAACTCGGCGTCGGGGTCGGCGAAGAGCTTGGCGGCGGGGAGGGCGCGCAGCTGCTCGGCGGTGGCCCCGGCGGTCAGACCGGCGTGAGCGGCCACCTGAGCGCCTATCGTCTCGGCGGCGGCGAGCGTCGGCAGGGGCTCCCAGTTGCGTCCGGGAGACTCCACGATCGCCCGTTTGAACAGGCCGTGGGCCGACGGCGCCGAGAGCAGGACGAGGGTGTCCAGCCCGCCGGCCGATTCGCCGAAGAGGGTGACGTTCTCCGGATCGCCGCCGAAGGCCGCGATGTTGCTCCGGACCCACTGGAGCGCCGCGATCTGGTCCATCACACCGTAGCTCGCCAGCGGCTCGTCCGGTCTGGCGGCGTGGGTCAGCGCGGGATGGGCGAAGAATCCCAGGGGCCCGAGCCGATAGTTGAAGGCCACCAGGATCACGCCGTCGCGGGCGAAGGCCGAGCCGTCATAGGCCGGCTTCGAGCCGGCGCCGAAGACGTTGGCACCGCCGTGCACCCACACCATGACCGGCGCCTTGCCCGCCGCCTTGGGCGCGAACACCTGCAGGGTCAGGCAGTCCTCGCTGACCGGTTCCCCGTTTTCGACCGGCTGCGTGCAGATGGGGCCGGCCGCCGTGGCCTTCCGTTCACCGCTCCACGCGGCCGGCGGCTGCGGGGCCTTCCAGCGCAGGGGACCGACCGGCGGCGCGGCATAGGGGATCCCCCGGAACACCCGCGCCCCGCCCTCCTCGACGCCGGCCAGCAGCCCTGACTCGACGCGGACCTTGGGCGGCTCGGCCGGCGCCGGCGCGGCGGCCGGCCCTTCCAGGGCGGACAGTCTCAGGGCGCTCGCCGCCAGCCCGGCGAACAGGATTTTTACGACTCTCCGTTTCACGTCTCTTCGCATGGCCTCTGACCTCCCGACATAGGACCTCTCGGCCGGGATTCTATCGCTTCCGAAGGCCGCTCCTTCCTCGCGCCGCCACGGCGAAGCAGTGAGGGGTTTCGCCCCTCCGCGCCGTTCCTCCCCCTGGATCAGCCCCTCGGGGCTTCGACAGGAAAGGAGAATCTCGGATGGGCATCCAGAAGACCGGTTCGAGCCTGGAAACGGTAACGCGCCGCCGCCTGCTGCAGGTCGCCGGGGTTGGAGGCGTCGGGCTGGCGCTGGGCTCGCTGCCCGGCCTGGCGCGCAAGGACGGTCCGGCCGCGCCGGCCGTGCCGGCGGATCTGCCGACGAAGCTGACCCGGCGCTTCGGCCTGAAGCATGCCTTCGTGGGCGCCGGCATGGGCTTCGTGGCGCTGCCGGAGCTGGTGGCGGCGGTCTCGGAGGCGGGCGGCCTGGGAGTGCTCGGCGTGGCGCCGGAGCCGCCGCCGGTGTTCGCCGAGCGCCTGACGCAGATCCGCGCGCTCACCCGCAAGCCGTTCGGCGTGGACTTCTTCCTCGCCACCTCGCCGACGCTGGGACCGATCACCGTCGACGACCATATCAACATCGCCGCCGCGGCCAAGGTCCCCCTGGCCGTCTTCCACTTCGGCCCTCCTACCGCCGCCTGGGCGGCGACGCTCAAGGCGGCGGGCACCGCCATCTGGGTGCAGGTCCCCTCGGTCGAGGAGGCGCAGGCCGCGCTCGCCGCCGGCGCGGACGGGCTGGTGGTGCAGGGCAAGGCGGCCGGCGGGCACAATCGGAGCACGACGCCGCTCCATGACCTCCTCCGCGAGGTCCGCCATGCGGTGGGGGAGCACGTGCTGCTGCTCGCCGCCGGCGGCATCGCCAACGGCGCCGACGTGGTGGCCGCGCTGGCGCACGGGGCGGACGGCGTCTGGGTGGGAACGCGCCTCGTCGCCTCCACCGAAGCCTACGCGCACCCGGAGTACAAGCGCCGCATCACCGAGGCCGGACGCCACGACACGGTGGTCACGACGCTCTTCGGCCCGGAGGTCCCCTGCCAGCCCTACCGCGTGCTGCGCAATCCGGCCGTGGACGCCGCGATCGGCGAGGAGAACGAGATCTGCGCCCTGCCCCCGACCGGCGCGACGATCGGCACCACGGTGCTCTTCCCGGGGACCTCGTTCGAGACTCGGGGCGTCCCCATGCCCACCTTCAGCGCCCTGCCGCCGACGCCGGACACCACGGGCGACTTCGACGCCATGGGCATGCCGGCCGGGAAGGGCGTCAAGAACATCCGCGACATCAAGCCCGCGGCGCGCATCGTCGCGGAGATGATGGAAGAGGCGCGGGCGATCCTCGGTGAGAGGTTGCAAGCTTCCTGACCCCGTGGGTCCGGGATCACGATCCGTGGGTCCAGGACCTCGACCCGTGGGTCCGGGATCTCGACCCGTGGGGCCAGGATCTCGACCCGTAGGTCCAGGGTCTCGACCCGTGGGTCCAGGACTTCGACCCGTGGGTCCGGGACCTCGACCCGTGGGTCAAGGACCGGCGATTCGAAGAGCTTAGCCTACTCCGCCGAGCCTCTGTCCGTCATCGGCTTGACCCGTTGGTACGTATCGTGAAGCATGAGTCCAGTCAGCCGACTCACAGGTCCAACCGCGGACCATGGGTCAGAAACCGCGACCCATCAAGTGGAGGACCACCATGACGAAATCTCTGGAAGGAACCGTGGCGCTCGTGACCGGCGCCAGCAGCGGCATCGGCGAGGCCACCGGACGCGCGCTCGCCGAGCTCGGCGCCGCGGTCGCTTTGGTGGCGCGGCGCAAGGACCGGCTGGATCAGCTCGCCGCGGAGATCACGGGCAAGGGTGGGCGCGCCGTCGCCATCGAGGCCGACGTCACCGAGCGGCGGCAGGCGGAGGACGCCGTGGCGCGGACCGTGGAGGAATGGGGACGGCTCGACACCGTGATCAACAACGCCGGCGTGATGCTCCTCGGCCCGATCGTGGACGCGCCGGTGGAGGAGTGGGAGCGGATGGTGCACCTCAACCTGCTCGGCCTGCTCTACACCGCTCACGCCGCCCTCCCGCACCTGCTGAAGTCGGCCCAGGAGGAACCGCGCCGCGTGGCGGACCTGGTCAACATCAGCTCGGTGGCCGGACGGGTGGCGCGCGAGGGCTCGGGGGTCTACAACCTCACCAAGCACGGCGTCGGCGCCTTCAGCGAGTCGCTCCGCCAGGAGGTCACCGGCCGTCACGTCCGCGTCTCGCTGGTCGAGCCCGGCGCGGTAGCCACCGAGCTGACCAACCACTTGCGCCCCGAGATCCTCCCACAGATGCTCCAGCGCTTCGGGAACATGGAGCGGCTCGAAGCCGAGGACATCGCCGGCGCCATCACCTTCATCGTGACCCGCCCGCGCCACATGGCGGTCAACGAGATCCTGGTGCGGCCGACGGAACAGGTGGGGTAGCGCGGAGTCTCGCGGCGAAAGACCGGGGAGATCGTCGCGGTTACTCCGGCGGCCGGCACTTCTTCTTGGGGGCCTTCGGACGTGCCGGGGGCCACTCACCGCAAGCAACCCTGCCTTCAGGAGGACCGCGCGATGAAGAAGATGATGGCGCCGAAGACGAAGAGTGGCTCCAAGCTCAAGCTCCACCTCAACCGCGAGACGCTCCAGAGTCTCGAGGAGCGCGAGCTCCAGGAAGCGGCCGGAGGGAGCGCTTCGTACCGCTGCCACTCCGGACCGAAGAGCTTCTGCTCCGACTGCTGAGACGCACGGGAGCTCCGATCCGCGTTCACGCCGTTCGCGGATCGGCGCTCCGCCGCCCTTTAAAGGGTCACTCGCCGGGGACCGCCAGGATCGGCTCCGAGCCCAGGGCCCGTTCCTCGGCCGGCATCAGCAGCCAGGTCAGCGCCAGGGTCGCGAGGGCCACGCCGGCGGCGGTCGAGGCGGCGACCGCGAAGCCGCTCTCGAACGCCTGCCGCAAGGCGGTGCCGCCGGCGTCCCGGAGCACGGCGGGGAGGATGCGCGCGACGCCGCTGACGTCGCCGGCCGCGAAGCGACGGGCGAGGCCCAGCGCGGCCGAGGTGTCGAGACCCCAGCGGGACGCGGCGGCGGCGAACCCGCGGCCGGTCGCCGCGAGCAGCACCGCTCCCAACCCGGCCACGCCGAACAAGAGGGCGCTGAAGCGCACCGTGCCGCTGATCCCCGAAGCCATGCCGGCCCGCTGCGGCGGCAGGGCGCTCTGCATCGCCTTGGCCGTCTCGCCGTTCAGCAGCCCGGCGCCCGAGCCGGCCAGCGCCATGGCCACCGCGAACGGCAGGTAGGAGACGCGGCCGCCGGCGAGGAACGCCATCAAGAGATTCGCCGCCGCCGTGGTCCCGAGCCCCAGACAGAGGATCGAGCGGGACGACAGGCGCGAGGCCAGCCGGGCGCCAGCCCGTGGGACCAGAAACATCGGCAGCGCGAAGGGGAGCATGGCGACGCCCGCCCGGGCCGGCGCGAAGCCGAAGGCGTTCTGGAGGAAGAGCGGCAGATAGAAGATCATCACCTGCGCGCCGCCCGCGTAGCCGATCATCGAGAACGTGCTGCCGAGGAAGTCCCCGGTCCGCAGCAGGCTGAAATCGACCATCGGCCGCGCCTGCGCCCGCTCGACCGCCACGAAGGCCGCGAGCAGCGCCGCGCCGCCGGCCGCCCGCAGCAGCACCGCCGGCGCCGTCCAGCCCAGGGCGTTGCCGTCGATCACCGCCCAGGTCAGCAGGAACAGGCCGCTGCTGAAGGTGGCGACGCCGGCGTAGTCGAGGCGTTTCGCTTCGGGGTCGCGCGACTCGGGGATCACTT
This sequence comes from Thermoanaerobaculia bacterium, assembly GCA_036271335.1. Classification (GTDB taxonomy): domain Bacteria; phylum Acidobacteriota; class Thermoanaerobaculia; order Multivoradales; family UBA5704; genus DATARR01. The sequence continues at coordinate 8,661 of DATBAW010000269.1, forward strand.
TGAACGTGCCCACGATCAGCGCGGCGCAGATCGGCAGATTGATCAGGAACGCCCAGTGCCAGCCGAACAGGCTGGAGATCAGGCCGCCGACGATCGGCCCGCAGGTGATCGCGATCCCCAGGCAGGCCCCCCAGAACGCGTAGGCCCGCGCCCGCGCGGCGCCCTGGAAGCTGTGATTGATGATCGCCAGGGCGGCCGTCAGTAGCAGGCTCGCCCCCACGCCCTGAAGGGCGCGCGAGAGGTTGAGCATCAGCGGCGTGGTGGCGACGCCGCAGGAAAGAGAAGCGGCGGCGAAGATCGCCTGCCCCAGCAGCGCGGCCTTGCGGCGGCCGACCTTGTCTCCGAACGAGCCGGCGGCCAGCAGCAGCGCCGCGAAGGGAAGGACGTAGGCGGTGATCACCCATTGCATGTCGGCGAAATCGGCGCCGAGCGAGGTGGCGATCGTCGGCAGCGCGACGGCCACCACGTTGGAATCGAGCATCACCAGCGAGGACACCAGCGATGCGATCAGAAGGATGCTGCGTTGACGGGCCGGAGAGTCCATGCTGACTCCTCTTGTGGGCATATGCCCGGAACAGGTCCAAAAAAACAGCGCGATTGCGCCGCGTCAATCTCTCAACGGCGCTCTCAGCGTCGCCAGCCGCTCGTCGTAGGCGATGTCGAGCAGGGTGGCGCGCAGGGACGCCGCGTCGGTCGTGCCGAAGATTTCGTGGAAGCGGTCCTGCGCCGTCCGCCAGAGCCGCCGGGCCTCGTCGTGCTTCGCCTTGCCCTGCGGCGTCATCACGATGAGGCGCCGCCGGCGGTCCGCCGGGCTCTCTTGCAGGGCGAGAAAGCCGTCGCGCTCCAGCGGCCTCAGGTTGTGCCCGAGCGCCGAGCGGTCCATCACCAGGGAATCGGCCAGCTCCTGGACCGTTGGCGGCGCCTGCGACCGCCGCTCGAGCTCGGAGAGGATGGCGAGCTGCGTGGACCGCAGACCGCAGGGGAGGAGCGCGTCGTCGTAGAGCTGCGTCAGCCGCCGGGACGCTTTCCGCATCGCGGTGGCGTAACAGGGGCTGGGCTCGGCGGTCGGGATCGGTTCTTCAGGCATCCGTTGCGGCTCCCGAGCCCAATATAGGGCATATGCCCGCATCATGCAAGAGGCAGAGTCTTCTTGACGATCCTTGGGCAACGGCTGGTGGTGGGTCGGACGTAATTTGTCAACGCGGGGCTCTCTGCTTTTGTCGAACCTTCCTTCGATTCTCAATTCCTTAGCCGTCGCTTATAAAACGTTTTTTCCGCAGGGCGCGGCGAACAAACATGCGGGTGGTACTGTACGGCCTATACAAGCTCAGATCCTTCGGTGACGAAGATCTGGTCTAAAGCTTGCATCGCGGTTGGATACCCAAAGATCAAGGCGCCTCGCGCCAGGAGACCGCCCCTCATGCCCGAGAAGAAGACGATCGAAAGAGCAAAGAAGGACAAGAGTGAAGGGAAAGCTGCGAGCACTCAGGCCGGCGAGTTCGTTCACGAAGAGATCGAGCACGTCAAGGAAGGAAAGCACGGAGCGCGATCGAGCAAGCAGGCGATCGCGATCGGGCTTTCGAAAGCTCGCCGCGCCGGGGTGAAGCTCCCGGCTCCCAAGAAGGGGACGGCTTCGGAAGAGACGCGCCACAAGGCTCAGGCCGACAACGAAGCGGGAGCCAGCGGAGCGAAGAAGAGCGTTTCGCGCGTGCGTTCCAGGGCGACGAGCGAAGCGCTGAAGAAGGAAGGGCATTCCGCGGCGTCGCCGGAAGCGCTCTCCCGGCAGGCGAAGACGGCGGCGGCGCAGCGCACCGTCGCCGAGCGCTCCGCGGCGGCGCGGCGGGCCGCGCGGACGAAGAGCGCCGAGGAGCGCTCCGCCGCGGCGAAAAAAGTGGCGGAAACCCGCGCCGAGAATGCTCCCGCCAAAAGGACGACGATCAAAAGATCTTCATAGAGTGCGGCCAGGCAGGGACGGAAGGCTCGGGGGATGAAAAGAATTTCAAGGACTGCAAGCACAAGAAAATTCTTTCTGAAATCCTGTCGCCCCCTCGTCCCTCGCTTCGGGCCGCGGATTTATGTCGAACGACTCAGCAATTTCTGGATGATCGTTTTTCCCTCCGCTCGGGAATAGCGCTCGCGGACCCGGTCGAGAGCGTTCGCGGCCAGCCGTTCCCCCAGCCGTGGATCTTCCTTGAGCCGCCGGCAGGCGGTCGCGAAATCATGACCATCGTCGGCCAGCAGCAGGTGCTCGCCGTCGTCGACCGCGAGGCCTTCGGCGCCGATGGAGGTCGCCACCACCGGCACGCGGGCGGCGAAGGCTTCCAGGATCTTGATCCGCGTGCCGCCGCCGGCCCGGATCGGCGCCAGCGCCAGGTCCGCCCAGGCGTAGTGCGGCGCGAGGTCGACGGGATCGGCGTGGATTTCGATCCCGGGCCCTGCCAGCGCCGCCACCTCTGGGACGGGATGGGAGCCGGCGACGCACAGCTCGACGATCGATCCATCCCGGCGCAGGCGCGGCACCAGCTCGCCCGCGATCCAGAGCGCGGCGTCGACGTTCGGCTCGTAGCCGAGATTGCCCACGAACAGGAGGCGAAGCGCGGGGGAGCGGGGATCTCGCCGGACCGTCTCCGGCACCTCGACCGTGTTGGGCACGACGCTCACCGCGAGCCCCGGATGGCGCTCGCGGACCGCCGCCTCGTGCACCTCGGAGGCCGCCAGCAGGAGATCGAAGCGGGGGAGCCACGCGCGCTCGTGAACGGCGTACTTGGCGGCCTCCGCGGCGGCGAGGAGCGCCTGCTTCGGTTGGCCGTGCCGTGCATGGAGCTGGCTCAGACGATCCAGCGTGAGCCGCTCGTCGTCGTCGAGGTCGAGCAGGCGCCGGGCCGGCTCGGAGAGGAAGGGCGCCGCGTAGGGCGCGAGGTAGCTGCGCAGCACCACCACGGTATCGAAGCTCGCTCCACCGGCCGCCGTGACCGCCGCGTCGAGCGCCGGGGTGGTGGCCCAGCGGCAGGGAGCGGGACGGGGATAGGCGCGGAGGGCGGCCAGATGCTCGGCCGGATCGAGCAGGCGCGCGCCGAGCGAATAGAGCGGATCGAGGATGCCATCCCCCAGAGGGAGGATGCCGAAGTGGCGGACGCGGTGGCGCGCGAAGTCGGAGGGCTCGCCGCCGCCGCCGGCGACGGGCACGAGGAGCAGGGTGACGTCGTGATCGGCGGCCAGGGCGTCGAGGAAGGCCCCGGCCCGCATGGCGAGGCCGTTGCCGCCGGCGGCCGGGGGGATCGGCGAGACGAGGAGGGCGGTGGGCCGGGCGCCGTCCGGTCTCACGAACCGGCCCGGCTCGCCGCCAGCAGCCGTTTGGTGCGGTTCTCCAGCGGCTCGGGAGAGAGCTCCTCGGCGCGGCCGTACCAGCGCGCGCTCTCGGCGTAGCGGCCGAGCCGGAAGCAGCAGAGCCCCAGGGCCTCGCAGGCGAAAAGGCCGAAGATCCGCTCGTCGTGGGCGAGCACGCCGCCGCCCGCGATCTCGGGATCGGTGGCCACCAGCCGTTCGAGGAGGGGGAGCGCTTCGGCGAACCGCTCGGCGTCGACCAGCAGACGGGCGCGGAGCCACTGCAGGGTGAAGTTGTCGGGGAAGAAATAGAGCCCCTCGTCGAGGAGCCCGGTCGCGTCGTCGCCGCGGCGGATCAGGCAGTGGGCGAGGTCGACGTAGGGAGCGCTGTCGGCGATCGACCGCGCCCGCTTCGCCCGCACCACCTGCACCCCCTGCCGCCACGCCGCCTCCGCGCCCGCCTCGTCCCCCATCCCCTGAAGCGTGACGCCGAGGTGCCCCCAGCTGTAGACGTGGTTGGGGTCGGTCGCCAGCCGCGCGCGCAGCAGCGGCAGGTTCCGGCCGTGCTTGTGGGAGATGTCGCCGTCGTAGCCGAGGTGGTCGATCGTCACCCGGCTGTCGGCGATCCCCATCGACTCGCGGGCGCAGAGGTCGAACAGCGCGGGGACGTGGGTCTCGTGGATCACCCCGGCGAAACGGAGGTCCGGCCGGTTGCGGAAGAGGCGGTATTCGCGGTAGCGGGTGAAGCCGGTGACCGGCCGGAACCGCACGGTCAAAGCGGCGAGGCGGGGATCGTCCAAAAGCGGATCGAGGTCCGCGCGCGTCCCGGCGGTCACCCGCTCGTCGGCGTCGATGTAGAGGATCCAGGAGCCGCGGGCGAGGTCGAGGGCGTGGTTGCGGGCGGCGGCGAAGTCGCCGTTCCAGGGGAAGCCGCCGAGGCGGGCCCCGAGACCGCGGGCGATCTCGGGGGTGCGGTCGACCGATCCGGTGTCGACCACCACGACCTCGTCGACGAGGCCGGCGATCGAGCGCAGACAGCCTTCGAGGAACCGCTCCTCGTCGCGGACGATCAGGGCGGCCGAGAGGACGATCCCGCTCAAACGTCGGCCGCCAGCCGCTTCTAGGCCGAGGCGCGGATCCGGCGCCGCATCACCACGACTCCGAAGCCGGCGAGCAGCAGGACGAGCCCGGCCAGACCGGTGGAGGTGAGCGTGGGCACGGCCGGCGCGGGCGCTGGCAGTACGACGGTGGTCACCGTGGTCGTGTTGTCGCCGGTCCCGGTGAACCCGTTGGTGGCCGTGACCGTGGCGGTGTTGGTGATCGTGGGGCCGCCGGCGAGGGCGACCGCCGGCAACAGGAGGAGCAGGATGGCGAGAGCGTACTTTTTCAGGCTCATGGTCATGCTCTCCCGTCAGTTGACGTGGACGACGAGTTGGAAGATCGCGACGTCGCCGACGTTCATGCTGGCGGCCGTTGCCGTGAAGGTGCCGGTGCTGCCCACGGCGGGGGGGCTCAGGGTGAAGGCCGGACCGTTGGTCTGGCTCGCCGAGACGAACACGGTGCCGGCGGGGGTGGGATCGCTGACGCTGACGTTGGTCGCGATGGCGGGCCCGCAGTTCTCGACCCGCAGGGTGTAGGTGATGTTGGTTCCGGCGACCACCGGGTTGGGCATGCCGCTGGAGGTGATCAGCAGGTCGGCGGAGGTGTTGGGGATCGTCGCGTTCGACGAGAAGCACATGTTCGACTGTGCCGCCGCCTCGCCCAGCCCCAGCCCCTTCATGGCGAACGAGGCCACGAACGGCGCCACGTAGGCGCTGAGCATGAGCTTCTTCAGGAACTGACGCCGATCGGAATCGAAGCGACCGAGAACCTGGTTCGGATCGCTCGTTGCCGGCTTTTCGGATGCCATGCGCTCGCCCTCCTCTTAGGGGATCGTAGGAAACGTCAAAAACGTCGCCTTACGCTACCACATCCTCACCCGGTTCGAGGAGCCCCTCGGCCAGGAGCTTGCCCAGGCAGGCGGCCACCTCGTCATGGGGCGGCTCGGCGAGGGTGAAGGCGGCGGCGAGGAAGCCCGGCAGGTCGGCGGCGGGCAGGGTGCCGTCGCAGACCTCGAGCAGGAGGGCCGCCGTGGCATTCAGGTAGTGGACGCGGTCGCGCGCCGGCTCGTAGACCAGGAAGCCGTCGGTGACCTCGCTGAGCTCGACACCCGCCACCCGCCGGGGCCGCATCCGCCAATCGATCGCGCCGCTCTCTTCGTTCGCCATGGCCGTAGTATATGTCCCGCCATGCCCCTCGTGCTGCTCTGGAATCCGCCGCCGTGGAGCCCCGCGCCGGGACCCCACGAGGGCTGTGAGATCACTCACGACCGCTCCCGCCTCCCCGCGGCCGCCGCGGTGGTCTTCCACGTGCCGACGCTCCCCGCCCTCCTCCGCCTGCCCAAGCCGGCCGGCCAGGCCTGGGTCGCCTGGTCGATGGAGAGCGAGGCCCTCTATCCGCCGCTCGCCGATCCCGGATACCTGCGCGCCTTCGACCTGACGATGACCTACCGCTTCGATTCGGACGTTCCCGTGCCCTACTTCGAGCCCGGCCTGCCCGCCGCCCTGGCGACGCCGCCGGCCCGCAAGGTCGAGCCGTCGCCGGCGGTGCTGTTCATCTCGAACGCCGAGGAGCGGAGCGGCCGCACGGAGTACGCCCGCGAGCTGATGCGCCACCTCGCCGTCGACTCTTTCGGCCGCTGCCTGAACAACCGGCGCTTGGAGGAGGACCGCGGGCGCGCCACGCGGCAAGAAGTGATCCGCGGCTACCGCTTCACGCTCGCCTTCGAGAACTCGATCGCCACGGATTACGTCACCGAGAAGTTTTTCGATCCGCTGGCCGCCGGCTCGGTTCCGGTCTACCTGGGAGCGCCCAACGTCGCCGATCTCGCCCCCGGCGAGGATTGCTACCTGGACGTCCGCGACTTCGCGGGACCGGCCGAGCTGGCGGCCCACCTCACCGCTCTGGCGGCCGACGAGGAGGCCTACGACGGGCTGCTCGCCTGGAAGCGCCGGCCGCTGCGCGCCGGCTTCGTTCATCGCTTCGACGCCTGTTCGCGGTCCCCCTTCGACCGTCTGGCCGAGCGGCTCTCCGTCCTCCAGCAAGGAGCTTCCCGATGACCTCCGACCCCACGATCCTCATCCTGACTCCGGTCAAGGACGCCGTCCGCGCGCTCGACCGCTACTGCAACCTGCTCGACCATCTCACCTATCCGCGGCACCGGATCTCGGTCGGCCTGCTGGAGGGGGACAGCCGGGACGGCACCTGGGAGGCGCTGACGGAGCGCCTGCCGCGGCTCCGCGCGGGACGCCGCCGGGCGGAGATCTGGAAGCGCGACTTCGGCTTCCACCTGCCGCCCGGAATCCATCGCTGGGAGGCCGGCCTCCAGATCCCCCGGCGGACGGTGCTGGCGAAGAGCCGCAACCATCTCCTCTCCCATGCCCTGGACGACGAGGAGTGGGTGGTCTGGATCGACGTCGACGTCACCTTTTATCCGCGCGACATCCTGGAACGGCTGCTGGCGGTGGGGCGCGACATCGTCCAGCCGCACTGCGTGTGCTCGCCCGGCGGCGAGACCTTCGATCACAACGCCTGGCGCGACAACGGCCGCCTCTTCATGGAGGACCTCCGCGCGGAGGGCGAGCTGGTGCGGCTCGACGCGGTGGGCGGCACCATGCTCCTGGTGCGCGCCGACCTCCACCGCGACGGGCTCGTCTTCCCGGCCTTCCCCTACGGCCGGCAGAACCGTTTCGGCCGCTGGCCCAGCCCCATCACCGGCGACGCGGGGGGCGAGATCGAGACCGAGGGGCTCGGCCTGATGGCGCGCGACATGGGCCACCAGTGCTGGGGGCTGCCGCACCTCGAGATCGTGCACGGCCAGAGCTAAAGGAGGCGACGATGAAGAGATCACGGGCCCTGGCGTTCCAGCTCTCCCTGTTCCTGCTGGCCGCCGCGAGCGCGTTCGCCGCCACGCCGCCGCCCGCGCCCGTCAGCGAGAGCGAACGGCTCCGCCAGCTCTTCGACCGCGCCTGGGACGACAAGCTGCGCCTGCACCCCGAGTTCGCCACGTATATCGGGTTTCCCGGCCACAACGACCGGTGGTCCGACCTCTCCCCGGCCGGCCTCGAGCGCCTGCGCGCCGTGACGAACGAGGAGCTGGCCGCGCTGAAAGCGATCGATCGCGGCCGCCTGACGCCGCCGGAGCAGGTCGAGGCCGACCTCTTCCGCCGCCGGCTCGAGGGGCAGATCGAAGGCTTCCGCTTTCCCTCCGAGCAGATGAGCCTCACCGAGTACGGCATCCAGCAGGTCGTCCCCAGCACGCTGGCCGCCGCGCCCGCCGCGACCCTCAAGGACTACGAGGACCTCCTGGCCCGGTTGAACGCCCTGCCGGCGCTGGTGGACCAGAACATCGCCCTGATGGAGAAAGGGCTCGCCGCCGGCGTCACGTCGCCGAAGGCGCTGGTCCAGGGGGCGCCCGATCAGGTTCGCGCGCTGCTCACCGACGACCCCGCGAAGAGCCCGCTGCTCGCGCGGTTCCAGCGGATCTCCGACGACGTGCCGGAGGACGATCAGGCGCGGCTCCGCCAGGCCGCCCTGACCGCCTATCAGACCCAGGCCGCCCCCGCCTTCCGCAAGCTGCTGGGCTTTCTCACCGAGGCCTACATACCCCACGCCCGCGACGGCATCAGCGTTGGAGCCCTGCCCAACGGCGCCGAGTGGTACGCCTACCTCGTGCGCGGCGCCACCACCACCGACCTGACGCCGCGGCAGGTGCACGAGATCGGCCTCGCCGAGGTGAAGCGGATCCGGGCGGAGATGGACAGGATCATCGGCGGGATTACCGCCGGCACTGGCTTCCAGGGGAGCTTCGCCGACTTCGTGCGCTTCCTGCACACCGACCCGCGCTTCTTCTATGCCAACGAAGAGGATCTGGTGGCGGGCTACCGCGCGATCACCGGCCGCGCCGACCTCAAGATCCCCGCCCTCTTCGGCACCGTGCCGAAGCTGGCCTACCGCGTAGTCCCCATCCCGGCGAACGAAGCCCGGTCGCGCGCCACGGCCTACTACGAGCCCGGCTCGGTGAGCCTCGGCCGGCCCGGCACCTGCTTCGTCAACACTTTCGATCTCAAGGCGCGGCCCAGGTGGGAGATGGAGGCGCTGGCCCTGCACGAGTGCACGCCCGGCCATCACCTCCAGGTCTCGATCGCGCAGCAGATCAAGAAGCCCCCCAAGGTGCTCAACTACCACGACTACACCGCCTTCGTCGAAGGCTGGGGGGTCTACGCCGAGACCCTGGGGGACGAGATGGGGTTCTACCAGGACCCCTACACGAAATTCGGCCAGCTCAGCTACGCGCTCTGGCGCTCGATGCGCCTGGTGGTCGACACTGGCATCCATTCCGAAGGGTGGACGCGGCAGCAGGCGATCGACTATTGCCGCGAGACCACGGCCCAGGACGACCGCGCCATCGCCGCCGAGGTCGACCGCTTCATCACGTCGCCCGCCCTGGCCCTGGCCTACAAGATCGGCGAGCTGAAGATCACCGGGCTGCGCGCCGCCGCGCAGAAGGAGCTTGGGCCGGCCTTCGACGTCCGCGCCTTCCACGACGAGGTCCTCAAGCAGGGCGCGCTGCCGCTCGATTTCCTCGAGCGGAACATCCAGGCCTGGGCGGCGTCGGTGAAGGGCGCGCCCGCGAAGACCGGCCGCTGAGCCCGCTCTACGGACAGGTCGCGAAAGCGGCGGGGTCGAGCACCGCCGGCGCCGGCGGGCCGGGGTAGTTGAAATAGATCTTCTGCACGCCCGCCCGGATGTCGTAGACCGTCAGCCGATAGAACAGGTTGGAGGTGGTCGCGGTGTTGATCCCGAAGGTGCCGAGGGTGGTGGCGCAGCCGTCGGTCGAGTTGACCAGCAGCTGCCAGGTGTCCGCGTCGGTGAACCAGAAGAGGCCGGAGCTCGGACCGGGGGAGGGCACGGTCTGCGCCTGCGTCTCGGCCGTTCCCGGCGCGCCCGTGCGGAAGACGGCGGTGACCGAGAACCGGTCGTTCAGGCAGAGGGAGGTGCTGGTGCTCGCGCCGCAGCCGATCGTGACCGGCAGGTCGAGCGCGGAGAAATGGCCCACCAGGGTCCCGTTGTGGTTGTGGAGGTCGTCGGCGGCGCCGAACCCCCAGGCCGCCACCAGACCCGTCTGTGGCGCGGTCAGCCGCACGTTGATGGCGGACCGGATCTGCGCCTGGGTGCGGGCCACGTTCCAGAGCCGCACCTCGCTGAACGAGGCGCTGGGAACGAAGTTGTAGCTGACGTCGCTGCCGATCCGCAGCTCCGAGGTGGTGGTGGTGAGGGCGCCGGTCTCCGCCCGCGAAGCGATCAGCTCGCCGTTGATGTAGTGGCGGCGGGTGGCGCCGTCGAAGGTGACGGCGATGTGGGTCAGCTGGCTCAACGGGAGGGTGCCGCCGTCGAAGGACGAGGCTGACCCCCGCAGGTAGGAGCGCAGCGTCCGGCCGCAGATCCCCACCCAGTAGGCATGAACGTAGTCCTTGCCGATCAGGCTCTTGCAGCCGCCGCCGGTGTCCCCGACCGACACCCAGGCCTCGAGGGTGATCGTGCTGGTGGGGTTGAGGTCCGCGCCGTTGGGGATCGCGATGTAGCCGGGATCGGTGGACGAGAGGCTGAACGTCCCTGTGAACGGCTGCGCCGCGGCCGGCACGGCCAGGGAGAGGAGCATGCCGAGCGCGAGGGCGGCGCCGAGGAGCGGGTTGAAGGAATGGCGCATGGTGGTCTCCTGAGGTTTGAACGGAAGCCTAATATAGCCGTCCGCCAATATATCAGGCGAGGGAGGGACGGATTCGTTACGGTGCCGGCGTGCCGAGCACGGTGCGGAACGCCTTCGTCCGCGGGCCGGCCTGCATGAGGAGGTATTGGCTCCGTTCGGCTCGTTCCGGCTCCGACGCCCGGGCATCAATGCCCGGGCTACATGGGAGCGAAAAGCCGGCTGAAGCCGACTCCAAAGGCGGCCGGAGGAATTGAGCCTCCTTCAGGAGGCTTTTTGGTTTCAGCGTAGCCCGGGTCTTCAGGCCCGGGCGGGGGGCGCCCGTCCTTGCGGGTCCGTGTCGGTCCTTGTTCGTCCAGCCCAGGCGCTCCTGGGCTGGGCCACCTGCCGGGCCGGGAGCGCTTCGGCTTTCGGCGGGCGGGCCTCGGGCGAGGCCGGTGGAACCACCCCTCCCTGGCTTTGAACCGAGGGCTCCGGCCGGCGCGCGAGGCTCGGACGCCGCCGGGCCCACGTCCGGGCCCGCTGCGCCTGCTTCCGGGACCGCCGGTCCCAGAGCCGGTCCCGTCGGTCCCGGACGAGGGACTCACGAGATCTCGCGTGGTCCCGTCGATCCCGGTTCCGGTCCCGGTGGGACCAGGCCGGGGACCTGAGGGACCTCACCAGGTCCCGTCGATCCCTGGATTGGGACCGTCCGGACCAGCTCCGGGATCGACGGGACCCGGAGCGGGCGCGGTGGACTGCCGGCAGCGTCCGCCGGAAAGCTCTTGCCGCAGCGCGTCAAAAAAGGCTTGACATGCTTTGCCGCAGTGCGGTAATCTCTCCCTTGCGCGGTTCCCCGGGAGTGCCGCGACCGACTGCAAGGAGGAGCACCATGATCCGG
>DATBAW010000270.1:0-9551 GCA_036271335.1 Thermoanaerobaculia bacterium
GCGTCGACCGCGTTGCGGATCAGGTTGATCAGGAGTTGCTCGATCTGGTCCGCGTCCGCCTCGATCGTCACCTCCGGACCCTTCTCGACGTAGACCGGCAGCCGGGTCTCCAGCGTGGCGGTGCGGCGGATCAGGCTGGCGAGCTCGAACGGCGCCCGCCGCGGCGGAGGGAGGCGGGCGAGGCGCGCGTAGGCCGCCATGAAGCGGATCAGCGCTTCGGAACGGTTGCCGATCACCTCCAGCCCCTGCTGCACGTCCTCCTTCCAGTCGTCCGGCGGCGGCTCGCGGTTGAGCAGGCTCGCCAGGGTTCCGGCCATCGAGTGGATAGGGGCGAGGGAGTTGTTGAGCTCGTGGCCGAGCACGCGGATCAGCCGCTTCCAGGCCAGGCGCTCCTCCTCGCGCAGGGTCTGCGAGAGGTCCGAGATCACCAGCAGCCGATGGGGGAGGCCGCGCTCGCGGAAGGTGCTGCGCCGGATCTCCCAGCGCCCGGGGCCGCCGGGAAAGGTGAGGGCGAGGATGCGCGAGACCTCGCCATCGAGCAGATCGATGAGCCCGAGATCTTCGGCCGCTTTGCCCACCAGACGTTCGCTGGATTCGTCGAGCAGACGCTCGCCGGCGCGGTTGACCAGGCGGAGCTGTCCCTGATGGTCGAAGGCGAAGACGGCGACGTCCACTTCGTTGACGACGCGGTGGAGGAGCGCGGCGGCTTCGACGGCGCCCAGGCGCTGCTCGCGCAGCACCTCGCCGATGGCGTTGACCTCGTGGATCACCTGCGACAGCGCGTCAGTCTCCAGCGGCTGGCGGGCGCGCAGCGAGAAGTCCCCCTCGCGCAGGGCGGAGAGGAGGTTGGCGAGCGTCTGCAGCGGCCGCACCACGCGGTCGCGGAGGTTCATCGCCAGCCACCCCCAGAAGAAGAGCCCGAACAGGGTCACCGTCCAGCGGAGCTTGAGACTATGGGGGTCGAGCCAGACAAAGAGCAGCGTCAGGGTCGTTCCCGGCAGGCCCGTCGCCAGCGCCAGCAGAAGGAGCCGGTCCTCGAAGGCGAGCGCCCGGCGGTGGCCGGCGCGCAGCAATCCGCTGAAAGGAACGCGGCGGCCCTGTGGCTCAGAGGCCATGCTTCTCGAGCCGCCGGTAGAGGGCGCTGCGCGAGAGTCCCAGCGCCTGGGCGGTCTGGCTGACATTGCCGTAGCGGGCGAGCGCCTTCTGGATCAGCACCCGCTCGACGTCCTCGAGCGGCAGGTCCTCGAGGCGAGGCGGGGCCGCGGCGGGCGTTGCCGGCTGGAGCCCGAGGTCGGCCGCGCGCACCCAGTCCCCACGCCCCATCAGCACGCCGCGCTCGACGGCGTGGTCGAGCTCGCGCACGTTGCCCGGCCAGGGGTGGCTGAGCAGGGCGGCGACGGCGGCCTCCTCGCACCCCCGGAAGGCCTTGCGGTAGCGTTGCGCGTGGGCTTCGAGGAAGCGCTGGGTGAGCGCCAGGATGTCGTCGCGCCGCTCGCGCAGGGGCGGAATGGGGATCTCGACCGTGTTCAGGCGGAACAGCAGATCCTGGCGGAAGCGGCCGGCCGCGACCTCCTCGCGCAGATCGGCGTTGGTGGCGGAGACGATCCGCACGTCGGCGGTGCGGGTCTTCGAGGAGCCGAGGCGCTCGAACTCGCCGGTCTCCAGCACGCGCAGGAGCTTCGCCTGCTGGTTGAGCGAGATGTTGGCGATCTCGTCGAGGAACAGGGTGCCGCCGTCGGCCAGCTCGAAGCGGCCGACGCGGTCGGTCTTGGCGTCGGTGAAGGCGCCGCGCACGTGGCCGAAGAGCTCGCTCTCGAACAGCGCCTCGGAGAGGCCGCCGGTGTTGACGGTCACCATCGGCACGCCGGAACGGGCGGAGGCGGCGTGGAGAGCTCGCGCCACCACCCCCTTGCCGGTGCCGTTCTCACCGGTGATCAGCACGTTCGCTTCCGAGGGGCCGACCCGCTCGATGAGATCGAGGACGGGGAGCATCTCGGGAGAGCGGGCGATCAGGATCGCCTCGGGCTCCGCGCGCAGGATCTCGTTCTCGGCCTCCAGGCGCTTGCCCCGGCGTAGCGCGCGGTGGAGGTCGATCTGGGTGCGCAGGATCGCCAGCAGACGGGCGTTGTCCCACGGCTTCTCGACGAAGTCGCGGGCGCCCCGGCGCATCGCCTCGACGGCGACGTCGACGCTCGCCCAGGCGGTCATCACCACGACGGGCAGGGCGTCGTCCACGGAGCGCAGGCGCGCCAGGAGGTCGAGCCCCTCGCGGCCGGAGGTGGTGTCGCGGGTGTAGTTGAGATCCATCAGCACCGCGTCGAACTCGCGGGTGGTGACGGCCTGGAGGATCTCGGCGGGGGAGCCCGAGGTCTCGGTCTCGAACCCCTCGGCCTTGAGCATCAGACGTAGCGCCTCGCGCACCTCGCGCTGGTCGTCCGCGATCAGGATCCGGGGCTTGTGGGTGACGCCGTTCATCGTTATCCCCGACCCCACCGCGCCTGCGGATTGAAGGAGGCGGACCAGCTCACCCCTGGCGAGACCGCAGCTCGCGCAGCACCTGGTCGGCAGGGATTCCTTCGACCGCGCCAGCGTCCCACTCCCGCTCCCTGCGCTCGGCCTCATCCAGCCAGAGCCCCTCGATTTCGGCTTTCGATAAGGCGTCAAGACTGCCGAGCAAGCGCTCGGCCAGGCGGGCTCGCGATGTCGGGTCCAAGCGGAGCACTTCGTTTTCCAGCTCTGTGAGTGTCATGGTGCACCTAGTATACCGGGGTCGGCACCGACGAGCGCCGCACGGTTCTGGGCGTGGCTGGCGGAGTTCTGTCGGGCATAAAAAAAGGGCTGCCGCAATCGGGGCGGCAGCCTTCAAAGGCGCGCGAACATCACCCGCGCACGCCGCGCGGGGTACCTATTTCCTTTACACGACCTCGAATCCGCTCCGCTTGAGCTCGCGGCTCTCGACCTCGCGCTGGATCCCGGTCTCCTCTTCGACCACGCGGCCGTCGAAGAGATGGATCGTGCGCTGGGCGTAGCGGGCGAATCGGGGGTCGTGAGTGACCATGCAGATGGTGGCGCCATCCCGGTGGAGATCCGCCAGGAGGTCCATCACCGTTTCGCTGTTCTTGGAGTCGAGGTTGCCGGTGGGCTCGTCGGCGAGGAGGATCGACGGCTTGCCGACCACCGCGCGGGCGACCGCGACGCGCTGCTGCTGACCGCCGGAGAGCTGCGACGGGTAGTGCTTCATGCGGTGCGACATGCCGACCCGCTCGAGGGCCTCCTGCACGCGCTCCTTGCGCTCCTTGGCGGCCATGCCCCGATAGGTGAGCGGCAGCTCGACGTTCTCGTAGACCGTGAGGTCGCCGATCAGGTTGAAGGCCTGGAAAATGAAGCCGATCTCCCGGTTGCGGATCCGCGCCCGCTCGGAGAATGAAAGGTCGGCGACCTGCTTGCTGTTGAGCCGGTACTTGCCGTCGCTGGGAGTGTCGAGCAGCCCCAGGATCGACAGCAGCGTGGTCTTGCCGCAGCCGGAGGGGCCGGCGATCGAGACATACTCGCCGTTGCGGATCTCCATGTGGATTCCCGACAGCGCATGGGTCTCGACCTCGTCCGTCATGAAGACCTTGACGACCCCGTCGAGCTGGATCAGCGACTCAGATGATGCGGTCATAATTCCTCCAAATCTCAGCCGTCCGTCACTTGGCGGACGGCGCAGGGCGTTATTTCATGACTTCAAGCGGATGACTTTGAACCCGTCCTGCGCCGAGGTGTCCGACAGGATCACCTTGTCGCCGGACTGAAGGCCCTTGACGATTTCGACGGTGTTGACCGACATGCGGCCGAGGTCGACGGGGGTCCGGGTCGCCATGGTGCCGTCCGGATTCAGCTTGAACAGCTCGATCTTGGTGTTCGGATTCCCGTAGCTGGGGCGGCCGACGAACAGCACGTTCTCCAGGCGCTCGATCTCGATCGTGCCATCCACCGAGAGGTCCGGACGGGCGCCTTCCGGCAGCTTGCCGTCGAGGGCGACGTCGACGATCACCGTGCCGTCCTGCACCGACGGGGCGACGCGGCTGACGTGGCCGCTGACGAGGCCGTTGCGGGTATCGATCGACGCCGTCAGGCCGACCTTGACGTCCTTGGCCTGCACCTCGGGGATGTGCAGCTCGGCCTTCAGCTTCTCGGGCCGGGCCACCCGCGCCAGCACCGTACCGGCGGTCACCCGCTGGCCGACCTGCACCGGCAGCTCCTGGAGCACGCCGGGGATGCCGGCCCGCACCGTCAGCGAGTCCACCTGATGCTGGCGCAGCTGGTAGAGCGCCTCGTTCTGCTCGACCCGGGCGCGCTGGGCGGCGAGCTGAGCCGCGGCCGAGCGCTTGTTCTGCTCGTAGCGCTCCTCCTCGATCTTCGCCTGCTTGACGAGCTGCTCGGCCTTGAGGGCCGACAGCTTCTGCGTGATGTCCGGCAGCAGGCCTTCCTTGAACAGCTTCGCGTCGGCCTCCGCCTGGAGGTTCGCCTGCTCGCTCTGCGATTTCACCAGGGTCACGGCCGCCTGCTGGTTGAGGACCTGGCTGTCGAGCTGGGCCTTCAGGTTGTCGAAGTCGGCCTGCGCGCCCTTCAGCTGCGACTGCGCCTCCAGGGCGTTCTGCTGGGCCTGCGGATCGCTCATCTCCATCAGCACCGTCTCCGGGCCGACGGTCACGCCGGGGAGCGCGGGGATGCGCTCGATGCGCGCGTCCACCGGCGCCGAGATCCAGCGTATGTCCTCCGGCACCAGGGTGCCGGGGCCACGCACGCTGCGCAGCATCGGTCCGCGCTGGACGGTGTCGATCCACACCGTCTCCTTCTGCACCGTCGGCGCCGCCGGCTCGAGGCGCGACAGTCCGAAGGTGACCAGCGAGATCGCGGCGATGCCAATGACGATCATGATCGTGCGCCGCGTGCGGCGCTTCTGTGCTTCTCCGGTCCGAGGTATGTCCATTCCCATAGCTTTTCTCCGGTCGAGACTACGCATCCCGCGTGCCAAGGTTTCAAGCGTCGTAAGCCACTGATTCCAAGAATTTTAAGCGTTCTTTCACGGGCGAGAAGTGTCCGGTGCCGGGATGCGTCCGTCCCAAAAGCGGACACTCCCGGTCCCGTGCCCCGTGCTAGCCTTCATCCTCATGAGTGCCGGACCGAGCGTAGAGCAGCACCGCCGGGCGGCGCCGGCCCTTCTCGGCTTCTCCGTCCTTACCGTGAGCGATACCCGGGCCCACAGTGACGATGCCAGTGGTAACGCAATCCGCGAAATGATTGCCGAAGCGGGCCATAGGCTCGTGGATTCTACTCTCGTTCGCGACGACGTGGCCGCCATCCGCGACGCCGTGCGCGGGATGCTGGCGCACGCCGAGGTGGACGTGGTGGTGACGACGGGCGGCACCGGCTTCTCGCCGCGCGACGTCACGCTGGATGCCCTGGGGCCCCTCTTCGATCAGCGCGTCGAGGGTTTCGGCGAGCTCTTCCGGATGCTCTCCTACGGCCAGGTGGGAGCGGCGGCGATGCTCAGCCGCGCCGCCGCCGGCCTGGTCGGCACCCGCGCGCTGTTCCTCCTCCCCGGCTCGCCGAAGGCGGTGAAGCTGGCGATGGAGTCGCTGATCCTCCCCGAGGCGGCGCACCTGCTGGGGCAGGCGCGCCGGCCGTTCGGGGGATAGGTTTTATCGCCGCCCCGACAACATCCGCCAGAGCACGAGCAGCAGGACCGCGCCGAGCACCGCGATCACCAGGCTCCGGAGGTCGAAGCCGGAGAGGCCGCCGAAGCCGAGCAGGGTGGCGATCCAGCCGCCGAGCAGGGCGCCGACGATGCCGATGACGATGGTGAGGATGCAGCCGCCGGCATCTCTACCAGGGGTGAGGAGCTTGGCGATGGCGCCGGCGATCAGGCCGAAGACGAGCCACGACAGGATTCCCATGATGTCTCTCCCATAGAATGTCCCGGCCATGGCCGCGACGACCGACACGACCTCCCCTCCGCCCCACGATCCCCGTCCCCGTCTCTTCCTGATCGACGGGTACTCGAACATCTTCCGAGCTTTCTACGCCATCCGCAACCTGTCGAACTCCAAGGGCGAGCCGACGAACGCCGTCTACGGCTTCGTTCAGATGCTCAAGAAGCTCCTGCGCGAGGAGACTCCCGAGCTGATCGGGGTGGCGCTCGAGGGGGGGCGGACCTTCCGCAGCGACAAGTTCGAGGATTACAAGGCGAACCGCGCCCCGATGCCCGAGGACCTGCAGAGCCAGCTCCCCTGGATCCGCAGGCTGCTGGCCGCCTACCGCATCCCCACCCTGGAGCTCGCCGGCTACGAGGCGGACGACGTGCTCGGCACCCTCTCCTGCCGCGCCGCCGAGGCGGGCTACCAGGTGGTGCTGGTCTCCGCCGACAAGGACCTCATGCAGCTCGTCGAGCCGCGGGTGTCGCTCTACCACACCGGCCGCCTCAAGCTCTACGGGCCGGCCGAGGTCACCGAAGACTTCGGCGTGCCGCCCGAGAAGGTGGCCGACGTCCTCGCCCTGATGGGGGACTCGATCGACAACATCCCTGGCGTACCGGGCATCGGCGAGAAGGGGGCCAAGAACCTGATCCAGGAGTACGGCTCGCTGGAAGGTCTGCTGGCGCGGGCCGGCGAGGTGACGCGCAAGGCCTACCGCGAGGGGCTGGAGCAGCACGCGGAGCAGGCGCGGCTCTCGAAGGAGCTCTCGACGATCCACACGAACCTCGACGTGCCGTTCGACCCCGAGGCTCTCCGCCGCGACCCGCCGGACGTCGAGGCGCTACGGCAGGTGCTCACCGAGCTGGAGTTCTTCTCGCTGGTCGAGGAGCTGGGCCCGGCCGGCTCTACCACCGCCGACGGCGAGGAGCTGCCGGCCGCCGAGGAGGCGGTCACCGCCGAGGTGTGGACCGACCGCGCCGGCCGGCTGGTGGGGGGCGAGGTCTTCGTCGCCGTGCTCGGCGAGGAGCGCCCGCTCGGCCTCGCCGTGGCGGTCGCCGGCGAGGAGCCGGTGATCTACGCCGACTTCCGGCGCGACGGGATGCGCGACGCCGCGCTGGCCAGTCTGCGGCAGTGGATCGTCGACCCGGGCGTCCGCCTCGCCGGGCACAATCTGAAGGAGGTGCTCCGCCTCTGTCCGGACCCGGGCTGCGAGCCGGCGCTGTTCGATGCCATGCTGGTCTCCTACCTCCTGAAGCCCTCCGTCCACGGCCACTCCCTGGACGAGCTGGCACTGGAGCGGCTGAGCCGGAAGGCGCTCACTCCCAAGGACGCCGGCTGGGACAAGAGCCAGGAGCCGCCGGTGGGCGATTCCCGCCTCGCCGCCTACGCCGCCGAGCGGGTGGAGATCGCGCGCCGGATGGCGGAGGCGATGCGCCGCGAGCTGGAGGCCGGGTCGCTCGCCCGCGTCTACACCGAGATCGAGGCGCCGCTGGTGCCCGTCCTGCTGCGGATGGAGGAGGCGGGTATCCTGCTCGACAGCGGGTTCCTGCAGGGAATGTCGGCCGAGCTCGGTGCCGAGATTGCCACCCTCGAGGCGAGCATCTACAAGGAGGCGGGGGAGCAATTCAATCTCAACTCGCCGCAGCAGATGGGCGTCGTGCTGTTCGAGAAGATGGGGCTTCCCGTCCTCAAGAAGACGCAGAAGACCAAGAGCTATTCGACCGGCGCCGAGACGCTGGAGGAGCTCGGCCGGCGCGGCTATCCGATCGCCCAGCTCCTGCTGCGCTACCGCGAGCTGACCAAGCTCAAGTCGACCTACGTCGACGCCCTGCCACAGCTGGTCGCCGCCGACGGCCGCGTCCATACCCGGTACAACCAGGCGGTGGCCGCCACCGGCCGGCTCTCCTCGACCGATCCGAACCTGCAGAACATCCCCATCCGCACTGAGCTGGGGCAGCGCATCCGCCGCGCCTTCGTGGCGCCCCCGGGCCACGTGCTCCTGGTGGCGGACTACAGCCAGATCGAGCTCCGCCTGCTCGCCCACATCGCCGAGGAGAGGGCGCTGATCGACGCCTTCGCCGCCGGACAGGACATCCACCGTGCTACCGCGGCGGTCGTCCTCGGCGTCGCTCCCGAGCTGGTCACCGTGGAGCAGCGGCGAGCGGCGAAGACGATCAACTTCGGCATCCTCTATGGCATGAGCGCCTTCGGCCTGAGCACGGAGCTGAAGATCTCGTCCAAGGAGGCCGAGAAGTTCATCGCCGCCTACATGGGCCAGTATCCCGGCGTGAAGCGCTACATGGAGGAGACGCTGGAGAGCGCCGAGCGGGAGGGGAAGGTCGAGACCCTCTACGGCCGCGTCCGCTGGATGCCGGACATCAAGAGCAAGAACTGGAACCTGCGCGAAGGCGCCCGCCGCATGGCGATCAACGCCCGCATCCAGGGAACCGCTGCGGACATCCTGAAGCTGGCGATGATCGCCGTCGACCGCCGCCTCCGCGACGAGCAGCCCGGCGCCCGGCTCCTGCTGACCGTCCACGACGAGCTGGTGCTGGAGGTCCCGGAGGAGCAGGTCGAGGCGGTGTCGGCGATCGTCAAGGCCGAGATGGAAGGCGTCGCAGACCTCAAGGTCCCGCTGGTGGCCGACGCGGGGTGGGGGAAGAGCTGGTACGAGGCGAAGGGATAGAAAGCTTCGAATACGCTAGACTGCCAGGGCTTCGGGGAACGGTTCTCCGAAGCTTCAGGGAGCCACACCATGAAGAAAGCCGTGAAGAAACTGATTCTGAGCCGGGAGACGCTGAGCCGACTGGAGAACCTCGAGGGGGTCGTGGGAGGAGCCACCGTGCTCTGTACGGCCACCCAGGCGCAGACCTGCAAGACCTGCCCGACCACCTTCCCGCCCTGCTATAGCAAAGGCTGCTGACCGGGATCGCTTACTTTCGGCCGGCCAGCAGCACGTTCGCGTAGGGCGTCCCCATCCCCATCGGTTGCACGTCGACGGCCAATCCCAGGGTCTGGAGAGCGCGCGTCCACTCCGCCGCGCTCCGGTAGGAGAAGCGCTGCTTCCGGTGGCGGCGGAGGAGGGCCGAGAAGCGCTCCTGGAGGCGGGTGAGGGCGAAGCGCCAGCCGGCGCCGGCGTCGGCGTCGCGGATGAGCAGGACGCCGCCCGGTTGCAGGACGCCCACGGCCTTCGCCAGGAGCGCGTCCTGATCCGCGGCCGGGAGGTAATGAAGGACGTCGAGGAGGAGGATGGCGTCGGCGGGGGGGAGCTCGGCCGTCCGCAGGTCCTCGTTCACGATCACGGCCCGGCCGGCGAGCGCCAGGGCGGCGGCCGCGGCGACCTGGGGGCGCCCTTCGATGCCGTGGAGCGCGAGATCGCTGGGTGGCAAGGCCCAGCCTTCGGGGTAGTTGCCGTTCTCGGCCTGCGCGCGGGCGGCGAGGAGCAGGGAAAACAGGATCCCCCGCCCGCAGCCGAGGTCGAGCAGGCGGCGGTCGGATTCCAGGAAGCCCAGCCGCAGGAGATTGAAGTAGAGCGGATCGTGGCGGAGCTTGCCGCGCACGAACTCCCAGTCGAGCATGCCGGACTCCAGA
>DATBAW010000271.1:0-13165 GCA_036271335.1 Thermoanaerobaculia bacterium
GACGAGATCGGGCACCCCCTTGAA
This sequence comes from Thermoanaerobaculia bacterium, assembly GCA_036271335.1. Lineage (GTDB taxonomy): Bacteria > Acidobacteriota > Thermoanaerobaculia > Multivoradales > UBA5704 > DATARR01. The sequence goes on from DATBAW010000271.1 coordinate 25, forward strand.
GTTCATCGCCTCGGCGCCCGGCTGGTTCCCGGTCCGGAAGAACATCAAGTCCGGCTGCACAGGCGCGGCGATCTCCCTGGGAAGCAGGACGTCGACCGGCGCGAAGAGCACCTCGCCCAGCTCCCCAGCGAGAACGAAGCGGTCAAGCATGCGGAACAGCTGGCCCAGGGCGCGCTGATGGGGGACTGAAGGGGCGGGGCTCACGTAGAGGAAACCTCGGATGACCTCATAGCGCCGGCCGTCGTCCGGCAGCTTGCAATAGTCGGCGTACGTCCACTGCCCGGGGGCCGGCCAGGACTCCGCATCCTTTCGTTCCGGAAAAACCAGCCGACGTGCCGGTACGGACATGGGCTCCTCCTTCGTTCCAGGAGCCAGAGTAGCGGCCCACTCCAAGGCTGTCAATGCAGTTCGATCGCGGGGAAGCGTAATCGAAGTTCCGCCGGCCGGCAACTCGAATTAACTCGACGGCGCGAACACCGCATGGAACCCGAGATGCACCGGCGCCTCCAGCGGCACCACCGCCACCGGCCCCGCCGCCACCTGGAACGCATCAAAGACCAGGAACGCGCTCTCTCCCGTCGCGGCGTCGAAGCGCTGGCAGATCACCGCTCCCCCGCCTTCCGGATTCGCCGCGAAAGCGGGCTCGCCGCCCAGGTACCAGCCGGGCGGGGCCTGCCAGATCTCCGGGCTTTCGGGACGGGCCCAGGAGAGGTGGACCACCTGATCGAAGAACTTCCGGCCCGGCCGGCCGGCGCGCGAGATCCCCAGCATCCAGAGGTCGTCGTAAGGCTTGCCGGCCAGGGCGGGATCGACCGCGGGAAAGTCGGGGGCGAGGTCGTAGGCGATCTCGCGGGTCTCCAGGAGAGTGGCAGAGGCCAGATCGATCACGAAACGGACGGGGCGGCCGGGGCCGACGTCCGCGAACAGGCCGGGGAGCAGGTATTGATCGTAGACCGGCCGGTCGAGCTCGACGACGTCGACCGTCAGGCGGTCTCCTTCGTCGAACGCCTGCTCGAAGGCATTGATGCCGTGGAGGACGTAGCGCTTCCCCACCGGCACGGTCGCCACCGCCTCGCCGTCCTCCCGGCGGACGATCAGCAGCTCGCTCCCCCGCTCCGGCTCCCAGCGCAGGGAATCCATCAGCGTGCTCCCCTCCCCCAGGCGCGACATGTCGAGCAGGTACGGCCCGAGATGGAAGATCACGTACTTGCCGGACAGGCAGAAGTCGTGGAGCGACGCGGGGATCGCGATCGGCAGCCGGCGGCGGTAGACGAGACGGCCGTCGGCGTGGAACCGGTAGAGATTGAGGCTCGGCTGGGCGGAGGTGAAGTTGACGCCGAAGTTGAACAGCTCGCCGCTCTCGGGATCGATCTTCGGATGGGCCGCGAACGGGCTCACCGGGTTCACGGCGCCGCCAAAATTGAACGGGCCCCGGGTCTCCAACGTCTCCGGATCGAGCTCCCAGGGGAGCCCCTGCTCGCCGAAGGCCAGCAGGCGGCCCTCCCAGGGGTAGATGCTGACGTTAAGCGGCGACTCGAGGGCCACTCCGCGCACCAGCCGGTCGCCCGGGAAGGCGGTGCCGAACGAGCGGTAGAGCGCCCGGCCGGCGGCCTCCTCCTCGGCGAGCCGGGTGCCGCGCACGTAGCGGCTGGTGAAGGTGGCGCCCCTATTATCGCCTCCATCAGCGAAGCGCAGGGCGCAGACCATGCCGTCGCCGTCCAGCCAGTGCCGGTAGCGCAGGTCGCCCCGCTCGAAGCGGGCGGGGCCGTTCAGGTAATACGTGCCGCGCACGAAAGGGGGAACCACGCCCTCGATCCGCGGCGCGCAGCGCTGCTCGGCCGGCGCCACGAAGGCCCGTTCGAGTCCTGGGGCGTGGTCCTCGGTCAAAGGAGCCTCCAAGGCGACGGTTCCTCCGTCCCGGAGACGCCCCACGGGGCGTCTCTACAATGTTCGCGCCCCAAACGGTGTCCGCGATCCCAAACGAACGCCGCCCCCCCACTGTAGAGACGCCCCGTGGGGCGTCTCCCATGGTTCCGAACCGGCCTCTTCCTCATCCCACCGCCTCCACCGCCTCCATCCCCACCTCCGCCGGCGCCAGCCGCTCCGTGCGGAACCGTTCCATGCTGGGGACCACGAACCGCCAGGCATAGGTCTCGGACGTCTCCCGGCAGGCCGCCTCCAGCCGCTCGGCCATCGCCGCGGGATCGAACTGGAGATTTTCGATGTCGATGCCGCGGATATAGGCGGCGTTGGTGACCGCCCGGGGATCGTCGAGCACAGCGGCGGTGACCACCGCGAAGGTCCAGCGCGCGAGGTCGCGGAGGTTTTCGAGCTGCTCGTCCAGCACCTCGCGCGCCTCGTCAAAGCTCACGCCCACCTTGTAGAACGTCAGCTCCGCCGACGCCAGCGCCCCGACTTCCATGAATTCGAAGAAGACCGGCTCGGGGGCTTCGAGGATCACGTTCTCCTTCTTCCATCGGTAATAGGCGGCGAGGACGCGGTGCATGCCGTGATTGATCGGTCCCAGCTGACTGAAGCGGCGGAGGAAGACCGGCAGGAACGTGCGGTCGACGTGCAGGTCGTTGATGAACGGGAAGACGTAATAGGCGAAATAGATCGTCAATTCCCAGACGTAGCGGAGCGAGAAGCACTCCTGGTCGCCGAGCGTGCAATAGCTCACCGCGAAGCTGGGGACGTAGGCTTCGTAGACCGCCCGCGCCAGCGGCTCGTAGAGGCGGACTTTGGCCTCCAGCTCCTTCTTGTCACGGGTGAGGATGGCGTCGGTGATCAGCGTGTTGTAGATCGAGATCAGATCGCCACCCGGGCTGTAGAGCGGATCGGTGAAGCGGCAGGCCTCGCCGCAGAGCGCCCAGCCCGAGGTCGAGATCGTCTGACCGCTGTCGAGCGCGAAGCTGGTGAACCCCGAATGATGGAGCACCTTCCGCTGCGGCAGGTCGCGGGCGTAGAGCGGATATTCGCGGCAGATCCATTCGATCAGCTTGTCGGCCGTCGAGACGTCCTTGCTGTTGACGTTGGCGGAATCGTAGACCAGGCCCAGACTGGTCTTGCCGTGCAGCGGGATCTCCCAGAACCAGTAGCCCTCCCCGCAATAGTGATTGGTTGCCAGGAAGGTCGGGAAATGGCCCAGGGCCGAGCGCTCGGGCCGCAGGCGGATCGCCTTGCGGTCGAGATTCGTGCACTTTTCCGGATCGAGCAGGCCGTCCACCCAGAGGAACGAGGCGCCGTGCTTGATCGGGCTCGGGCGTTCGAGCTTCTGCTTCTTGACCAGGAATCGGTTCCGTCCCGAGGCGTCGACCACCCAGCGGGCGCGGCCGGTGATCTCCTCGCCGTTCACCTCGAAACGAAAGGCGTGCGGCCCTTCCTCCCCGAGGTCGACGTCGAGGCCGGCGATCGGATGGATCAGCTCATAGCTCGGGCTCTCGCGATTCCGGCGCAGCACCTCGGCCTCGAACGTGTTGCGGTCGAGCTGATAGGTCGCGATGTTCGATACCTTGCGGATATAGGACTGGCTGAGGTCTTCCCAGACGTCGCCGCCGCGCTGCGACTTCCAATAAAAACGGAGGTTGTACTTGAGGTAGTGCTCCTGCAGCAGGTATTCCTCCAGCTCCAGCACCCGCGAGTAGTAGTAGCCGCTGACCTGGACCGTGGCCTCCCCCACTTTCTGCTTGGGCGAGGGGATCTCCGTGCCGCGATCGACCATCAGGATCCTGATCCCGGGCTCCGCGAGCAGGAGCTGACGGGCGAGCGTCAGACCCGCCAGACCGGCACCGGCGATCAGGACGTCGACGTCACGAAAGATTTTCTCTTCCATGTTTCCAGACTCCCTTCGCTCCAGCTTTCAATTCGTTCCCATGACGACGGCACAGGCGTGGCCGTCGGTGCCGAGGGCGGTCAGGAGGGCCCGGCGGACGGCGACGCGGCGCGTGCCGGCGTCGGCCCCGGTCAGCGGAAAGTCCTTTTCCGTCATTTCGAGGCCGAGAACGCCCGGCAGGAGATTCTCGCGGAAGGTGCCGAGCAGGGCCACGGCCTGGAAGCCGCCGGAGGCGCCGAGCGCCTCGCCCAGCATGGACTTGATCGCCGTCACCGGCAGGCCGGCCGCCCGGTCTCCCAGGGCGGCGGCGATCCCGGCGGCCTCGGCGCGGTCGCCCACGGGGCTGCCGTTGGCGGAGAGGCTGACCGCGTCGATCTCGCCGGCACCGATCCCGGCGTCGTCGAGGGCGATGCGGACGGCGCGGGCCATGGCCCTGGCGGCTCCGGCCTCGCTCTCGGAGGGATCGAAAGCCGTGCCAGACCCAAGGATTTCGGCGAGCACCTTCGCCCCTCGCGCCGCCGCCGCGTCCGCCTCTTCGAGCATCAGCAGCGCGGCGCCCTCGGCGAGGGCGAAACCGCTCCTCCGGGCGTCGAGCGGCAGCGGGGTGGATTTCGACAGCCGATGAGCGCGCAGGTGCCCGAGGAAGGACTCGAAGCAGAGCTCCTCGGCGCCGCCGGCCAGGAGGGCCACGGTGTGTCCGCTGCTGATCATGCCGGCGCCGCTGGCGATGGCCAGCAGCCCCGAGGCCTCGCCGGCCGAGAGGGTCGAATTGACCCCGCGCAGGCCGTGCCAGATGGCGGTCTGACCGGCGGCGGCATTGATCACGCTGTTGGCGAAATCGAGCGGGCTGACGTGCGAGGGTCCGAGCTGGAGCCCGCGACGGTCGAACTCGGCGATCGTCTTGACGCTGCAGAAGGTGGTGCCGAGCACCAGCCCGACTTCCCGCTCGGCGCGCATCTCGGGCGTCCAGCCGCTCTCGTCGAGCGCGGCTTGCGCCGCCGCCAGCAGCAGCCGCGAGGTGCGGTCGACCGGCCGCAGATTGCGCTCACCCAGATACGCGCGCGGCTCGAACGGTCGGATCTCCCCGGCCTCGCGGGGTCCGCCACCGTTCAGGCCCATTTCGTCCAGGGAGAACAGCTCGATCGGCTTCAAGCCGCTGATGCCGGCGCAGAGAGCGTCGTGGAGCCCGCGCGGCGAATCCGCGATAGGAGAGAGCACTCCGGCGCCGGTGACCACCACCGACCGGCGGGCGCTCAAAGCCCCACCTTCCGCAGGATCACCGACGCGTTGTTGCCGCCGAAGGCGTAGGCGTTGTTCATCGCCAGCAGCACCTGGTGGTCGCGCGCCTCGTTGGGGACGAAATCCAGCCCCTCCTCCGGCTCCTCCAGGTTCATCGTCGGAGGGATGCGGTTCTCGGCGACCGCCAGGGCGCAGACCGCCGCCTCGATCGCGGAGGCGGCGCCCATGGTGTGACCGATCATTGACTTGATCGAGCTCATCGGGATGCGCGAGGCCGCGCCGCCGAACACCCGCTTGACGGCGAGGATCTCCAGCCGGTCGTTGGTCGGCGTACCGGTGCCGTGGGCGCTGACGTAGCTGACCTCCTCCGGCCGGGCGCCGACGTCGGCCAGCGCGCGCTCCATGGCGCGGGCGGCGCCGTCCGCCTCCGGATGGGCGGCGGTCATATGGTGGGCGTCGCAGGAGAGCCCGTAGCCGGCGAGCTCGGCGTAGATCCGCGTGCCGCGGTCGAGGGCCCGTTCGAGCGGCTCGAGCACCAGCACGGCCGCGCCCTCCCCCGGGATCATCCCCTTGCGATTGCGGTCGAACGGCTGGCAGCGCTCGGGTGCGATGGCGCCCAGGCGGGCGAAACCGGTGTAGGTGATCCGTGAAAAGGAGTCGGCGCCACCGGCGAGCATCAGGTCGGCGCGGCCGGCGCGCAGCACGTCGAGGGCGTGGGCGAGCGCGTAGTTGCCGGCCGCGCAGGCGGTGGGGATCATCGTGTTGACCCCCGCGAAACCGAGCTCCCGCGCCACGTGGGCGGCGATGGTGTGACAGGGATAAAGGGAGAGGAACTCCGGCCCGATCTGGTCGAGCTCGCCGGCGAGCATCCGGTCGTCGAATTTCTCCACCTCGCGCGGCTCGCCGGAGGTGGTCCCCATGGCCACCCCGGCCCGCTCGGGATCGATGACGGCCGGATCCAGTCCCGCGTCTCCCAGCGCCATGCGGGCGGCGGCGATCGCCATCTGCGAGGCGCGACCCAGAGCCGCGGGATCGAGACGCCGCACGTACGGCCCAGGCTCGAAGCCGCGCACCTCCGCTCCCAGGTGCACGCTGAACAGACGGGTATCGAAAGACTCGACCGGGGCGAACCCCGACCGGCCGGCAAGCAGGCCGTTCCAGACGTCCTCCCGCCCGATGCCGATCGGGGTGACCAGGCCGAGACCGGTCACCGCGATCCGTACCTCCATGGCTATACCGCCTGGGACTGGGTCTGCGCCTCGCTCAGGCGCCCCTGGACGAGCGCGACCATGTCGGGGATGCTGTCGATCTCCTTGTAGCGCTCGTCGGGGAGCTCCAGCTTGAAGGCGAGGTCGACGTCGACGCCGATTTCCAGCAGGGAGAGCGAATCGAGCTTCAACTCGCTCCGCAACGTCGCATCGTCGCCGATCCGAGCCGGATCCAGCCCCGCCACGTGCGCGATGATCTGCTTGATTCTGGCGCGGATCTCCACGGAGTCCTGATTCATCTCGCTTGCCCCCTTCCAGTTTTTTAGACGATGGAATGTCGATCCGGCGGGCTTTCGCCGCCGGTACCTATCTTAGGCCCAATCGCCGGCGATTCGTTACAGCTTCCAGCTTTGGGGATATGGGAACGTCTCGATAGCAGATATAAAAACTCCGCACCCGCAGAGCAACGCAACCACGAAAGCACCGATGATTTCCACCAGCAGACGGCCCATCCAGACGAGCGCGACGGCGGCCGTCCAGGCGAGAAACCAGATCGGTACCAGCGCCGGCGGCACGCCACGGACAAAGGCGGGCCAGAACCGCGGCCCGGCGACGCGGACGGCGAGCCCGACGCGTTCGACGCCCGCGGGGTCCGGCCATTCCATTCCTGAAAACGCCGCCTCGAACCGGCTGTCCGGCCGGCCGGCGAGCCGGTAGGCCTCCTCCTCCATGGGGTGCCCCCGGTAGCGGAAACCGTTGGCCGCTCCGGCCGCGAAGTAGAGCAGGATGAATGGCCGAAACGGTCCCGCTCCCCACCCAGCCTCCTGGGCCTGAAAGGCGTGGAACGCCTCATGGACCAGGGTGCCAAGCCCCTCGACGCTCTCCGGGTCCCAGACCTTCGGCCGCAGATAGATACAGGTACGCCGGCGCGCGAAGAGCGCCGGGATGGTGATCGCGCCGCATCCGAAGGTGCGGATCAGATGGGGGATGCCGCGATGGAACGAGACCGCCTCGAGGTCCAGGGTCGGAAAGACGGCCCGCAGCAGCCGCGTCACCTCCGCCGGCGGCTCGATCCGCGGCGGAAAGAACCAGTTCCGGAGCCGCCGGGCACAGGCCTGGAGGCGGCTCCCCCACCCAGCCCTCACCTCCCCGGCCCTCCTCTCCCAGCCCTCCACCCGCCCTGCCGGGGAGAGGAGGGAGAAAAGCAAGGCACGGTAGCTTTCCCGACGGGCTGGGGGAGTGAGGGCCTCACTTCTTCGCCGCGCCGTACACGATCCGGTAGATCGCTCCCGCCCGGTCGTCCGAGACCAGCAGGGCCCCGTCGGGCATCACCTGCACGTCCACCGGCCGGCCCCAGGCCTCGCGCCCCTGCAGCCACCCTTCGGCGAACGGCTCGTAGGAGACCGCCTTGTTCCCCTGCAGGCGCACCAGGGTCACGCGATAGCCGATCGGCGTCGAGCGGTTCCAGGAGCCGTGCTCGGCGATGAAGATCTGATTGCGATAGGACGCGGGGAACATCGTCCCCGTGTAGAAGCGCATGCCGAGGGATGCCACGTGCGGCCCCAGCTCCCGCGCCGGCGGCGTGAACTCGGCGCAGGAATGTTTGCTGCCGAACTCCGGGTCGGCGATCCGCCCCGCCTGGCAATACGGGAAGCCAAAGTTCATCCCCGGCTTGGGCGCGTAGTTGAGCTCGTCCGGCGGAATGTCGTCGCCCAGCATGTCCCGCCCGTTGTCGGTGAACCAGAGCTCGTGGGTCACCGGGTGCCAGTCGAACCCCACCGTGTTGCGGATCCCCTTCTCCACGACCTCGGGCTTCCCCTGCGCTGAAAGTTTCGTGATCGTCCCATAGATCGGGTTGCCCTTTTCACAAACGTTGCAGGGCATCCCTTCCGGAACATAAAGATTTCCATCCGGGCCGAAGCGGATGAACTTCCAGCCGTGGTGCTTGTCGCCGGGGAACGCGTCGGTCACCACCACCGGCTTCGGCGGGTCCGTCAGGTGGTCGTCGATGTGGTCGAACCGGAGCACCCGCGACACCTCGGCCACGTAGAGCGACCCGTCCTTCCACGCCACCCCGTTCGGCGAATCGAGCCCCGAGGCGATCGTGTGCACCTCCTCGGCCACGCCGTCGTGGTTGCGGTCGACCACCGCATACACGTTCGACCCCATCGTCCCCACGTACAGGATCCCCTTGGGGCTCAGCGTCATCGACCGCGCGCCGCGCACCTGGCTCGTGTACATCGAGATCGAGAACCCCGGCGGCAGCTTGATCTGCGACAGCCCGCCAGGACCCGGAGCCGCCGGCGCCAGGCAGGCGAGGGCGGGGGCGAGGAGGAGGACGGCGGCGAGGAGGAGCGGGGATTTTAGATTTTGGATTTTGGATTTTGGATTGAGGCCCATGGGCTCAGTCTCCCTTGTCGTCCCGAATGTCGTCCCAGAAACTACCGCAAGAATCGTGCAGCCGGTCCCGCCAAGCCGCCGTCGCCCCAGTCTCACCCTCGGTCCCCAATCCAAAATCTAAAATCCAAAATCCGTCAACAGCAGCCCCACCCCCACCACCATCACGCCTACCGCGGCCACCTTGCGCACGGTCACCGGTTCGTGGAAGACGAACCCGCCGGAGAGCAGCGCCATGAAGCTCCCGATCCCCCGCTTCAGAGTCTCGACCGTGCTCACGGGGACCCGCGGCAGCGCCAGGAGCTGGAAGCCGAGGGCGAGGGTGCTGATCGCCAGGGCGAAAACGAAGAGGCCGGGCACCTGGCGCACCCGGGCGAGATCGCCCGACCGTCCCTGGATCACCAGCACCAGTAGCACCCCGGCCGCCACTCCCGCCGAGAGGACGAAGCCGTGGAACGGCTCACTGCTCCGCTCCACGCCCAGCTTGTCGCACGAGATCGTCAGCGACCAGAGCAGTGCGGTGAGCGCCATCATCAGGGCCCCTTTCGCCGCTCCGGGCGGCCCGGAAGACCGCCGCCATCCGTGCAGGCCGAGTGCTCCGGCGACTACCAGCAGGATACCGGCGGCCTGCGAAGGCGAGGGCCGCTCGCCCAGCAGTGGCACCGAGATCAAAGTGGCGAACACCGGAGTCAGGGAGAGCAGAGGGATCGTCATCGAGAGCGGCGCGATCCGCATCGACCCCAGAAACAGCAGATACGCCACGACGTTCAGACTCACCGACACCAGCGCCGGCAACCAATAGCCGGCCCCCGGTCCCCCTGCCCTCTGCTCCACCATCCAGGCGCCGAACAGCGGTACCGACCCCAGGGTCAACAGGAACACCAGCGCCACCGGCGGAATCTCCCGCACCAGCATCTTCCGCATCAGGTCGAACCCCGCCCATCCGAGGCCGCAGGCGACGATGAGCAGGAGGGCCGGAAGGGGGATGGACATGGCGGTGGGAGCTTATCCCGCCCGCGTCGCCGCGCCCCTGCCTGGCTACTCCTTCGCGGGAAACTCTCGAGTCATCTCGATCATCGTGCGCCGGAATCCCGCGCGAGCGAAGAGGCGCTGCGCGGGCTCGTTCCGCTCCGCCGTCGAGAGCACGGCCCGGGGGGCGCCCTTCGCCTGGAGCGCCGCCAGCGCGGCGTCGAGCAACGCCCGGCCGACTCCCTGCTCGCGATGGGCGGGATCGACCACGAGGTCATAGACCACGCCCGCCGGCCCGCGCAACGACATGTAATCGGTCCCCTCGACTCCCGCATACGTATACCCGATCACCTCGCCGTCGCGCTCGGCGGCGAGGACGATGATGTCCGGCTTCTCGAGTTGCGACCCGAGGAACGAGCCGTAGCCATGCTCGGTCTGGGCCGTCGCGGCGATGAAGCGGTCGGGGTCGAAGTCGTGATGCACGCGGACGAGGAGCGCGCCGAGGCGGCCGATGGCTTTCGTGTCGGCGGGCGCCGCGGGACGGATGTGGAAGGCCGGCAAGCTCATTCCACACCGTATACCACGCGTTGGACCTATCTTTTGCCGTATTGCTCGTCGCTGACCTTCTCCAGCCAGTCGACGGCCTTACCGCAAACCTCCCTGCTCCTGAGTCAGCTCGTGCCAAGCCATTCGAGCCGGTACGCCAGCTCCGGCCCCTGGTCTCCCTCGTAGGCCAATCGGGCCACGAGCAGCGCGAACGGCTCGGTGTAGCGGGCGATCCGTAACGGCCCGGCGTCCACGGGATCGAAACCCACGTCGCGGATCAGATCGGCGGCCACGGCTTTGCTGCTCTCGTCGTCGCCACAGTACACCAGGCTCGGCCGGCTAGCCTTATGCCTGGCCTCATACACGCCGAACAGCACTTCGCTGGGCACGGTGTTGAACGCGGAGACGACCCGGGCTTTCGGAATCCTCTTTGCGAGCTCCTCGGCACCGGAGGTCGTGTGGCCAAGGACGAGCCCGGTATCGTCGGCGTTCATCGGCAGCGAGCAGGTCACGATCACCTTTCCCGACAGGTCGCCGGCCTGCTGCAACACGTCGTCGATCCGGGACCAGTGGACGGCCATCAACAGCGCGTCCGCCTCCTCCGCGGCCTCCCTCGGCGTGCCCGCGCGGGCCTTCCCACCGGCGTCCCGCGCCAGCCTCTCCAGCTTCTCCTTGTGGCGCGCATAGCTGACGACGACCTCATGACCCGCTCGCGCGAAGATCGTGCCGAGCTTGCCGCCCATCAATCCCGAGCCCAGGATGCCGATCCGCATGATCCTTCTCCTTCGACCTCCTTCGACTTCCCTGGATATCCTACGACGGCGCCGGTGGCCGGCGGCGGTCCTGGGCTAAAATCGGCCGACTTCTTGGATCGGAGAGACCTATGAAAGCAGCGTGGCTTGTTCCTACCTTGACGGCGGCATGGCTGCTGTCTCCCATCGCCGCGCAGGCGGCCACCCCAGCCGTGCCGCGAGCCGTCGTGGCCGACAATGCGCGCGATGCCAAACATCCGGCCGCCAACCGCCAGCTCCTGATACCGAGCGGCGGCGCCGGCATGAACGCGCTGTTCTTCCTGGCGGCCGGCAGCGGTCCCAAGCCGACGCTGCTGCTGCTGCACGGTCTGCCCGGCAACGAGCAGAATCTCGATCTGGCGCAGGCGATCCGGCGCGCCGGCTGGAACGTGCTGACGATGCACTACCGCGGCAGTTGGGGCTCGCCCGGCACCTTCAGCCTCGCCGGTGCGGTCGAAGATGCCGAAGCGGCGATGGCCTTCCTGCGCCAGCCCGGGAACGCCGCGAAGTATGGCATCGATCCACACCGTATCCTGATCGGCGGCCATAGCATGGGCGGCTTCGCGGCGGCGCTCTATGCGGGGACGCACCCGGACGTGGCCGGTGTGGTGCTGATCGATGCCTGGAACGTCGGCGCCGACGGCAAGGACCTGCGCGCCCATCCCGAAAAGCGTGCCGCGGCGACCGCGGAGATGGGCGACGATTTCGGCAACAGCCTGGCCGGCACCGACGCGGCGCATCTGGTGGAAGAAGTCGAGCGCCATGCCGAGGACTGGGATCTGCTCACCCTGGCGCCGGCGCTGGCGGCGGAGCCCGCTCTGGTGATCGGCGCCACGTATGGCGGCGGCGCTGCGAACAAGGCGCTGGCCGACGCGATCCGCGCCCAACGCAAGGGTAAGCTCAGCAGCCTGACGATCGACAGCGACCATAGTTTCGCCGACCACCGCATTGCATTGTCGGCCGCCGTCGTCGGCTGGCTGCAGCATCAGGGGGCGAGAGGAAAGTGAGGCTCGGGCGTTTCCTTGCTGCGGGCCCTCACTCCCCCGGCCCCTCTCTCCCACCGCACTCCCCCCAACCGGGAGAGAGGGGAGGAAGACAAGGACTTGTCGTCGTCAGTTTTCTCGTAGGTAGAGACCGCTTCCTCGGGCGTCCAGCGCGACTCTCATCAAGCTTGCTCGCATCTTGCAGCTCGACGCTCTGAGCCGTCGTTGGCCTCGCGGAGAACCGGCGGGCTGCGGGAAGCATGAACCGAAAACAAGATGTGGGAGGAACCACCTAATGGGAAAAGTGAGCGTTGACTCTACAAGCGATCAGCCCGTCGAGCTTCATTATGAAGACTATGGGACGGGCAAGCCGGTGGTTCTCATCCACGGCTGGCCTCTGAGCGGCCGTTCCTGGGAAGCTCAGATCCCCGAGCTCGTCGAGGCTGGCTACCGGGTGATCGCGTACGACCGCAGGGGCTTCGGGAAGTCGTCCCAACCCTGGGAAGGCTATGACTACGACACCTTCGCCGCGGATCTGCACGCGTTGATCGAGCAGCTCGATCTCCGCGAAGCCACCCTCGTCGGTTTCTCGATGGGCGGCGGTGAGGTGGCACGCTATATCGGCACCCATGGGACGGAGCGGGTCGCCAAGGCCGTGTTCGCGGCGGCGGTCCCGCCCTACCTGTACAAGTCCGCCGACAACCCGGACGGAGGCCTCGACGACGCCACCATCCAGCAGTTCGAGGAGGGGGTGAAAAAGGACCGCCTCGCCTTCCTCGACGGCTTCACCCATGGGTTCTTCGCCGCGGGCGACCGGACGGATCTGGTGAGCGAGCCGTTCCGTCTGTACTGCCGCGACATCGCCGCCTTCGCCTCACCGAAAGGGACCCTGGATTGCATCGCCGCGTTTGGCCGCACCGACTTCCGAGGCGACCTGAAGAAAATGCGCCTCCCCACCCTGATCCTTCACGGCGACTCGGATGGCATCGTGCCGTTCGAGGTCAGCGGGAAGCGGTCTCACGAGAGCATTCCAGGCAGCCGGCTGGAGCTCATCAAAGGCGGCCCTCACGGCTTGAACGCGACCCACGCCGATCCGTTCAACCGGGCCTTGCTCCAGTTCCTGAAGAACGCCGATTAAGCGGGCGTCATCCGGCCTGGCCGAGGGGAATTCTCGCG
>DATBAW010000272.1:0-1920 GCA_036271335.1 Thermoanaerobaculia bacterium
TTCGCGACGTGTCAATAGGGGAGCCCTCATCACCCCGACCCTCTTCTCCCAGCCTCCCCCCCGGCCACCGGGAGAAGAGGGGGGCCCTGCGCTGGAGACTTCAGGTTTGCCAGATTTGTCTCTTTCTTGTTTTTCCACTAACTACTCCCTCTTCTCCCGTCGGGAAGTGGGGGAGGCCGGGAGAAGAGGGTCGGGGTGATGAGGGGTCACCGCCGCAGCCAAGGCGCCGCGACCCCTGTGATACTTTTCAACCTCCTGTTGTTCCTGCTTTCGGAGCCACACGTCATGACTGAGATACAGGGGCCCATCCGGGTCCGTTTCGCACCTTCGCCCACGGGCTTTCTGCACGTCGGCGGCGCCCGCACGGCGATCTACAACGATCTGCTCCGGCAGCACGTGGGCGGCGCGTTCATCCTGCGCATCGAGGACACCGACAAGGAGCGTTCCGACGATGCGATGACCCGCCAGATCCAGTCGGCCCTCGCCTGGATCGGTACTGTTTGGGACGAGGGGCCGTTCCTGCAGAGCGAGCGGCTCTCCCGGCATCACGAGCGCGCCGAGGAGCTGCTGGCCGCCGGCAAGGCGTATCGCTGCTTCTGCACTGCCGAGGAGCTGGACGCGCAGCGCGCCGAGGCGCAGAAGCAGGGCCTCGCCTTCCGCTATCCGCGCACCTGCCTGAATCTCTCCAACGCGCGGATCGAGGAGAACCTCGCCGCCGGCAAGCCGTTCGCCCTGCGCTTCCGGATGCCGGACGAGCACATCACCTTCACCGACATCGTGCGCGGCGAGATGGACTTCCCGCCGGACGCCCTCGACGACTTCATCCTGCTGCGCTCCGACGGCAACCCGACGTACCACATGTCCGTGGTCTGCGACGACATCGACATGGCCATCACCCACGTCATCCGCGGCGAGGACCACCTGTCGAACACGCCCAAGCACGTACCGCTGTTCAAGGCGCTGGGCGGCGCGGTGCCGATCTTCGGCCATCTGCCGCTGATCCTCGGGCCGGACAAGAAGCGTCTCTCCAAGCGCTACGGCGCCACCTCGGTCGAGGAGTTCCGCAACGAGGGGATCTTGCCGCAGGCGCTCTACAACTTCCTGGCGCTCCTCGGCTGGAATCCGGGGACCGACCGCGAGATCTTCTCGCGCGACGAGATGATCCAGCTCTTCGACGTCGACCGCCTGAACGACTCGCCGGCCGTCTTCGACCGCGAGAAGCTGCTCTGGATGAACTCCCAGTACCTCTCGCAGCTCGATTTCGAGGCGCTGAGACCTCACCTCGCGGCTTTTTTGAAGGCCGCCGGCCTCGAGGACGCCGATCCCGCGCGCCTGGCCGCCGCGGTGAACCTCCACCGCACCCGCGCCCGCACCCTCAAGGACGTCGCCGATCTGGTCGTCCCCTACTTCCGCGACGGCATCGCCTACGACCTCGAGGCCAACGCCAAGTTCCTGAAGGACCCGGCCCTCCCCGCTCATCTGGAAGCTCTGCGCGACCGCTACGCCGGCCTTCCCGACTTCACCAAGGACGCCGCCGACGCCGCCCTGCGCGCCCTGGCCGAAGAGAGAGGCATCAAGGCGGGAGTCCTGATCCACCCCACCCGCATGGCCCTCTCGGGAGCCGCCGCGGGCCCACCCCTCTTCGACCTCGTCGAGGTCATGGGCCGCGAGGCGACCGGCCGCCACTTCGACCGTTTCCTCGCCTTCCTGCGGAACCCGCCGCAAGCCGAGCCCGCGGAAGCCGCCCATCCGGCCCAGGGTTGACCACCCCGGGCCGCATCGGGTAACCTTCCGTCCCGTCCTGCTGGGAGGTCGTTCAACGGTAGGACATGCGGCTCTGACCCGCAGAATCGGGGTTCGAATCCCTGCCTCCCAGCCAATTCTTGATTTCCCCATCTAGCTCGCTCGATTTCAAGAGCT
>DATBAW010000273.1:0-25454 GCA_036271335.1 Thermoanaerobaculia bacterium
GGGCTGGTCGAGCCGAGGATTTCCGTGGTCGCCGTCACCGGCAGCACCGGCGCGGGGCGGAAGCCGACCGACACCACCCATCACCCGGCGCGGCGGAGCAACCTCTTCGCCTACAGCCCGCTGCAGCACCGGCACGAGCCCGAGATGCGGGCGCTGGCGGCGGCGGCCTCGGGGGTGGAGGCGGAGATCTTCTTCACGCCGCAGGCCGGACCGTTCGCGCGCGGGATCTACGCCACGCTCCAGGCGCGGCTGACGCGGCCGATGGCGACCGAGGAGGTCCGCCAGGCCCTGGCCGGCTTCTACGCCGGCGCCCCCTTCGTGGACGTCCTGAACGAGCCGCCGCGCCTCCAGGACGTGGTGGGGACCAACCGCGCCCGGCTGTCGGTTGCCGTTTCTGGGGATCACCTGGTGGTCCTGTCGGCGATCGACAACCTGGTGAAGGGGGCGGCGGGAGGGGCGGTCCAGTGGATGAACCGTTTGCTGGGGTTCCCAGAGACGGCGGGCCTCATGACGCCGGGGTTGGGGTGGCTGTGAGGGCCCTCATCACCCCGGCCCTCTTCTCCCGTCCCCCCGGCCCCCTCCCTCACCGGGAGAAGAGGGGGGCCCTGCGATGGGATCATCCCTTGGTCGTGAAGAGGTTGGGTGGGGGTGCCCCTCTCCCGGTGAGGGAGGGGGCCGGGGGGACGGGAGAGGGGTCAGGGGTAAGGGTTCGGGCGGGGGAAAGCCCAAGGAACAGGAGATTTGAGAAATGACCGAAACCGCGATCGAAACCATCCTGCAGGCCGAGCTGGACGAATCCCGCTGGCTGCTGCCCGTCTACGCGCACACCCCCGTCGAGCCCGTCCGCGGCGAGGGGGTGATGGTCCATACCCGCGATGGCCGCGCGCTGATCGATTTCTATGGCGGCCATGCCGTGGCGCTGCTCGGCTACCGGCATCCGCGGCTGGTGGCGGCGCTGGCTCATCAGGCGGAGGAGCTGTTCTTCCAGAGCAACTCGGTGCCGCTCGCCGTCCGCGCCCGGGCGGCCGAGCGGCTGGTGCGCTTCGGGCCGGCCGGCCTCACCCGCGCCTTCCTGGTCAACAGCGGCGCCGAAGCGAACGAGAACGCGCTGCGCCTCGCCTTCCGGCACACGGGGCGCTCGCGGATCGTGGCGCTGGAGGGCGCCTTCCATGGCCGCACGGCGGCGGCGGCGGCGGTGAGCCACAAGTCCGAGGGGTGGTACGGCTTCCCGCGCGCCCCCTTCGACGTCACCTTCGTGCCGCGTGGCGATCTCGGCGCCCTGGAAGCGGCGCTGGGATCGGACGTGGCGGCGCTGATCGCGGAGCCGATCCAGGGGTTGGGTGGCGCCGTGGCCCTCGGCGCGGAGTATCTGCGGGCGGCGCGCGAGCTCACCCGCGCCGCCGGCGCCCTGCTGATCCTCGACGAGGTGCAGTGCGGCATGGGGCGCACCGGCCATCCCTTCGCGGCGCAGGCCTACGGCGTCACGCCCGACCTGCTGACCACCGCCAAGGGGATGGCCGGAGGCTTTCCCGCTGGGGCGGTGCTGGTGAGCGACGCGGTAGGCGCGGGGCTCGTCAAGGGGGATCTCGGCAGCACCTTCGGCGGCGGCCCGCTCGCCTGCGCGCTGATCGAGGCGGTGATCGAGACGATCGAGTCCGAGGGGCTGCTGTCGCGGGTGCGGGCGATCTCGGATCTCATCCGCGCCACCTGCCGGGTGGGGCCGGTCGAGTCGATCCAGGGGGACGGCTTCCTGCTCGGCCTGCGCACCTCGCGGCCGGCGCGGCAGATCGTCGACGAGCTGCTGGAGAAGGGGATCCTGGCCGGCACCAGCGGCGATCCCCGGATCGTCCGCCTGCTGCCGCCGCTGATCCTCGAGGAATCCCACGTCGCCCGGCTGGCCCAGGCGCTGGCGGAGATCCGCCCGTGAAGAATTTCGTCGATCTGGCCGATCTGGCGCCGGCGGACGTGGCCGACCTGCTCGACCGCGCGGCCTGGCTGGAGCGCCATCCCGAGCCCGACGCTCTGAAGGGGAAGGTGCTGGCGCTCCTCTTCTTCAATCCGTCGCTGCGCACCCTCGCCTCCTTCCAGGCGGGGATGGCGCGGCTGGGCGGCAGCTCCTTCGTGATCTCGCCGGGCCAGGGGACGTGGGTGCTGGAGACGCGCGACGGCGTGGTGATGGACGGCGCGGCGGCCGAGCACGTGCGTGAGGCGATCCCGGTGCTCGCGAGCTATGGCGACGCCCTCGGCATCCGCTCCTTCGCGGGGGGGACCGATCTGGCGGCCGACCTGGCGGATTCGACCTTCCGCGCCATGGCGGACGTCTGTCCGGTGCCGCTGATCAACCTGGAGTCGGCCATCGACCACCCCTGCCAGGCGCTGGCCGACTGGAAGACGCTCGACGACCTCGGCGTCCCGGCGCGCGGCGGCAAGCTCGTCCTCTCCTGGGCCTGGCATCCGAAGCCGCTGCCGCTGGCGGTGCCGGCGGCGGCCGTCCACATGGCGGCCCTGCGCGGGATGGACGTCACGGTCCTGCGACCGGATGGGTTCGCGCTGCCGGAGGCGGTCATGGCAAAGGCGCGGCTTGCCGCGGAGAGCGCCGGCGGTTCGGTGCGCGAGACCGCCGACCGCGGCGAGGCGCTCGCCGGGGCCCAGGTGATCTACGCCAAATCCTGGACCTCGCCGCTCCATTACGGCGATCCCTCGGCGGAGGCGGCGCTCCGCGCCGGGCTGCGCGACTGGTGCGTGGACGACGGCTGGTTCGACGGCGCCGCGCCGGACTGCCGGTTCATGCACTGCCTGCCGGTGCGGCGCAACGTGGTGGTGAGGGACTCCGTGCTCGACGGGCCGCGCAGCGTCGTGGTCCGCGAGGCGGCCAACCGCATGTGGATGCAGATGGCGGTGCTCCACCGTCTGCTGAAGGGATAAGGAGAATGGAAATGAAAGACGTCGGCCAGCGGAGCGCCGAGGCGACCGCCCTGAAAGCGGCGGTCCCGTACATCCGGATCTTCAAGGGGAAGACCTTCGTCGTGAAAGTCGGCGGCGGCGCCCTGGAGCGCGAGGCCACGGCGCGCGCCCTGGTCGAGCAGATCGAGGTGCTCCATCAGGTGGGCATCCGCGTCGTGCTGGTGCACGGCGGCGGCACCCAGTCCACCGGGCTCGCACGGGCGCTCGGCGCCGAGGCCCGCTTCGTCGAGGGGCGGCGGGTGACCGGCGCCAAGGACCTGGAGGTCGCCACCCTGGTGCTCAACGGCGCCGTCAACACCCAACTGCTCGCCGTCTGCCGGAGCGCCGGGCTACCGGCGGTGGGCGTCTCGGGCGTCGACGCCTGCCTGATCCAGGCCCGCCGCCGGCCGCCGGTTCAGGTCGGCGGCGAGACGGTCGACTACGGCTTCGTCGGCGACGTCGCGGCCGTCGAGCCCAAGGTGCTGACCGACCTGATGGACGCCGGCTACGTGCCGGTGGTCAGCCCGCTCTCGGCGGCGGACGACGGCACGCTGCTCAACATCAACGCCGACACCATCGCCGCGGCGCTGGCGGTGGCCCTCGGCGCCGAGAAGCTCCTCTTCCTGACCGGCGCGGCGGGGATCCTCGAACGGGTGGACGATCCGCGGTCGCTCGTTTCGTTCACCGACCTCGCCGGCCTGCGCCGCCTGAAGGACGCCGGCGGTCTGGTGGCGGGGATGCTCCCCAAGACCTCGGCGATCGAGGCGGCGATCCAGGGGGGTGTGCGGCGGGTTCACATCCTCTCGCACGACCTGCCGGACGGGCTGCTGGCCGAGGTGTTCACCAACGAGGGGGTGGGGACGCTGGTGGTTGCGGACGTGCGCGCCTTGAGCCCGGCCGAAGCGGCGGCAGGCGCCACGCCGGTTTCCGTCCTCGCCGGCGCGGGAGCGCTCTGATGCTCCCCGAGCGCGAGATCCTGGCGCTCCACCGGGCGATCACGGCCATCCCCTCGGTGTCCGGGGAGGAGGCCGCGCTCGCCGATTTCCTCGGCGACCTGCTGCAGCGCAACGGCGTCGTCCTGAGCCGGATCGGCGCCAGCCTGCTGGCCACCGTGGGCGAGGGGCCGCTCCTGCTCCTCGACACCCACCTCGACACCGTGCCGCCGTCTCCGGGCTGGACGCGCGATCCCTGGGACGTGGAGGCGGTCGACGGCCGCGTTTATGGATTGGGATCGAACGACGCCAAGGCCGCGGTGGCCGCCATGACCGCCGCCTTCCTCGCTTTCCGCGAAGCCGAGCTGCCGTTCACCCTCGCCCTCGCCCTGGTCGAGGGGGAGGAGACGCGGGGGACCGGCACCGAGGCGGTGCTCGCCGAGCTGGCCCGCCGCGGCACGCCGCCGGCCGCGGCGGTGGTGGGGGAGCCCACCGGGCTCGACGTCGCCGTGGCGCAGAAGGGGCTGATGGTCCTCGAGCTGATCGCCCGTGGCGACGCCTGCCACGCCGCCCACGCGGCGAAGCTGGGCGCGGCCAACGCCGTCCGCCGGCTGGCGCGCGACCTGGTGGCGCTGGAGGCGGTCGATCTCGGCCCTGCCCATCCGCGCCTCGGCGCCGTCACCCTGGAGCCGACGCAGCTGCGGGCGGGCACGGCGCGCAACGTGGTGCCGGCCGAGGCCGTGGCTCTGCTCGACGTGCGCACCACGCCGGGCCTCCACGGCTGGGAGATGGTGGCGCGGATCCAGGAGGCCGTGGCGGGCGAGGTGCGGGTGGTCTCGGACCGCCTGGTGCCGCGGGAGACGCCGGAGGCCACGCCGCTCGTCGACGCCGTCCGCGAGGCGGCCCCCAACGCGCGCCTGTTCGGCTCGGCGACTCTCTCCGACCTCGTCTTCATGGCCGGCATCCCCGCCGTGAAGTGCGGGCCGGGACGGACCGAGCGCTCCCACACGCCCGACGAGTACGTGCTGGAGAGCGAGATCCTGGACGGGGCCCGCTTCTATGCCCGGCTGGTGCGCGCCTACGCCGAGCGGCTGGTGGAGACGGTGGCTTGAGACTCTGGGAGAAGGGAGAACCGCTCGACGAGCGCGTGCTGCGCTACACGGCCGGCGAGGATCACCAGCTCGACGCCCGCCTCGTCCCCTACGATGTGCGGGCCTCGATCGCCCACGCCGGCATGCTCCACGAGGTCGGGCTGCTGGCCGCGGACGACCTCGCGGCGATCGCGGACGGTCTGGAGGCGCTGGGCGCCGAGCATGCCGAAGGGAGGTGGCGGATCGAGCTGGCGAACGAGGACGTCCACACGGCGCTCGAAACCCGGTTGACCCAACGGATTGGCGACGCCGGGGCGCGCCTCCATCTCGGGCGCTCGCGCAACGATCAGGTCCTGGCCGCCCTCCGCCTCTACCTGCGCGATGCCGTCGCGGCCCTCGCGGCCGGGGCCCGCGAGGTGGCCGCGGCGCTCGACGAATTGGGGAAGCGCGAGGCGGCGACGGCGCTCCCCGGCTACACCCACCTCCAGCAGGCGATGCCGAGCTCGGTGCCGCTCTGGGCCGGCGGCTTCGCGGCCGAGCTGCGCGACGACGCCGAGGGGATCGAAGCCTGCGCGCGGCGGATCGAGAAGAACCCGCTGGGCTCGGCGGCGGGGTACGGCGTGCCGCTGCTGCCCGTTGACCGTGAATCGACCCGCCGCCGTCTGGGGTTCGCGGCGGTCCACGAGCCGGTGACGGCCGTCCAGCTCTCGCGCGGCAAGGCCGAGGCGCAGGTGCTGTTCGAGATCGTGCTGCTGACGCAGGACCTGGGGCGGCTGGCGGCCGACCTCGTCCTCTTCGCCAGCGCGGAGTTCGGCTTCGTCAGCCTGCCGCCGGCGATGACCACCGGCTCCTCGATCATGCCGCAGAAGCGCAATCCGGACGTCTTCGAGCTGGTGCGGGCGCGCGCTGCCACGGCCCAGGGGTGCCTCGCCGAGGCGCTCGCCGTGCCCGCCAAGCTCACCTCCGGCTACCACCGCGACCTGCAGATCCTGAAAGGTCCGCTGTTCCGCGGCATCGACCTGGCGGCGGAGACGCTGGCCGTGATGGCGCCGGCGCTGGCCGGCGTCCGCTTCCATCCCGAGCGCATCCGCCTCGATCCCGGCCTCCACGCCGCCGAGGAGGCCTACCGCCTGGTGCTGGACGAGGGGATCCCGTTCCGCGAGGCCTATCGGCGGATCGGACGGCGGTTCCGGAAAGAGGAAAGTTAGATATCCTCTGGGGCGTTTGACGGAAACCGCGATGGAACCCACGGCCGAGCCCCGATCGGGAGAGCGCTGGCTCGGCGCGCTCTTCCTGGCGCTGGCCCTGCTCTACGTGGTGCCGTTCTGGATCGTTCACTACCTCCCCACGGCGGACGGCCCCTGCCACACCTACAACGCCTGGATCCTCCGGCACTACGGCGACGTCCAGCGTTATCCCCTGTTCCAGCAGTACTACCGGATCAACGCCGAGCCCTATCCGAACTGGCTCGGCCACGGCCTCATGGCCCTGCTGATGTTCGTGGTGCCGCCGCTGGTGGCGGAGAAGCTGGTGGTGAGCGCTTACGCGCTGACGCTCCTCGCCGGAGTCTGGTACCTGACCGGCGCCGTGCGCCCCGGGGGTAGCCGCTGGCTGGCGTTCCTGGCCTTCCCGTTCGTCTTCAACTACACGTTCCAGTTCGGCTTCTACAACTACTCGCTGAGCCTGGCGCTCTTCCCCTTCGTGCTGGGGCTCTGGTGGCGCTACCGCGAGCGGCCGGCGTCCCTTCGCTATGCCGTGGGGATCAATCTCCTCCTCGGGCTCTGCTACTTCGCCCACATCCTCTCGTTCGGCCTGGCGCTGCTCGCCATCGCGGCCCTCTGGCTGGCGACGCTGCGGCGCGACGCTTGGCGGCGGCACCTGCTGCACGTCGCCGTCCTGGCGCCGCAGGCGATCCTGCCGGTCTGGTACTTCGCGCGGCAGGGAGGGGAGGTCCTGCCGTCGTACTGGCCGCTGGCGCGTCAGGTGCGCTACTTCGCCGGGCTCGGGGCGATCCCCGTTTTCGGCACGGCGCAGGAGTGGCTGGCCGGGCTCCTGGCGGTGACCTTCCTCGCTCTCCTCCTCTTCACGCTCCAGGCCGAAGGGTACCGGCGTGCGCCGGGGACCGAGCGGGCGTTCCTGCTTCTCGCCACCCTCTTCACCCTGCTCTTCTTCGTCAGCCCCGAGGGGATGTCCGGTGGGACGATCCTCAAGCCGCGGCTCTGCCTCTACCCCTATCTGATCCTGATCCCCTGGCTCGCTCCTCCCGTCAGCCCGCGGATGCGCCGGCTCGGCGTCGCCGCGCTGGCCCTGGTGGCGCTGCTCGATCTCGCATATGTCTCGCACCGGTATCTCCAGCTGAGCTCGCGGATGGAGGAGTACCTCGCGGGCCTCGACACGGTGGCGCCGAACACGCGGGTGCTGCCGTTGCTCTTCGCGCGTCGAGCCGTCGTCGACTCGAAGGTGGACGTCCTCAGTCATGCCATCAGCTACAAGGCGCTCGAGCTGGGGCTGGTCGACTGGGACAACTACGAGGCGACGTACCCGTTCTTCCCCACGGAGTTCCGCGCCTCGGCGCCGCCGCCGCCGATCACCGACATCGAGGGGCGGCCGGGGCATTTGCGCGTCGCCGTCTGGAGCCGCCGCACTGACTACGTCTACACCTGGCAGATCCCGCCGGAGCAGCCGATCGTGCAGCGCCTGCAGCGGTATTTCCAATCCAGCGTCCAGCCCAGCTCGGGGACCCACGGCGGCGTGCTCTGGACGCGGAGGTCGAATTGACGCCCGAGCCCGTCGCCGCGGACCGCCGGCTCTGGTGGACGTTCGCCGCGCTGGCCCTGCTCTACGTGCTCCCTTTCTGGATCGTCCGCCACGTTCCCACGGTGGATGGGCCCTGCCACACCTACAACGCCTGGGTGCTCCGGCACTTCGCCGACGCCGGGCGCTTTCCCCTCTTCCAGCAGTTCTACGCGATCAACCTCAAGCCCTATCCCAACTGGATCAGCCACGGGACGATGGCGCTGCTGATGTTCGCCGTGCCGGCGGCGGTGGCGGAGAAGCTGCTGGTGAGCGGCTACGTGCTGGCGTTCCTCTTCGGCGCCTGGTACCTCGCCGGCTCGGTGCGGCCGGGGGAGCGGTGGCTCGCCTTTCTCGCCTTTCCGTTCGCCTATCACCAGCTCTTCCAGTACGGCTTCTACAACTTTTCGATCAGCGTCGCCCTCTTCCTGATCATCCTCGGCTGCTGGTGGCGGCATCGCGAGCGCCCCGGCCTGGCCTTCGCCCTGGGGATCAACCTGCTGCTCTGGCTCTGCTACTTCTCGCACATCCTCTCCTTCGGGCTCGCCCTGATCGCCATCGCCGTCCTCTGGCTGGCGACGCTGCGGCGCGGGACCTGGAGGCGCCACCTCTGGCACGTCCCGATCCTGCTCCCCCAGCTCGCGCTGCCGCTCTGGTTCTTCGCGCGGCAGGGAGGCGGGGAGGTGCCGGCGGGGTGGCCGCTGGCGCAGCTCGTGAAGTACCTCTTCCGCCTCGAGGTGCTGTTCGCCCTGGGTGGGGCGCGGCTGGGGTGCGGCATCGCGCTCGCGCTCCTCTTCCTGGCGCTGTTCGTCCTCTCCTGCCGGCGGGGGCGCGGCGAGGAGAACGCGTTTCCGATCCTCGCGCTGCTCTTCGCCGCGCTCTACTTCGTCAGCCCCGAGGGGATGGCCGGCGGCTGGCTGCTCAAGAACCGGCTCAGCCTCTATCCCTTCCTGCTCCTGATCCCCTGGCTCTCTCCGCGGCTCTGGCGGTTCGGAAGACAGGCGGAGACGGCCGGCGCCGCCGTGCTGATCCTGGCGGCGCTGCTGAACCTCGGCTATCTGGTCCAGGGCTATCGCGAGCTCGGAGCGACCGTGGACGGCTATCTGGCCGCCCTCGCGCCCCTCGCGCCGAACGGCCGCGTCCTCGCGCTCACCTTCGAGCACGCCGGTCCGACCGACGTCCTCTCCCACGCGATCGCCTACGCGGCGCTCGAGAAAGGGGCGGTCGACTGGGACAACTACGAGAGCAAGGTGCCGTTCTTCCCCGTACGGTTCCGCGAGGACGTGAAGTTCCCCGACATCCCGGGCGTCCTGTGGGACCCCGGCTCCTATCGGGTCCTGCCGAATCGGGAGCTGGTGGACGCCGTCTACGTCTGGCGGATGCCGCCGGAGAACCGGCTCGGCGTCCGCCTGCGGCGCTTCTACGAACTGACCGCGGAGGGGGGTGGCGGCCAGCTCTTCGAGCGCCGGCAGGCCCCGCCCGGGCCATGACTTCACGGTTGACTTCAAAGGAGCGGCACGCTACCCTCCGAGAGCCAAATCCGTTGTTGATGCGGTTTTTCGCGGGGGCGCGTGGCGCGAGGCCGCGCCGCCGGACGGGACGAGACTGACGCCGTGCTTCGTGTCCTGATTCTCGACGATGAGTCGATCGTGGTCGATACGCTGGCTGCCTGCCTTCGGCTGCCGGGCATCGAGCTGACCACCTGTATGGAGATCGAGGCGGCGGAGGCTCTCCTGCGCTGCTTCAACTTCGACGTGGTGATCACCGACCTCTCGGTCTCCCAGCTCGGCGGCCTCGATGGCATGCGGCTCGTCCGCTTCGTCACCGCCAACTTCCCCGACACCGCGGTCTACGTGCTGAGCGGCTACGTCGATCAGGCGGTGCGGGATCTCTGCTCCGTCCTCGGCGTCACCGCGGTGCTGGAGAAGTCGGAGGGATTGACGCGGCTGCGCGGCTACCTGCTCGACCGCCGCGCCGCGCGGCTCGCTCCCGGCACCGTGCTCGAAGGCGAGGGGGAAGTTCAGCAGGTCGAGCTGCTCGAAGAGTTCATGGCGGCCAACCCGATCCGCGCCGTGCTGCAGCCGGTGGTCAAGCTGCGCGACGGCTCCCCGCGGTTCGAGGTCTTCGGCGTCGAGAGCCTGGCGCGCGGGCCCGTCCGCTCGGTGCTGGGGAGCCCCGCGGTCTTCCTCGCCTACGCGGCGCAGAAGGAGCTGCTTTTCGAGGCGGACATGATCTGCATCCATGCCGCCCTCACCGAGGTCGTCTTCCTCGAGAACACCGTGGTCACCTTCCTCAACGTGCAGCCGCGGTCGCTCACCAACCCCGAGTTCGCCGCGCGGCTCTGCGACGCCGTCCGCGCGGCGGGGGTGGCCGAGAAGGACATCGTCCTCGAGCTCACCGAGCAGCAGACGATCGTCAATCCCACCGCCTTCGCCACCACCCTGCAACGGCTGCGCGAGCGCGGCTTCCGCATCGCGCTGGACGACTTCGGCGAGGGCTCGAGCAATCTCAATCTGTTCCAGGATCTCCACCCGGAGTTCCTGAAGATCTCCGGCACCTTCTGCCGGGGCTTGGCGCACGACCCGTTCAAGCAGATCATCGTCCAGAGCACCGCCGAGATGGCCGCGCGGGCCGGCACCGCCACCGTCATGGAGGCCGTCGAGACCGCCGAGGACGCCGAGGTGCTCCGCCTGCTCGGCATCGACTACGCGCAGGGGTACTTCTTCCAGCGCCCGATGCCGGGGCGCGAGCTCGCCCAGCTCCTCAAGCTCGGTTCCGGATCGTCCGACAGTTCGGGCGTTCTCGAGCCGCTGGGCGCCACCCCCACCATTCCCTGAGGTCCGGCCGGCGCCGTACGCGCCGGATCAATACTGTTTATTTTGAAATAGAAATAAGCCCAGGAAGGATACGTCTTTTCGGGGAGCCCGGCCGGATTGTCACGGTTTTCGGAAAGCTCTACACTGTACACGGGACGTGCACGCTCCAAACGTCTTCGCAGATTGTTTTATTGTTTGTCTAAATGGGGGGACCTTGACATGAAATCCTGCCTCACCTGACGGTCCTGACACCGTCAGTTTCCACGTAACAGAGCAGTTTAATTTTGGGTCCCTTTAAAGGGGACCCATCTCAAGGGGAGAGCTACGTCAATGAAGATCCATGATTTCTATTCGAAGCTTATGTCGGTCACCGAGGAGGGCCATCTGTTCCAGGCGCTCCGCACCCTCAGCCAGATCGAGGATCCGCAGCAGGTTCTCAACGCGGACACGGATACCACGATGAGCGAATGGGCGGTCTGGCCGCCGATGGGAAGCAGCGAGGCGAGCCTCGCCGCGTAATGGGTTCCAGGCGATTGGCGCGAAATCTGCACTGAACGATTTCCACTGATCGCTCACGAGTTCCAGGGGCCCCGGGAAGCGGGTGCTTGCCGGGGTCCCGGTTTGG
Organism: Thermoanaerobaculia bacterium; assembly: GCA_036271335.1. Lineage (GTDB taxonomy): Bacteria > Acidobacteriota > Thermoanaerobaculia > Multivoradales > UBA5704 > DATARR01. Next base: position 11,201 of record DATBAW010000273.1, read on the forward strand.
AATGGATTTATCTTCAGGAGCTTTGCGCGATGCGATTCGATGAGATGAAAAGCCGGGTCCGCAACCTTCCCGTCGTCGCCTCCTGGCCCGGGATGCTGGCGATGGTCGAGCGGGTGGGGCACAAGGAGGGGGTTTCGGTCTGGGAGCATCCGGTCTCCGCGTGTCGCGCGGTGGGCGGGCGCGAGGAGGCGGCCCTGCCGGCGGCGGCGGCGGTCTTCTGCTCTCTGATCAGCATCCATCTGGTCGACGACATGCTGGACCATGAGCCGCTGGGCGATTTCCGCCGGCTCGGCGAGGGGCGGACGGCGAATCTGGCCCTGGCCTTCCAGGCGGCCGGGCACCTGGTGCTCGCGGAGGCGGAGGCGCCGGCGGCGGTCCAGACCGCGCTCCAGACGAGCTTCGCGCGGATGTCGCTCGCCACCTGTTTCGGTCAGGAGCTGGACGCGCGGGAGCTCACCAGCGAAGCGGAGTACTGGCGGGTGGTGGGGACGAAGACGCCGCCGCTCTTCGGCGAGGCCTTGCGCATGGGCGCGCTGCTCGGCGGCGCGACGGCGGACCTCGCGGAACAGCTGGCGGAGGTCGGCCGCGTCCTCGGCCGGTTCATCCAGGTCAGCGACGACATCACCGACGCCCTGGAGGTGCCGGCGCGCGCGGATTGGCAGCGGCGCTCGAACAACCTGCCGCTGCTCTTCGCGATGACCGCCGGGCACGCGGATCGGGACGAGTTTCTCCGTCTCTCGGCGCGGGCCGGCGAGCCGGACGCTCTGGCCGCGGCGCAGAAGATCCTGTTCCGCTGCGGCGCGGTCAGCTATTGCACGCTCAAGCTGATCGAGCTCGCGCGCGAAGCGCGCGAGCTGTTCGCGCGGATCCGATTGCAGAACCCCGAACCGATCGAGCAGCTTCTGGAAGTTCATACCAGGCCGCTCTATCGGTTGCTGGAGATCGTCGGCGTCCAGGATCCGGCGGCGCTGGCCATGGCTTAGGAATATTTGTTCGCGCAGATTCGTTTTTCGTCGTAGTGGTACTTTGATTGAAAATTCCTCCGGCGGTTGGCCGGAAGATCGAGGGTTTTGCGAATGCTCACGTTCCGCAGCGATGCGTTGAGCATGATGGTGATCGCCTGCCGGCCGATCGAGCCGACCGAGCGAATCCCTGCGAACCCGCCCGTCCCCCCGCGGCACCACCGCTTCGCCTTTCCCGGCGCTCTCTCCTGGCTCACCCGGGGCCCTCCGCGGCGCCGGAATGCCCGTCCCTCGAACTTCAATCTCAGCACCTCAGGGAGGGATCCTTTATGTTGATGCAAGAGTTCGTTTTGCGTTTCGCTTCGAAAGATGACGGGAGCTCCTTGTTCGAAATCCTGCGCCGCATCAGCCGCGTCGATACGCAGGTCCTGAAGGCGGCCGCCCCGGCCGGCTGGATCGAATGGCCACCGGTCGACGATCCCAGCTCTCCGGGCATTGGAATCGCGCGGGCTTGACCGCCCGGCACCGGCCGGCTCGCTCGGCGAGCCGAAGCGACCCCAGCGTCCGCGTGGCCCCACCCTGGCCGATCCGAGGGGGCCCCGCGGGCGTTGCGCCCGCCGGGGGGTGGACCGGACGGAGCGAACCTGCTATAAACACAGGGTTTCGCCAGACACCATGATGGAAACCCGGCACTCTTCCGGTTGGAAGAAAGCGGACCTCTTTCTGGTCCTCGTCTCGCTGCTCGTCCTGCTGCCCTGCCTGTACTACCCCTATCGGACCACTTCGCCGGATATCGGCTTCAGCCTGAGCTCCACCGACTGGAAGGTGGTCTCCGCGGCTCCCTGCAGGCGACCTGCAGAGCTCTGCCCTAAGGTGGGCGACCAGGTCCTCAGCATTCAGGGGGTCGATTTCAAGCACTTCGTGCACAACCGCAGGCTGTCGCTCCCCGGCTTCTTCGGCTCGGCCGGCGCCGCGCGTTTCGTCCTGATCCGCGAGGGACGGCAACTGACCGGCGACGTGAGGGTCAACGGCGAGCATGTCCTGACCGTGCAGATGATCTTCTCGGTCATAGCGCCGCTCATCTTCTGGCTGATGGGGACGGTGGTGATCATCTTCCTGCGGCCGCGGGACGAGCGCTGGGTGGTCCTGATTCTGTTCAGCTACGTGACGGCGGTCTGGATCGCCGCCGGCATCGGGCAGCGAACGGCCGGTGCGGCCTTCGTCTTCCACGCCGTGATCTGGTTCTTCCTGCCGGTCTCCGTCCACCTCCACACGATCCTGCCCAACGAGCTCTTCGGCCGGCGGCTGCGGCGAGCCCTGCAGGTCTTCCTCTACGCTCTGGCCCTGGTGTTCGCGGTCCTCGACGCGCTTTTTCTGCTCCAGGGATTCGAGTACTCGTTCATCTGGTCCACCCTGGCGGCCGTCGTGCTCTCCCTGTGGCTGCTCTGTCTCCGGGTCGTCCGGCCGACCGATCCCGCCACCCGGGTCGCCGCCCGGATCATGCTGTTCGGCGTGACGCTCGGCCTGGTGCCCTTCCTGCTGTTTCACGGCGTGCTCCTGGTCTGGTTCAAGCACATGGCGCTGGCGGGGCGGGACCTGCACCTGTTCTCCCCCTACATGTTCGGCATCTCGCTGATCTCGATGCCGATCCTACCGATGGGCTACATCTACGCCATCTACAAGCATCACCTGGGCGCGCTGGAGTTCCGGGCCAACCGCCTGCTGGGCACCTACAGCTTCTCGGCGCTGCTGTTCGCGTCGTATACGATGATCTTCCTGGTCCTGAGCGGGCACTGGCGGACTCTCACGGCCGACTTCCTGGCGCTCCTCCTGTTTATCTCCCTCGCCTTCATGGCGGCGATGCCGCTGCTGCGCGACCGCTTCCAGGCGCTCGTCGACCGCCACGTCTTCGGCATCAAGCACTCGGCGGAGGACGTCATTGGCATCGTCTCGGCGCGCATCCCCACGGCGTTCGACCGCGAGGTCCTGGGGCGGGTGGTCGCCGAGGAGATCCTGCCGACCCTGCTGATCCGCCAGTCGGCCCTCTACCTGTTCGAGGACGGACGTCTGGAGACCCTCTACGAGCAGTCCGTCCCGGCCGACGCGCCGAAGCCGACGGAGAAGGACTTGCGGGCGGTGCTCGTCCAGAGCCGCCGCTATCTGCCGGCGGGCCCCGGCGATCCCGCGCTTGCCTGGGTCCGCCTGGTGCTCCCCCTCGTTCTCCAGGGGCGCACCCTGGGGATCTGGCTGATCGGGCGGCGCGACCCGGACGACTATTTCCCCGCCAGCGACATCCAGCTGCTGTCGACGGTCGCCAACCAGATCGCGCCGATGGCGGAGAACGTCCGCCTCTACGAAAAGGCGCAGCAGGAGATTGCCCAGCGCAAGGCAGCCGAGGAGGAGATCCGGCGCAGCGAGGAGCGCTTCCGCACCCTGTTCGAGGCCACCCTCGAGGGGATCGCGATCGTCCGCAACGGTGTGATCCTGGAGGTCAACCACGCCCTGCTGGCGATCTTCGGGGCCGACCCGGGAGACCTCCTCGGCCGGCGGCTCGCCGACCTCGTCAGCGGCGAGGTGGACCTTCTGGGGGTGCCGCGGGAGAGCATTGTTTCCCGGCAGGACGGCTCGACCGTCGACATCGAGATCGCGGGCAAGCGCTACCTCTTCCAGGGCGAGGAGGTCTCGGTGGTCGCCATCCGCGACATCGCGCAGCGCAAGCGCGACGAGGCCGAGAACAAGACGCTCCAGCGCCAGCTCCTGCACTCGCAGAAGATGGAGGCCATCGGCCGGCTCTCGGCCGGCGTCGCCCATGACTTCAACAACTGCCTGCTCGCCATCTTCGGCTACAGCGACCTGCTGCTCGAACGCTATCGCGAGGACCCCTTCCTGGCCCGCAACGTGACCGGCCTCAAGGAGGCGGGGCAGCGGGCGGCGGCGCTCACCAAGCAGCTTCTCGCCTTCGCCCGCCGGCAGCCGATGGAGACGCGGGTGATGAACCTCAACGTCGTCGTCACCGGGCTGGAGAAGATGCTGCAGCGCCTGCTCGGCGAGGACGTCCACATGTCGACCGACCTCCACCCGGAGCTCGGCAAGGTCAAGATCGATCCGGGGCAGCTCGAGCAGGTGATCGTCAACTTGGCCGTCAACGCCCGCCACGCGATGCCTTCGGGCGGCCGTCTGCGCTTCCGCACCGAGCCGCTGAAGGTCACCGCCGACAGCCCCGCCCCCCACGACGACGTGCCGCCGGGGACCTACGTTCTGCTGACGGTGACCGACAGCGGGCTGGGCATGGACGCCGCCACCCAGGCGCGCGTCTTCGAGCCCTTCTTCAGCACCAAGGGAGAGGGGACCGGCCTGGGACTGTCGACCGCCTACGGCATCGTGCGGCAGAGCGGCGGCCAGATCTTCGTCACCAGCGCGCCCGGCCAGGGCGCCTGCTTCTCGATCTATCTGCCGGTCACCCACGAGGTCGAGGTCGCCCGCGGCAGTGCGGCGGCGGGGATCTCCGACCGCGGCTCGGAGACGATCCTGCTGGTCGAGGACGAGGAGGAGGTGCGGGTGGTCCTCCATCAGATCCTGGTCAGCCGCGGCTACCGGGTCCTCCAGGCGGGGTCCGGCGAGGAGGCGCTGGTCATCTCGCGGCTCCATCGCGGCTTCGTCCACCTGCTGCTGACCGACGTCACGATGCCGCAGATGAAGGGGCCTGAGCTCGCCCAGCGCCTGCGCTCCGAGCGCCCGCAGACGCGGGTCGTCTTCATGTCGGGCTACAACGACGAGAAGCTCTCCGATGGCGGGCCGGAGTCCCCCCTCTGCCTGCAGAAGCCCTTCTCGCCGACGACGCTGGGAGAGACCCTGCGCACGGTCCTCGATCAGGCCGCCGGCGAGCTGCGCGCCACCGGCTAGGCGCGCTTTCTACCGCAGCCAGAGCGGCGCCCGCGCGTCGGCCCGCTTGCCGGGGAGCCGGACGGCCAGCGCATGCAGATGGTCGTCAGCCGGCGCTTCGGGCTCGGCGACCCAGATCGTCCAGCGGCGCGGCAGCTCGGCGAACAGGGCGGTGAGCTGTACGTCGTAGCCAACCACGGTGCCGGTGGTCGCCTCGGCGAGAGCGCGCAGGGGCGCCAGCCGGGGCTCGGTGGAGAGGGCGACCACGTTCGGAAACTCGAGGGCGCTCTGACGGGTCGCGGCATAGGGCATCGGCGGCGGCGGGCCGTTCGTATGGCTGGTCGTCGCCGCGCTCTCCTGGATGAGGTCGATCTCGCTCTGCGGCGCGACCGGCGTCCCCGGGCTCCCTGGATGCACCACCACCGGAATCACCACCCATCGCTCCGCCGCCAGCTGCCGGGAGACGCGGACGAACGACGTGGCCGCGGTCTCGGCGGCGTCCGGCGCGGGGATCGTGGAGCCGGTGAGGATCCCGGCCTGGGCCGCCGTCAGGTCGGTGCCGTCGGCGACCAGGAAGAGGATGTGGGGCCCAGCGGGATGATGGGTGGCGAGGAAGGCGAGCAGCTTGTCGAGCTGCTGGCGGACCTGGAGGTCGGAGGGGAGCTTCGTCGAGCCCGTGGCCTGCGCGTGATCCCGCTCCAGCCGCGCCGTGTCGGCGAGGGCGGAGAGCTTGTCGCGGATCACTCCCGTCTCGATGGTCGGCGCGAGCACGGTGCCCGGCTCGGGACCGGCGACGGCGACCTCGACGGTGCCCAGCCGCGACAGGTCGCGGGCGTGATCGGCGAGCGCGACCGTCGAGGAGAACGCCGTGGCGGGCCCCGCCAGCACCCGGTCGACGTAGACCAGGATCGTCCACGGCGCGGCGCCGCCCCCGGAGACCGGCTCGGCCCGCGAGACGTCGCGCGGCTGGCCGTCGACGAGGACCTGGAAATCGGCCGGCTTGAGGCGGGATTTCGCGAGGCTGGTAGGGAGGCTCACCAGAATCTCCCGCTCGCGGATGTCGAGCTGGGCGGAGAACCTGCCGGCCTGCTCCGGCGCGGCCTGGGTCGACGGCTTCGCCGGTTGCTGCGCCGGCGCGCCGGCAGCGAGCGCGAAGCCGGCCAGGAGCGCTGTGTAAAGGGTGGAACGAGGGGTGATGCGCCGCGGGGTCTGCATGGCGGTCCTCCTGCCGCCAGTGTAGCAGAGGGGCCGCTCTCTCCTCGGCCTATCGTTCGGGCTCGACCACTCCGCCGACGCCGGAGCCACGCGGGTCGGAGGCGGCCTCGACCCGGCCGTCCGGCAGGAGGTGAACGGCATGGATCTTGGAGGTCTCGCGGCTGATCAGGATCGTATGGCCGCGGCGTTCGAGCTCGGCGCGGGTCTCGGGGGAGAGCGCGTCGGGCTCGGCTTCCAGGCGGTCGGGGAGCCACTGGTGGTGGAGGCGCGGTCGGTCGAGCGCGGCCTGGAGGGGGTCGCCGTCGACCAGCAGGTCGAGCAGCACCTGGATCACGCCGGTCGGGATCCGCGAGCCGCCGCGGCCGCCGAGGGCGTAGGCCTCGCTCCCCTTCCAGGCGATCACCGGCGTCATCGAGGAGAGCATCCGCTTCCCCGGCGCCACGGCGTTGGCCTCCCCCTGCACCAGGCCGAAGAGGTTGGGCTGGCCTGGGGCGGCCGCGAAATCGTCCATCTCGTCGTTGAGGAAGAACCCGGCGCCCGGCACCCAGAGGCCGCAGCCGAAGAGCTCGTTGAGGGTGGTGGTGAGGGCGACCAGGTTGCCGTCGCGGTCGACGACCGAGAGGTGGGTGGTGTCGGTGCCACCGGGGGGAGGCGCGTCCGCGCCCGGCCAGGCCTTCACCTCGGCCGAAGGGGTGGCGCGGTGGAGGTCGATCTGCGCCGCCCGCCGCGCGATCCAGGCCGGCGCCAGGAGCTGCTCCGCGGTCGCCCGAGTGGTCGTCGGATCGCCGAGCAGGAAGCGGTCGGCGAAGGCGCGCCGGAAGACCTCGGCCAGCAGATGGTCCCGGTCGGCGCCGAAACGTGGCAGCCCGGCCCAGCCGAGCTTTTCGAGCATGCCGACGGTCTGGCCGAGGATGATGCCGCCGGACGACGGCAGGGGCATCGCCGCCAGCTTCCAGCCGAAAGCGTCGAGGAGGAGCGGCTGCCGCCACTCGGGACGATAGGCCGCCAGGTCGGCGGCGGCGAGCACGCCGCCGTGCGCGCTGGAGACCGTCTCGACCGCCGCCGCCACCGGGCCGGTGGTGATCCCCTGCGGTCCCTGCGCGGCGTAGCGGTCGAGGGTCGCCGCAAGGTCGGGGAGGCGCAATCGGCTGCCGATCGCCGGCGGGGCACCGTCGGGGTACCACACCCGCGCCGTCTCGGGGAAGCGGAGCAGGAGCTTGCGGGTGGCCTCCTGGTCCAGCAGGTCGTGGAGGCGGCGGCCGACCGGGAACCCGTCGGCCGCCAGCTTCCGGGCCGGCGCCACCACCCGCGCCCAGGGGAGGCGCCCGTAACGCTGTTGCAGGGCGTGGAGGCCGGCCGGCGAGCCGGGCACGCCGGCGGCCAGCGGCCCCACCAGCGAGGCGCCGGGGACCGGCTTGCCCTGAGCGTCCAGATACATGTCGCGCCGGGCGCGGGCCGGCCCGACCTCGCGGAAGTCGAGGGTGGCGAGGTCGCCCCCCATCCGCACCACGGCGAAGCCGCCGCCGCCGAGGTTGCCGGCCTCCGGGTAGACCACGGCCAGCGCCAGGGCGGTGGCGACCGCCGCGTCCACGGCGTTCCCGCCGGCGCGCAGAACGTCGAGCCCGACCTGAACGGCCTGGGGGTCGGCCGCCGCCACCGCCCCGCCGGCCCCCACGGGCGCCGGCGTCGACGCGGGCCAGGCGGACGCGGGGAGGAGCAGGACGAGGAGGAGCGGCAGGAGCTTTTTCATGGTCCTCGCCAAGGATAGCCGATCTCAGGGGCGCGGGTTGGGCCGGGAGGCCTGGAGCGAGCTCCCTTCCCGCAAGACCTCGCCGCGCGCGGCGAGCACGCGCTCCAGGAGCAGCGTCTCGCCGCTCTCCCGGTAGCGGGCCGCAGCCAGCTTGAGCAGGGCGGCGGCCTCGCCGCCGCGCCCCTGCTGCCGGCGCAAAGCGGCCTCGAATTCCAGCAGGCGCGCCTCGACGAGCAGGTCGCCGGTGCCCTGAGCGAGGCAGCCGGCCGCGGCGCGCAACGCCACCTCGGCGCCGCCCAGGTCCCCCTGGCAGCGCCGCGCCTCGCCGGCCGCGGCCCAGGCTCGCGCCTTGAGATCCGCGACCACCGCCGCCGGGTGCTCCCCGGGATCGAGGCGGTCGGCGCCGGCGAGCGCCAGGTCGGCGAGCCCGGCGGCGCCCGCGGGGTCCGCCGCCGTGACCTCCAGGCTCTTCTTGAGCAGCAGCTCGCAGAGCCCCCAGGTGTGGAGGCGGGAATCCTGCCGCAGCCGGTCCTCGCGCCGCTCGGGAGCGAGCGCCAGCAGCTCGGCGGCGAGGACGGGAGCCTCGGCGCGCTCGCGCCCGAGCGCCGAGCGCAGCCGGTTCAGCGACGCCACGAGCCCGTCCGTGCCGTCGCCATCCTCCTGGAGCAGAAGGGGAGTGACCAGCTCGGGCGTCTCCAGCGCGCTGCCGCGGAAATCGTCAGTCATTCGACACGTCCAGCCCGCGATCTGTCGCGGGCGAGCACCGGACCAGGGAGAGATGGGGCCTTCGTCTCACCAGTGCGGAGAGCGGAACGAACCGGGACGTCCAGGGCGCTCAACCCGGGACGGGCACCTCCGGCGTGGCGAGCCGCTCGGCGGTGGGCTGGTGAAGGAGGCGGCCGGCGTGGGTCAGGAGCGCCCCGGCGACGACCTCGTCCTCGGTGTTGATCGTCAGCTTCCCCTCCTTGTCGAGGAGGAGCTGGAGGAGGGCGAAGGCGTTGCGGGCGAAGAGGAGGCTGGCGTCGTGGGGCATGGTGGCCGGCAGGTTCGAGGGACCGAGGATGAGGACGCCGTTCTCGACCACCTCGCGGTCCGCCTGCGACAGCTCGCAGTTCCCTCCCTGCTCGACGGCGAGGTCGACAATGATCGAGCCCGGCCGCATCGCGCGCACCATCTCGGCGGTGACCAGGCGTGGCGCCGGCCGCCCCGGCACCAGGGCCGTAGTGATCACGGCGTCGGCCTGGGAGAGGTGGCGCTGAACGATCTCGCGCTGGCGGCGCAGGAAGTCCTCACCCATCTCGCGGGCGTATCCCCCCTGCCCCTCGCCGCTCTCGGCCTGCGGGAGCTCGATGAACTTGCCGCCCAGCGACTCGACTTGCTCCTTGACCGCGGGACGGATGTCCGACACCTCGACGACCGCCCCCAGCCGCTTGGCGGTGGCGATCGCCTGCAGGCCGGCCACGCCGGCGCCCATCACCACCACCCGCGACGGCTTGATGGTGCCGGCGGCGGTCATCAGCAGGGGGAAGTACTTGGGCAGGCGCCAGGCGGCGAGGAGCACGGCCTTGTAGCCGCCGATCGACGCCTGCGAGGAGAGGGCGTCCATGGTCTGGGCGCGGGTGACGCGGGGGATCAGCTCGAGGGCGAAGGCGGTGACGTTCCCCGCGGTCAGCGTCCGCACCATGTCGAGGTTCTGGTGCGGGGCGAGGAAGCTGATCAGCACGGCGCCGGCCTTCAGCCGCTCGGCCTCGTGGCCGGGCAGGCCGTCGAAACGTCCCGGCGGGGTCACCTTGAGCACCACGTCGGCGCTCTCCCAGGCGGCGGCGGGATCCGCCGTCAGGAGCGCGCCGGCGGCCTCGTAGTCGGCGTCCTGAAAGAGCGCCGCCCCGCCCGCGCCGCGCTCGACGGTCACCTCGAGGCCGAGCTTGGCCATCCGGCGGACGGTTTCAGGGGTGGCGGCGACCCGGGTCTCTCCAGGGCGCCGCTCGCGGGGGACGAAGACCTTCACCATGGGACGGGCCTCCCGTTCGCGGTCGGTTTCTTCCGGGGGAATCCTCGCTGGAATCCTACTGTGCCGGGGGCGGCGGCGCAAACCTTTGCGCGTTTTCTTCGTCTCCCGGTGCTTCGAGCTCGCGGGCCGCCGGCGAGCCCGGGAAGTCTTCCTCGACGTTGTCGGCCGGATCCTGGAGGATCCCGGCCTCGGCTGCCGGCGGCTCCGGGCGCAGCAGCGAGGCGAGGATCGCCAGCGCCAGCACCCCGAGGACGATGCCGAGGGAGATCCCGGTGGGGACCTCGAGCCAGCGGTGCCCCAGCATCTTGGCGCCCACGAACACCAGCACCAGGCCGACGCCGTAGCCGAGGTAGCGGAACCTGGGCAACATCGCCGCGAGCAGGAAATAGAGCGCGCGCAGGCCGAGGATGGCGAAGATGTTCGAGGTGAAGATGATGAACGCGTTGCGGGTGACGCCGAAGACCGCCGGGATCGAATCGACCGCGAAGACCACGTCGGTGCACTCGACGACCGCCAGCACCATCAGCAGCGGCGTCGCCTTGAGCCGGCCGTCCTCGCGGACGAGGAAGCGCTTGCCCCGGTAGTTGGCGGTGAGCGGCACGAAGCGCCGGAAGCCGCGGAGGACCGGGTTCTTCTCCGGGTGGACCTCGGGCTCCTCGTCGCGGAAGATCTTGAGGCCGGTGTAGACCAGGAAGGCGCCGAGGACGAAGAGGAGCCACTCGAAGTGGGAGATCAGGGCGGTGCCGAGGGCGATGAACAGGCCGCGCGAGACGAGGGCGCCGAGAATGCCCCAGAACAGCACCCGGTGCTGCTGCTCGGCCGGCACCGCGAAGTAGTTGAAGAGGACGACGAAGACGAAGAGGTTGTCGAAGCTGAGCGCCCGCTCGATGACGTAGCCGGCGAGGAACTCGAGCCCGGCCTGGCGGCCGAGGTGGGCGCCGACCCAGAGGTTGAAGGCCAGGCCGACGAGCGTCCAGACGACGCTCCAGACCAGCGCCTCGCGCAGCCCGACACGGTGCTCCCGGCGGTTGAGGACCCCGAGGTCGAGCGCCAGCATCCCGGCGATCAGGGCGAAGAAGACGCCCCATTGCAGGGGAGAGCCGGCGGCGATCGGGTGCATGGAGATCCGTCCGCGGGGCGCCTCCGGACGGAGAGAGCGCCCCGCGAAGGCGGAATCAGCCCTTCTTCAGGTGGGAATTGACCAGCTTGGTCAGCTCGAACATCGAGACCGAGTCCTTGCCGTCGAAGATCGGCTTCAGCTTCGCATCGGCCTTGATGGTCCGCTTGTCGTTGGCATCCTGCAGGTTGTGCTGCTTGATGTACTCCCAGATCTTCTTGGTCACCTCGGTGCGCGGCAAGGGGTCCTTGCCGACCACCGCCGCCAGGGTGGCGTCAGGCGTCAGCGGAGACATGAAGGCGCTGTTCCCAGCCCCACCCTTCGACGCTCCGGCCGCCTTCTTGGCTGCGCCAGCCTTGGATGCGCCACTCGCTTTTTTCTCGGCCATTGAAAGCTCCTCTAAAGGTAAAAGTTGCGTCACGGGTCTAAGCCACCAGAAATGCCCTGCAAGACTCCGGCCGTCCCTCCCTCCGAGCGGGAACGGCCCCTCTATCGTAGCCCGGTTTTCCCCCCGGCCGCGCGAATGGTAACGTTGGCGCCCCTATGGCGCCCCTGTTCATCACCTTCGAGGGGCTCGACGGCAGCGGCAAGTCGACCCACCTGCTGCGCGCCTCCGAGTGGCTGACGCGACGGAAGATCCCGCACCGGGTCACCCACGAGCCCGGGGGGACCCCGCTCGGCGACGCCCTGCGCGCCGTCTTCCTCGACCACCGGTGGGGGGCCGTCGACGGCGTCGTCGAGCTGCTGCTCGTCTTCGCCAGCCGGCGCCAGCATCTCGTCGAGGTGATCGAGCCGGCCCTGCGCGCCGGCGAGCATGTCCTCTGCGACCGCTTCACCGACTCGACGCGAGCCTATCAAGGATACGGGCGGGGAGTGCCGCTGGCGGTGATCGACCAGGTGGACCAGCTGGCGACCGGCGGCCGGCAGCCCGATCGCACCCTGCTCTTCGACCTGCCGGCCGACGTCGCCCGCGGCCGCGGCCACTCCGCCGCCCGCCAGAGCCGCGGCAAGGCCGACCGCATCGACGCCGAGGACCTCGCCTTCTACGAGCGAGTGCGGCAGGGATTCCTGGAGATGGCGGCGGCGGACCCGCGCTTCTGCCGCCTCGACTCCGCCGGGCCGATCAAGGCCACCGAGCGAAGAGTGCTGGCGATCCTCGCCGGCCTGGTCGGGGAGGGGGAGCGGTGAACGTCCCGGCCGCGCTCGCCTCCGCCCGCCTGGGGCGTCTCTACCCCTCGGTGATCCTCGACGGCGGCAACGCCGAGGCGCGGCAGCGGGCCGCCCTCGAGCTCGCCCGCGCTCTGCTCTGCGAGGCGGCGCCGGAGACGCGGCCGTGCGGCGTCTGCCGCCACTGCCGGCGCATCGTCTGGCCCGGCGGCGAGGGAGAGGGGGCCTTCCACCCCGACTTCCAGGTGCTGGGGCGCGACCTCAAGGCCTCGACCTCGGTGGACGCCACCCGCGAGATGCTGCGCACGGCGCAGGTCTCCCCCTACGAGGCACGGGGCCAGGTGTTCGTCGTCGCCAGCGCCGAGAGCCTCACCGGCGAGGCGGCCAACGCCCTGCTCAAGACGCTCGAGGAGCCTCACCTCTCCTCGCCGCGCAACTTCCTCCTGCTCGCTCCCTCGCGGCTCGATCTCCTGCCGACCCTGCGCAGCCGCTCGCTCGCCGTCTTCCTCGGCGCCGCCGAGGCGATCGATCCGGCGGCGGTCGAGTCGCTGGCGCGGGCGTTCGCCGCCGCCGCGGCCGCCTGGGGAGCCACCGGCGCGCCGGTCTACCTGCTGTCGGCCGCCGCCGCCCTCGCCGGCGCCGGCGGCTGGGAGGACCCCCGTGCCGGTCGCCCCTGGGCGCTCGCGGCGTCGGCCGTCCTGCGTTCGCTCAGCCTGGAGGAAGCCCCCGCGGCGGGCCGGCGCTCGCGGCTGGCCCTGGCCGAGGCACTCCTCGACGGACCCGCCATGCGCCTGCGCGGGATCACGCCGGAGCGCATCCTCGAGGGGCTGGTGGCTCGCCATCTGGCCCCGTGAGCACCTGTTGCAATGGAGCCCCGGGGTGAGAGCCGCCCGGGGCTGTGCTAAAATGAATGTCCGCGTTTTCTTGAATTGAAACTGGAGTCCATAGGAATCTGTCCCGGTCTCGATCTGTTGGCAGCCTCTGAATACCGTCCATGAACAAAGGAGTCAGACCCATGAACGTACTTTCTCGCAAGCAGCTGGTCCCGGGGGCGCTCGTGCTCGTCGCCGCCCTGGGCATCTATCTGCCGGCCTGCTCGGCGCAGGGCCAGGACAAGAAGATGACGGACAGCTCGAACAAGGTGCTCGCCGTCGTCGACGGCAAGCCGATCACCGAGGCCGACGTCCGCCAGGCCAACGCCGACCAGTTCAAGACGCTCGACCGGGAGTATCAGACCAACCTCCACCAGCTGATGGAGAGCAGCCTCGAGACGGCCATCCAGGACCGCCTGGTCGACGCCGAGGCCGCGGCCCGCAAGGTGAGCAAGGACCAGATCCTGGCCGAGATCAAGCCCGCGGTGGTGACCGACGCCGACGTCGACGCCTTCTACGAGCAGAACAAGGCCCAGATCCCCCGCCCGAAGGATCAGGTCGCCGGCCAGATCAAGACGTACCTCGAGCAGCAGGGCCAGCAGAAGGCGCGCTCCGAGTACTTCAAGACGCTGGAGGCCAAGTACAAGGTCGACATGAAGATCGAGCCGATCCGGGTCGAGGTGGCCGCCACCGGCCCCGCCAAGGGTCCGGCCTCCGCCCCGGTGACGATCGTCGAGTTCTCCGACTTCCAGTGCCCGTTCTGCTCGCGCCTCACCCCGACCATCGCCGAGGTCGAGAAGAAGTACGGTGACAAGGTCCGCGTCGTCTTCCGCCAGTACCCGCTGCCGTTCCACCAGAACGCCCAGAAGGCGGCCGAGGCCTCGCTCTGCGCCCTCGACCAGGGCAAGTTCTGGGAGATGCACGACGCCATGTTCGCCGACCAGAGCGCCCTCGGCGTCGATCAGCTCAAGGCCAAAGCGGCCGGGCTGGGCATGAACGCCGACAAGTTCAACAAGTGCGTCGACTCCGGCGAGAAGGCCGCCACCATCGCGGCCGACCAGAAGGCCGGCTCGGCCGCCGGCGTCAGCGGCACCCCGGCGATGTTCGTCAACGGCCGGTTCATCAACGGCGCGGTGCCGATCGACCAGATCACCACCGTCGTCGACGACGAGCTGCGCCGCGCGAACAGCAAGTCCGCCTCGAAGTAAGCTGGACGGTACAGAACGGGACCTTGATGGGGCGGCCTCCGGGCCGCCCTTTTTCGTTGGGGGTAGTCGC
>DATBAW010000274.1:0-26650 GCA_036271335.1 Thermoanaerobaculia bacterium
TTCAGACAAAATCAGACAACCCCAATGCTAGTCTCCGCCCGTATGAGCGACGGCGAATCCAGAAAGAAGGTCCGCAGCCCCTCCTTCCCCTTCATCGGACTGCGGGAGGCGCTCGATCGAGCGCGGGCGTTCTACGAGGCGGAGCAGCGGAACGCGGCAAGATCTGAGACAGCGGCGGCGCACTGGGGGTACTCGGCAAAGAGCAGCGGCGGCAAGCAGACGATCGCGGCGTTGCGGTCGTTCGGCCTGCTGGAGGGGGACTCGCTGGTGAAGCTCTCGGGGCGAGGCCTGCGGCTGGTGCTGGACGAACGGGGGGCGTCCGAGGAGCGCGAGCGGCTCCTCCAGCAGGCGGCGTTGATGCCGCCGGTGCATGCGCGGCTCTGGGAGCGCTACGGCGCGGAGCTCCCCTCGGTCCAGACCCTGCGGCTCGGGCTGATCCTGGACGAAGGGTTCAACGAGAATTCGGTGGACGACTTCCTGAGCGAATACCGGGAGACTCTGGAGTACGCCCGGCTCCTCCAGCGGCCGGTTCCCGAGGAGGCGCAGACGCCGGCCGAGAAGCCTGCCTCTCCCCCACCGCCGCGGATCGCCGCCGAGACGGCCGGGATCGATCCGATGATCTTTCCGCTGCTCGACGGCAACGCGGTCGAGCTCCGTATCCGGCGGAAGATCTCAAGCGCTGAGGTGGAGGACCTCCGCACGGTCTTCGAGCTCTGGCTGCGCAAGATCGTGGAACGCTGAGGCCATCGCAGATAGGAGGCGCTGGCGTACCCGCACCACCTCCCCCACCACGATCGTGGCCGGCGCCCGCAAGCTTGCCCGCGTCACCTCGCCAGCGATCGTCGCCAGGCTCGCCGTGATCACCGTCTCGCCGGGCAGGCTCCCCTGCGCGATCACGGCCACAGGCGTCGCCGCCGGCCGGCCATGGAACAGGAGGGAGGCGGCGATCTCGGGCAGCCGCGAGAGGCCCATCAGGATGACCAGCGTCTCCACCCGCGCCAGCGCCGCCCAGTCCTGCCGGTCGCCTTCCGCGCAGTGGCCGGTGACCACGGCGAAGCCGCCAGCCAACTCGCGGTGGGTCACCGGGATGCCGGCGAGGGCGGGCACCGAGATCGCGCTGCTGATGCCCGGCACCACCTCCCACGGGATGCCGGCCTCGGCGCAGGCCAGGGCCTCTTCCGAGCCGCGACCGAAGACGAAGGGATCGCCTCCTTTGAGCCGCACCACGATCCGTCCGGCCCGGGCGTGCCGCACCAGCAGCTCGTTGATCTCCGTCTGCTTGGCAGCGTGCTCGCCCGGCGCCTTGCCGACGAAGATCCGTTCGGCCAGGGGTGCCTCGTCGAGCAGCCGCTCGGAAACCAGGCGGTCGTAGACCACCACCTCGGCTTGGCGCAGGCGGTCGAGGCCGAGGACGGTGATCAGCCGCGGATCGCCTGGACCGGCGCCGACGAGGTAGACGATCCCCGGGGCGGTCATCGCGCTTCCGCCAGCGCTGGCTCGAGCTCGGGCCCAAGCTCGGGTAAAACGCCGAGGATCTCCTCGATCCGCGCCAGGGCGGCCGGCTCGTTGCCGCGGCGCAGGAGATGGATCACGTCCGAGTCGATCAGCTGGTACCAGAGGTTCCGCCGCGTCTCGAAGTCGGGCCAGCGGCGAGCCAGCGGTGCGCGGAGCCGGCCGGCCAGCTCGAGGAAGCGGGCATGCTCGGCTCCCAGCTCGCGCTCCAGCTTCTGCCGCAGGCGCACCGCCATCACCGGCGCCTTGCCGCCGGTGGAGATGGCGACCGTGAGATCGCCCCGGCGGACGATCGCCGGCGCGATGAAATCGCAGTGGGGGACGTCGTCGAGCGTGTTGACGAGGACGTTGCGCCCCCGCGTCTCCTCCCAGACGGCCTGAACGACCGCCGCGCTCTGCGCCACCACGACCACCAGGAAGGCGGTGCGGAGGTCGCCGCGCCGGTAGCGGCGGGCGATGGAATCGACCTTCGCCTCAACCGCCAGCGCGGCGAGACCCGGCGTGAGATCGGGCGAGATCACGGTCACCCGCGCGCCCGCCGCGATCAGCCCCTCGACCTTCTCCTCGGCCATCACGCTGCCGCCGATCACGAAACAGGGGCGCTCCCGGAGATCGAGGAACACGGGATAGTGGCTGGCGGGCGGCATGGGGTCAGACCTCCAGGCTCTCGACGGTGATGCCGTGACGGTCGATCTCCAGCGTCAGCTTGACGCGGTCGGTCTCGACGCCCAGCCGGTAGACGCCCGGCCCCTGGCTGGTGAACAGCAGCGTCTCGATCGCCTGGCCGGCGAGCGTCGCCAGCGTCCGGTTCACCGCCTCGGTGGCGCGGCGGGAGGCTCCACCGCGCGGAGTCTGGCGGAAGAGGCGGAGCAAAGCCTGCTCGCTCTCGGCCCCGTGCACCTTGCGGACGCGGCCGGTCTGGAGCGTCATCTCGAGGATCTGCTCCAGCCGGCCGAGCAGCTCCTCCTCGGCTGATCCGCCGATTGATCCGCCGTCCACCGCCACGGCCAGGGCCTCCCAGGGACTGCGGGTCTCCGGGTCGCGGAGCGAGACGACGAGCGTCGCCAGCTCCTCCAGCAGGATCTCGCGCTGCGCCGCGTCGATCGCCAGTCCGGCCTCGGTAGCCACCGCGCTCATGCTTCCGCCCTCCGCGGCCCGGGGTGCAGCATCGCCGCCAGCTCGTGCTCGAAAGCGCCGGTCTCGACGGGGCAATGGATGCCGCACTCCTTGGGCGCGCCCTTCTCCCACCACCAGCGGCCGGCCCGAGGGTCTTCGCCGGCGGTGGTGGCGCGCGTGCAGGGCGAGCAGCCGATGCTGGTGAACCCCTTGGCGTAGAGCGGATGCACGGGGACGTCGTGGGCCTCGTTGTACTCGTGGACCTCGTCGAGCATCCAGTCGGCCAGCGGGTTGATCTTGGCGAGGCCGCCGTGATCGTGGTCGATCTCGATCTTGCGGATGTTGGCGCGGCTCGCCCACTGGTCGCGGCGCAGGCCGGTGACCCAGGCGTCGAGCCCCTGCAGCACGCCGCGGAGGGGATCGACCTTGCGCACGTTGCAGCAGACCAGCCGCGCCTGCACCGAGCGCTGGAAGAGGTTGGGCCCGAAGCGCCGCACCATGCCCTCCACCTGCGTGGCGTCGGGGAAGTAGACCTCGACCTCGATGCCGTAGCGCTGGCGCACGGTCTCCATCACGTCGTAGGTCTCCTGCGGCAGCCGGCCGGTGTCGACGGTGAACAGGCGCACCTTGGGATCGATCCGCCAGGCCATGTCGAGGATCGCCATCCCCTCGGCCTGGAAGCTGGTGCAGATGGCCATCTGCGAGCCCCAGCGCTCCAAGGCCCAGGCGAGGAGCTCCTGCGGCGTCGAATCGTCGAGCTCCACCGCCAACTGCCCGGCCTCGTGCTCGTCCAGCAGGTCCCGTTCATCGGTGCGGGCGGTATATGCGATCTCGAACATGATCGGACTTCCTTTCTAAGCTTCGCCTCTAGGCTTCTTGGGAAACGGCGGCGACGGCCGCTTCCTCTGCCATGCCAAGGGCCGACAGCTCCTCGTCGGAATGGCGGGTGAAGAACTGCTGGATGCGCTCTCCCTCGCCGCGCCCTTCGAGATAGGCGCGGAACAAACGCTCGATGACGAGATGGACCTCGGTGGTCGGCACCCGCTTGAGCACGGGACGGCCGATGGCGGCCTCGGCGCCGAGGCCGCCGCGCAGGAAGAGGTCGTAGCCCTGGAGGCGCTCGCCCGCCGGACCGCGCTCGCGCAGGGTCGTCCCTTGCAGGCCGACGTCGCCGATCCAGTGATGGGCGCAGGCGTGCGGGCAGCCGTCCAGGTTGAGCCGCAGACCGGCGACGGCGTCGCCGAAGACCTGCTCCAGGTGCTCGACGATCCCCTGCAAACGCCCCTTGGTCTCAGCCACGGTGTAGTTGCAGAACGGGTCGCCGGTGCAGGCGATGCTCGCTCCCCGCAGCCCCATACCCTCCAGCGGGAAGCCGAGCGCCTCGATCTCGTGGACGACTCGGGCAAGTTGAGCTTCGGGGATATTGGCGAGGACGAAGTTCTGGCGGCGAGTCAGTCTGAGACCGCCGTCGAAGCTCTCCACCAGGTCGGCCAGGCGGAGCATGGTCTCGCCGTTCATCAGGCCCAGGTGGACGGGCACGCCGGCGTAGAAGAGCCCCGGCTGTTTCTGCGGATGGATGCCGGTATGGTCCTTCTCCGCCGCCGGCGCTGGCGGCACGGCGCCGTCCTCCAGCCGCCGTCCGAGCCTCTCCTCGACGCGGGCGCGGAACGCCTCGGGGCCGAGGTCGGCGACCATGAACTTGAGGCGGGCCTTGGCGCGCGACATCCGGTACTTGAGGTCGAGCCGCCAGACGTCGACGATCGCCCGCAGCGTCTCCAGCGCCTCCTCGGCCGGCACCCAGACGCCGAGATCGTCCGAGAGTCGCGGCCAGGTCGACAGCCCGCCGCCCACCCGCACGCCGAAGCCGGGACGACCATCGCGCGGCGCGCCGATCAGGGCGATGCAGTGGATCTCGGGCGCGTTGCACTGGTGCGGGCAGGCCGAGATGGTGATCTTGTGCTTGCGCGGCAGGTCCGAGTACTCGCGGTTGGCGATGAAGAAAGAGGTCACTTCGTCGATCAGCGGTTGCACCTCGAACGGCTCGTCGCCGGCGAGACCGGCCACCGGGCAGCCGGTGATCGCGCGCACGTTGTCGCCGCACGCGCCGACGGTCGTCATGCCGTTCTCTTCGAGCAGCCGGAGAACCTCCGGAAGCTGCGCCAGCTCGATCCAGTGGAGCTGGATGTTCTGCCGGGTGGTCAGCTCGCCGGAGCCGCGGCCGAAGCGTTGCGAGATCTCGCCGATCGTCCGCAGCTTGGCGGGGGTCAGCACGCCGCCCGGCAGCTTTACTCGCAGCATGAAATAGCCGAGCTTCGGCTTGTCGTGGTAGAGGCCGTACCACTGCATGCGCACGAAATCCTCCTCGGGCACGGCCTCGTAGCCGGTGTCGATCATCGCCGGCAGGTCGTGGAGGACCTGGAGCCCCCCCTTCTCGGCCTTCAGCCGCTCGACGAAGTTGCGCTTGCGAATCAGTTCCCAGGTGATCTCCGCCTGAGGAGCCTGGGATTCACCTGCCGCGATACGGCCTGCCGTCATGCGATCGTCCTCATGGAAAAAGCCTCCTACGTCCCCCTCGCGGACGAGGGAGAGACACGGATAGCGTTCGCGGCTGGAAACCAGCCGTCAGGACATCGGGATCAGGGGCTTACGGTTCGGGAGAGGCGGATGCGAACGGCAGGGAGCCACTCACACCCGCTTGCTACAAGTACAAGACACCCGGGTCGCCGGACGGCGAGGGAGGGTGATCGCGGGGGTTCCAGGGCGGTGACTCATTTGTAACCAGATTAGTCTTCTTCTCTCATCTTGTCTAGTGCCGCCGGGTGACCCTGGCGTGACAGAGAGAGCTGAATGACCTTGTCGGCGCGCCGACAGTCGGGCTATGGGATCAGCGGCGGAGCCGCTCGAGCTCGTCCTCGATCTCCTCATCCCAGAGGAGAGGCCTGCCACTGACGGCATCCACCAGACGCAGCCGGAACCCTTCGACGCGAAGCAGGAGGTCGGTCGAACGGCTGCGTAACGAGCCGCCGATTTCCGGCTCGATCCGCTGATAGCGGCCGTCGATCAAGCGGAAACCTTGAAGCGCGGGCCGCAGGTAGTCCTGA
Source organism: Thermoanaerobaculia bacterium (assembly GCA_036271335.1). Classification (GTDB taxonomy): domain Bacteria; phylum Acidobacteriota; class Thermoanaerobaculia; order Multivoradales; family UBA5704; genus DATARR01. Next base: position 5,730 of record DATBAW010000274.1, read on the forward strand.
TAGGGATCGTGCAGGAAGTACTCCTCGATCCCAAGGCGCTCGTAACAGAGTTTCTTCTTGGAGAGGTCCTCGTGGCGGGTGCTGTCCGACGTGATCTCGATCACCAGGGAAGGGACCCGGCCTTCCTCCCAAAGCTTGTACGTGCGCCGCCGCTCTTTGGCGACCCCTTTGACCAGGAAGAGGTCCGGAGCCACCACCGCCCGGGGGTCCCCCTGGACGTAGTAGAAGAAGATGTTCCCCGTTACGTAGACATCCGGCGCGTCCCGATACCGCCGCTTCAAGGCGTGGATCGGGTCGACCATCTCGTCCCGGTGGAGATCGGTTTCCGCCATCGGCTGGCCATCGGACTCCGGATAGTAGACATCGTCGCGCTGGAGGGGAATCGCGTTCATGCGTGCCATCCTTTCTCCAACAGATCGCCGGATCAGATCACGGCGGCCCGCCGCAAGGCAACTTCGCACTGTTCAGTCTACCACGGGCCTACGCACCCGCCGGCTCGATCATCACGTACTCGAAGTCGCCCGAAATCGCCTCGCCGCCCGGCGGGACCTTCCCGGGGCCCGCCACCTCGCAGAGGACGAAATAGCGGTTGCCGAGGCGGACGTAGGCCTCGTCCGCCCGCGGCTTGCCTTCCACTCCCACCAGCGCATGGCCGGGGACGAGGATCAGGATCGCCCGCCGCGGCAGGTGCCGCCAGAGGGCGCAGAAGGTGGCCGACTTCGAGTCGCAGTCGCCGGCGCCGCGCACCAGCACGGAGGTCGGCACGCGGAATCCCAGGATGTGACGGCCGAGCTCGACTGACGGCGGCACCTCGTAGCGCAGCTCCTGGACGAACGCCAGGAAGAGGCCGAGGAGGCGATGGTCGCTCCCCCCCTCCCCCGCTCGCCGCAGAGCCGCGTAGCAGTCGGCGAGCGGACCGGTATCGCGCTCGATCTCGCGCTCGTAGTCGATCGAGATCTCCCCGTCCTTCAGGAGCAGGCCGCGGGCCCCGAGATACCGCCGGACCAGCTCCTCCTTCTGCCGGGACAGGCGCTGGTCGAGCCAGACGTCGAACGTGCGCAGCCTCGCCTCCAGCTCTTGCGCCTCCAGCGCCGCCAGGCCCTCCGGAATCCGCCAGTGCCAGCGGTAGCCCGAGCCCCCTTCCAGCTCGAAATGGAGATAAGGGCGCAAGCCCCGCCGATCGGCCTCGGCCTCGAACCTTTCGCGCAACCCCGCGCCGACGGCCTTCTGGAGCTCGTCCTCGAAATAGCCGAAGGAGGTGAGATCGCGGTCGTAGTCCCGTTTGCTGATCTCGCACGAGACGTGGCGCGGACGGCCGCCGTAATCGACGAAGCCATAGGACAGGCGGAGGCGCTCCCCTTCGTCGTCGCGCCGGAACTCGTTCAGCGCTCCGACGCGGCGCAGAAACGCATCCGGATCGGCACGACGAATCTCCGGCGGCTTCTCGTTACGGGTCGCCACTCCGGTCGCCACGGCCAGAGCGAGCACGAGGCCGCCGGCGAGCCCCAGAACGCCGCAGCCGGACCGCTTCACGGCAGCCGCACGACTCCGGAACGGCCGTAGGGGATGAGCGACCGCGCCAGATCCTCGATCCCCTCGTTCAGGATCACCGTGATGGCGAGCAGGACGAAGGCGTAGAAGATCGCCACCGCCAGGTTGTCGCGCAGGATCTCCTCCTGTTCCGGCAGGTTCCCCGTCATGTGGGTGAACAGCCAGCTGGCGAGCCAGACGGAGCCGATCGAGACCGCGCCGATCACCGCGAAGAAGATGCCGCACTGACCGGCGACGGCGAGCACGGTAGCGATCGAGGCGCGCTCGAGGAAGAGGTCGCGCATCACCGCCATCACCGGGAAGACGACGTGGCGCAGCAGCAGCGCCTGGCTGAGGATCGTGGCGCCAAGGGCGACGGCGATCGAACGGTGGCCGGAGAGCAGCAGCCGCTCCTGCTCCTCCCGCCGCCGCATCATCGTGTTCAGGCGGAAGGCGAGGAAGACCAGCGCCGAGCTGACGAAGACCGCTACGCCGCAGGCCAGCAGACCCGCCAGGAGACTTGGGAAATCGAAGCTCTTCATGGCCGGGGGCTACTATATGCTCCCTCCGTGGCCAGCCCTCCCCCCCGCTCCACCTGGAGCCCGCTACGGCAGACGATCTTCCGCTGGCTCTGGATCGCCAGCGTCGCCTCGAACATCGGCACCTGGTTCCAGAACGTCGGCGCGTCGTGGATGATGACGACGCTCAGCCACTCGCCGATCCTGGTGGCGCTCGTGCAGGCTGCCACCAGCCTGCCGATGTTCCTGCTCTCGCTCCCCTCCGGCGCGGTGGCCGACGTGCTCGACCGCCGCCGGCTGCTGCTGATCACCCAGATCTGGATGACCGCCGCCGCCTTCGGCCTCTGGGCGTTCACGGCGGCCCATGCCACGACGCCCTGGATCCTCCTCGTCTTCACCTTTCTGCTCGGCCTCGGCGCGGCGCTGAACGGACCGGCCTGGCAGGCGAGCATTCCGGAGATGGTGCCGCGCGAGGACCTCCCCGCCGCCGTCACTCTGGGAAGCATCGGCTTCAACATCGCGCGGGCGGCCGGTCCCGCTCTCGCCGGACTGGTGGTGGCGGCCGCCGGTCCCGCCGTCACCTTCCTGGTCAACGCGATCTCGTTCCTGGGAGTGCTGGTCGTCCTCTTCTTCTGGCGCCGGCCGGCCGTGGAGACGATGCTGCCGGCCGAGCGGATCTGGGGCGCCATGACGACCGGCCTGCGCTACGTGCGCCACGCGCCCGAGGTGATCGCGCCGATCGTGCGCGGCTGCGCCTTCGTGTTCTGCGGCGCCTCGCTCTGGGCGCTGCTGCCGCTGGTGGCCGCCCATAAGCTGAAGGCGGGACCGGAAGGATACGGCCTGCTGCTCGGCGCCCTCGGCGTCGGCGCGGTGGCCGGCGCCATGGTGCTGCCGCGGCTCCGGCGGGGCAACTCGATGGACGCCGTGGTGGCGGTCGCCACCCTGGTCTTCGCCGGGGCGACGGCCGCGCTCGCCTACGTCCCCTCGTTCTGGCTGCTGATGCTCGCCATGCTCCTCGCCGGCGGCGCCTGGTTGTCGCTCCTCTCCAGCCTCAACGTGGCGGTGCAGACGGTGGTCCCCTCCTGGGTGACCGGCCGCGCCCTCTCCGTCTACATGCTGGTCTTCTACGCCGGCCTCGCCGGCGGCAGTGCCCTCTGGGGGATCGTCGGCGAGCACCTCGGCATCTCCCGGGCGCTCCTGATCTCCGCCATCGGCATGGTCGTGGGGCTCGCCGCCACCTTCCGCATCCACATCCGCTCGGGCGAGGGGCTGAACCTGGCGCCCTCGCGGCAGTGGCCGGCGCCGGTGGTGACCCACGATCTCGAGCACGACCGCGGCCCCGTGATGGTGACGGTGCGCTACCGGATCGACACCGCCCGCACGGCCGAGTTCACCGCCGCGATGCACGAGGTGAGCCGCATCCGCCGCCGCGATGGCGCCATGCAGTGGGGGTTGTTCGTGGATTCCGCCGATCCCTCCCTCCACACCGAGGTCTTCCTGGTCAGCTCCTGGATCGAGCACCTGCGCCAGCACGAGCGCGTCACCCACGCCGACACCGACGTCCAGGAGCGCGCCCGCGCCTTCCACGTCGGCCCGGAGCGGCCGGAGATCCAGCACCTGATCGCGGATCGCTAGGCTTAAAGTCCCACCTCTCCCCGCTCCTTCCCCAGCGCCGCGTCGAGGTTCACCGCCGCGCTGATCAAGGCGAGGTGGGTGAAGGCCTGCGGGAAGTTCCCCAGCGCCTCGCCGCGCAGGCCGGTCTGCTCGGAGTAGAGGCCGAGATGATTGGCGTAGCCAAGCATGCGCTCGAAGGTGAGGCGCGCGTCCTCGAGCATCTCCGGCCGGGTCCAGCCGGCGCGGGTCAGCGCCTCCACCAGCCAGAAGGTGCACATGTTGAACGTCCCCTCGTCGCCGGGGAGGCCGTCGATGCCGTGAGCGGCGTTGTAGCGGTAGACCAGACCGTCGGAGACCAGGCCTCCCTGGTCGGGACGGCGGCGGATCGCCTTCAGCGTCTTCAGCATCCGCGGATCGTTCGGCGCCACGAAGAAGACCAGCGGCATCAGCAGGCTGGAGGCGTCGAGCCACTCGCCGTCGAAGGTCTCGACGAACGATTCCAGCTTCGGGTTCCAGCCATGGGCCATGATCGCCTCGTAGATCTGGTCCCGCGCACCCAGCCAGTGCTCGCGGTCGGTCGGGAACGAGCGCTGGTCGGAGAGGCGCAGGCCGCGGTCCATCGCCACCCAGCACATCAGCTTCGAATAGACGAACTGCTGCTTGCCGCCGCGCACCTCCCAGATCCCCTCGTCGTTCCGCTTCCAGTTGTCGCAGACGTAGTGCAGCAGCTCCTTCAGATGGAGCCAGGTGTCGTAGGAGATCGGCGAGGCGTGCTTGTTGAATAGATAGACCGAGTCCATCAGCTCGCCGTAGATGTCGAGCTGGAGCTGGTCCACGGCGCCGTTGCCGACCCGCACCGGCCGCGAGCCCCGGTAACCGTCGAGGTGGTCGAGCGTGATCTCCTTGAGATCCCGCCGGCCGTCGATGCCGTAGACGATCTGCAGCCCTTCGTCGCGCGTCGCCTCGGAGCAGCGGGCGTCGAGCCAGCCCATGAACGCCGAGGCCTCGTCGGTGAGGCCGAGGCGCAGCAGCGAATAGATGCTGAAGGCGGCGTCGCGGATCCAGGTGTAGCGGTAGTCCCAGTTGCGCACGCCTCCCGGATGCTCGGGGAGGCTGCAGGTCGGCGCCGCCACGATCGCGCCGGTCGGTTCGAAGGTGAGCAGCTTGAGCAGCAGGGCCGAGCGATGGACCATCTCCCGCCAGCGGCCGTGATAGGTGGAACCCGCGATCCAGTGGCGCCAGAAGTCGACCGTCGCCTTGAACAGCTCCTCGATCCTGCCGGCGGGCGGCGGCGCGCCACGTTCGGCCCCCTTGTCGATCGGACGGATCAGGAACGTCGCGCTCTCCCCCTCGCGCAGCGTCAGCTCGGCGGTGACCCCGCGGCCGTCCTGCCGCAGCGGCACCTCGGTGGCGAGACGCAGGCTGAGGGACTGGGAGTGAAACTCGGCCCCCTTGCCGGGATCGATCACCGTCTCGTGCGGCGCCCGCGCGTAGTCGAACGCCGGATGGCAGCGCACCTGGAAGCTCACGCAGCCGCGCACCACGCGCACCCGGCGGACCAAGTGATCGCGCCAGTCATCGGCTCCCCCGCCGCCGACCGGCATGAAATCCTCGATCTCCCCCACTCCGTCCGCCGACAGGAAGCGGGTGACCAGGACGTTCGTCTCTGGCCAGTAGAGCTGCTTGGCGGCCGCGCCGTCGCCCACGGGCACGATCTCGAACCGCCCCCCCTTCTCGTCGTCCAGGATCGCCGCGAAGACGCTGGGCGAATCGAAATAGGGAACGCAATACCAGTCGATCGAACCGTGCTTGCCCACCAGCGCCGCGGTCCGCATGTTGCCGATGACGCCGTAATCCTCGATCGGTGCGTAAGCCACGCCTCCCCCTCTCCGGGCGATTGCCCATGTCCGGCAAAGGGGGCTGCAACTTGTGCGCCGAGGGCGCTTACGCTAGGTGAAGGCTCCTGGCGCCGGCGCGGGCTTCAGGACCCGTACGATCTGCCAGTGATCGAGCAGCCCCGTCACGATCATCGCGGTGCCACAGAGGACAAGGGCGATCCAGAGGTGGGCCACCGCCGGCTCGCAACATTTCACGAGGACGCGGGCGATCCCTGAATCCGGCCCTTCCTCCAGGAAGCGGCCGAAAGTGGCGCCGAAAGCCGCAAGCCCCACCAGCAGGGCTCCGAACGCCAGATGACTGCCTTGCGAGAGCCGGCGCCCTCGCCAGAGCCAGGTGCTCAGGAAAAACGTGCCATAGAGCAGGTAGAGCAGCTGCTCTTTGAGCGTGGACCTCCACGCCTCGACCCTGGCCTCGGGGGGCGCCGAGGTCTCGAGCCTGCCGGCCACGACCCCGAGCGAGAGCCATGGCGGCTGGACCAGCGATTCATCTTCGTCGATCACGACGGCGGGGCTGATCGACCGCAACGTCATCAGAAACACGAAGGCCAGGGTGGTGGCGATCAACAGCCGGCGCGCCAGGGGCGGCAGGCCGCGCGATCCGTGGAGCCTCAGCGTCGCCCCTGCCGGGCTGTAGATCGAAAGCGACTCCAGCGGCGAGGCGGGTCGCACCGGCTGCTGCTCCACTTCGCCGAAAGTCCGCCGGTAGTAGGCTCCGGCGCCAGCGATCAGGACGACCGCCAGCAGCAGGAGCGCGGCGCGGAGGATCTGAAACGGCCCGTTCGAGAAGTAGGTCGTCCCCCCCAGGCTCAGGGTCATCAGGCCGAGGGGTACGCCGTACCGCAGGCCCCGCAGCTCGTTGAAATGACGGGTGACGAAGCGGATGCGATCGAGATCCCGGGATGCCATGCTGGTCTCCTCATAAATGGTCTGCGCTGCAAACCAATTCTCCCCCGGGCGCATCCGCTTGTCAACTGGTTTGTGCCAGCAACCTTCTTCTCAGGAACCGGACCGCTTCACCGGCGACACCGCGTGGGCGAAGCTGAGGAGGAACGCGATGTCCGGCGTGTTGCCGAAATGGCCGACGTTCTCGGTCAGGGCCATCCGGTAAATCGAGGCGCCGCGCGCGGACTGGAGGCCGAGGCTGACCTGATACTTCTCCTGCGTCAGGTCCGGCAGGGTCGACTGCTCGATCTCGCTGCCGCCGGCGTAGAACTGGAGAATGGCGTTGGTGCGCCGGGTGACCCGGTGCTCGTAGCCGACGACGATCGTCGGGATGAGCTGGTAGTCGGTCCGGGTGCTGCCGTCGAGGCCGCCGGCGCGGATGCCGCTGACCTCGACGTACACGGCCTGATGGCTGAAGAACCGCTGCAGCGTCGCCTGGATGCCGACGTCCGTCTTGCCGTCGGAAAGGAACGGGCGCGTGCCGCCGACCGGCAGCTGACCGCCCCCTCGACGATCAGGTTCCACGCTTTGGGCTCCGGGAAGAGCGCGTACCGCGCGCCGAAGACAGGATCGCCCACGCCATTGTCCACCGGCGGCTCGAGGTCCGCGATCCGCAGGTTCCCCACCTTCAGGATGTACTGCGAGTCGTTGCGCGGCACCAGGTTCCGGTCGGCGTTCGAGAAGCCGAAGGTGCTGTGAAAGCCCTCGATGGTCGAATCGAGAAAGCCGCCGCCATAGTGCAGCAGCGGCAGGTTGAGCTCGACCTCCCAATGCGGATCGACGCTGTAGTGGACGCCGACATCGGCCAGGCCGACCTCCGTGTCCACGAAGTAGGCGTCGCCCGGCAGCGCGAAGATCGCGTCGACGTCCTGCCGGTTGAGCGCGGCGCGCCCGGTCCCCCGGTGCTGGAGGTAGTAGCGGACGTTGGCGCTGAGCACGTAGGTGTTCTGGTAGGCCAGGTCCACCTCGTACCCCCAGGTCCCCGGCGGCGCGGCGAATGCCTGGGCCGGCAGGAGGTCGAGACGAAGAATGCCGAAGGGCGTCAGGTCGCGGCTGCGCAGCAGGCCGATCGGCTGCCAGTCGTCGGCGCCGGCGCGCCCGGCGGTCAGGAGGAAGAACGAGACGATCAGGGTCAACAGCAGGGAGAAACGAACCGGAGAAGTCATTCAGCGCCACCCTTCACAGAGCGCCGTCGCGCCCCCGGCGGCGGCCGGGCGACTCTAGCACAGGCCTTGCGCAGGCCCGCGAACGGGCAACTACGACGGCCGACTACGTCGCAGGCACCAGCACCGTGGGTACCCAGCGGGTGGCGCTCTCGCGGATCTCCTCCATCTCCCGCCAGTAGCCGTCGACCGCGCCCCGCCCCTGATCGCTCAGCCGCACCAGGGTCTGCGTCTTCTTCCCCACGAAACGCTTCTCGATCACCACCAGCGCCGCCTCCTCCAGCTTCGAGAGGTGCGACGAGAGGTTCCCCTTGGTCAGCCCGGTGATCCGTTGCAGGAAGAGGAAATCGGCCCCCTCGCACGCCGACAGCGCCGTCAGGATCGCCAGCCGCGCGGGATCGTGCACCCGCCGGTCGAGGCTCGCGAGCTGCTCGAAAGGGGTGCTCATCGGAAGGCCTCCACCCGCGGCGCCATGGGTTTCCCCAAAGTCCCCTCGAGCTGGCCGTGATCGAGCAGGCCGGCCAGGAGCAGCGAGGCGCCGCAGAGCATCAGAGCCATCCAGGGAACGGACAGCGCCGCCTGAAGAGGCCAGGACTTCCGTGCCGCAACGTCCAGCATCAGCAATCCCAGGGAAGAGGCCCTACAGGCGCCGATCGCCGCGAGAGCCAGCGGCAGGATCGCCAGCGCCAGATAGTAGCCCTGAGACCGACGCCGCTCCCTCCAGAGCCAGGTGCCGAGGAACAGCGAGCCGTAGAGCACATACAGCGTCTGCGTCAGGAAAGGTGTCAGGGTCATCCACGGCTCGTGAATTTCGTTCTCGAACGTAAACATATAAATGGGAGGGCAAACCGCCCGCACCAGGATAAAGACGGCGAAGGCGAGAGACAGGGTACTCAGGAGCCGGCGTGCCCGGGGGTGCCTCACCGGTCGATCGACGGCAAGCCCCAGCGTGGAACCGGTCGGGCTGAAGATCGAGAGCGAAGCGAGCTGACGGGAAGGACCGACCGGCGGCCGCTCGACCACGCCGAAAACATCCCGGTAGTAGACAGGCGCGAAGGCCATCACCACGACCGCGCCCACCATGAGCATGGGCGCCACGAGCACAAACACCAGCGGCACGAACGGCCCGAGCTGGAATCGAATCAGAGGTCCAAAGAACACGCGGAAGCCCCAGAGAAATCCGGCGTTGAGCGCGATCAATCCCAAGGGCACCAGGATCCGCATCCCCTGAAGCTCGTTGAAGTGGCGGGTGACGAAACGGATACGGTCGATGTCGCGGGTCGTCATGAAGGCACCTGAGCTGAGGCGGTTTGCATCGCAGACTGATTATCCGACGAGACTCCTCCGGATGTCAACTGGTTAGCAAAACAAACTTTGCCGGGTCGCTGGAGCTCACTCCCCGCACCCTTAGAGGAAGGAGCCCGCTTCCGGGCTTCCCACATCGAAAGGAGTGACTATGAAGAAGAAATCGACGACTCTGCTCCGGCTCGCGATGGCTCTCCTCATCTTTGGCGCGATCGTTTCCGGCCTGGTGCCGGGCCTGACGACGTCCGCGCAGGCCGATCCCAGCGCTACCGGCGCTTGCAATCCCAACACCTGCCTCCACGCCGGCGTCTGCCAGGCCTGCCCGAACGGCCAGGAGAGGCTCTGTTTCACCAAGGTCTGTTGCGGCGTGACGACGATCACCTCCTGCAACCCCTGCAACGGTTGCGCGCTCCCGCCGGGCTGAGGGTCTCAGAGGTATCTCGGCCGTGGCGTAGGCCCTCATCACCCCGTCCCTCTTCTCCCGGCCACTCCACCCCTCCCTCGCCGGGAGAAGAGGGGGGCCCTGCGAGTACGGGCGGGGGCCGCATGCCGCGGAGACCGATCGAAGCCCCTCCTGTCCCTTCGCGGCGACGGAATCCGCATCTCGATATAAGCTTGTTCCATCCCTATGCGCCGCCTCACCTTCTTCCTGGTCCTGCTCCTGCTGACGGCGCTCGCCTGCCGCAAGCACCCCGCGCCGCCGCGCAAGGCCGGCGCCCCTCCCCCGCCGACGCCCGAGGTCGTGCAGGCCGCCCGCGCGGCCCATCCGGTGATCTTCGTCGGGCTCGACGGCGCCGATTGGGAGCTGCTCGACGACTTCATGGCCTCCGGCGTGATGCCCAACCTCGCGGCCCTGGCGAAGGGCGGACGCACCGGCACGCTGAAGACGATCCAGCCGCCGCTCTCGCCGCTCGTCTGGACCACGATGATGACCGGCACTTCGCCGCTGGAGCACGGCATCCTCGACTTCACCCGCCGCGACTCCGAGACCGGCGCGCTGGAGCCGATCCCCAGCAGCGAGCGGAAGCGCCCCGCGATCTGGAACATGGCGAACGACGGCGACAAGAGCGTCGCCGTCTTCGGCGTCTGGGCCACCTGGCCGGCCGAGGCGGTCAAGGGGCTGCTGGTGGCCGACCGCTTCGCCTCCTTGTCCGCGGGCGACCCCGAGCCCCTCGCCGGCACCGTCTATCCGCCGGACCAGGAGGCCTGGGCGCGCGAGACGCTCCGCCAGACCGAGGCGGCCGTGGGCTACGACGCCCTCCACGCCTATCTCCCCTGGCTCAAGCCGGCGGACTTCGAGAAGGCCGCCGCCGATCCCGACCCTTACGCCCATCCGGTGAGCGCCCTGCGCCGCATCCTGATCGAGACCCGCGCCGGCCACGCGCTCGCCACCTCCTGGCTCGGCCGCGCCAAACCCGACCTGACCGTCGTCGACTTCCAGGGCACGGACATCCTCGGCCACGTGTTCGCTCCCTGGGCGCCGCCGCGCCAGGCGGCGGTGACGGCGGCGGATTTCGAGCGTTTCTCGCACGTGCCCCCGCTCTACTTCGCCGAGATCGACCGCATGCTCGGCGAGTACCGCAAGCTCGCCGAGGCCCACGGCGCCGTGCTGATGATCGCCTCGGATCACGGCTTTCGCTGGAAGGAGGGGCGCCCCGCCAGCCCGGCGAGCGCCGCCGCGGCCTCCGCCGGCCGCTGGCATCGCGAGGAGGGGATCTACCTGCTCTGGGGGCCGGACATCGAGGCCAAGGCCAACCGCGGCCAGGGTGAGGTGAGCCAGGTCTGCGCCACCCTCCTCGCCCTGCTCGGCCTGCCGCCGGGCGACGGCGTCGCCGGTCCGCCGCTGGCCGGGATCGATCCGGTGCACGCCGAGCTCGCCGACTACCGGGGCCACTACCAGCCCGCGCCCGCGGCCAAGGGGGATCCGCAGGCCGACGCCGCCGAGATCGCGACGCTCCGCGCGCTCGGCGATCTGGGCGCTCCGGAGGGCACCGCCGCGCCAAGCGCCGCGGGCTCCTCCCGCACCGCCGGCTCGTACAACAACGAGGGGCTCCTCCACCGCGAGCACGGCGAGACGGCCGCCGCCCGCGCCGCCTACGAGAAGGCCCTGGCGGTGGATCCCAAGAACGCCGCGGCGATGTGGAACCTGAGCGATCTCCTCCACGACCAGCACCAGGACCTCGACCGCTCGGACCAGCTCCTGGTGGCCGCGCTCGCCGCCGGTCTCCCCGAGGGGGTCGACGACGCCGTCGGCCGCACCGTGGCCTACGCGCGCGGCGGCGAATCCGAACGGGCCCTGAAGCTGCTCGAGCAGGCGCTCGCCGCGCGCCCCAAGGAGCCGCGCCTCCATCTGCTCCGCGGGCGCTACCGCCTGGAGCGCCACCAGTGCGAGAAAGCCCTCGACGACTTCGAGACCGCCACCCGGTACGACCCGAAGAACGCCCTCGCCTATGCCTCCGTCGGCCTCGCCCGCCTCTGCGTCGGCGACGGCGAAGGCGCCGCCGCCAGCTTCCACCGCTCGCTCGCCATCGATCCCAACCAGCCCGAGATCCGGCGCGCGCTGGGACAGATCGGCTGATCCTCCCGGAGGACGACGGATGACGATCCTGCGCGACCTGCTCGACCTCGAAATCCCCCTCCTGCAAGCCCCGATGGCCGGGGTGCAAGGGAGCGCTCTCGCCGTGGCGGTCTCCAACGCCGGCGGGCTCGGCGCCCTCCCCTGCGCCATGCTCGGCCGCGACGCTCTGCGCCAGGAGCTGGCGGCGATCCGGGCGCGGACGGACCGCCCGTTCAACGTCAACTTCTTCTGCCACCGGGAGCCCACCGTCGACGCCGGGCGCGAGGCGGCGTGGCGAGCCGCGCTCGCCCCCTACTACCAGGAATTCGGGATCGATCCAGCCACGATCGCCGCCGGCCCCGGACGCGCGCCCTTCAGCGCCGAGGCCGCCGACGTCATGGAGGACTTCAAGCCTCCCGTGGTGAGCTTCCACTTCGGCCTGCCCGCGGCCGGCCTGATCGACCGCGTCCGTTCCTGGGGCGCGAAGATCCTCTCCTCCGCGACCACCGTGGACGAGGCGCGCTGGCTCGAAGCCCAAGGGGTGGACGCCATCATCGCCCAAGGCCTCGAAGCCGGGGGGCACCGCGGCATCTTCCTCTCGGACGACCTGACGACCCAGGCCGGGACCTTCGCGCTGCTACCCCAGATCGTCCAGGCCGTGAAGGTCCCGATCCTCGCCGCCGGCGGCATCGCGGACGCCCGAGGCGTCGCCGCCGCCCTGAAGCTCGGCGCCGCCGGCGTCCAGATCGGCACCGCCTACCTGCTCTGCCCCGAGGCCACCACCAGCGCCGTCCACCGCGCCGCCCTGAAAGGCGAAGCGGCCCGCCACACCGCGCTGACCAACCTCTTCTCCGGCGGCCCGGCGCGAGGCATCGTCAACCGCCTGATGCGGGAGCTCGGTCCCCTCTCCCCCACCGTGCCCGCCTTCCCCCTCGGCTCCGCCGCCGTCGCGCCGCTCCGCGCCAGGGCCGAGCCCCAAGGCAGCGGCGACTTCTCGCCGCTCTGGTCGGGCCAGAATCCCACCGGCTGCAAGGAGATCCCGGCCGCCGACCTGACGCGCGAGCTGACGGCCGGTTTCAGCTTTTGATAGAGAAACGTCCCGCTTATCCTTCCGCATGCACTACTTTACTTAGGGGACGGTATCGTGCCGGCCTCTGGGGCCTTGATTCGCCCGCCGCCGGCAGACCTCAAACGTCCGCCGTGCCGCCGGCGGGCTTGCCGCAGGTAAGCGCACAGGGACCCGCGACGCGGGGCTGAAATGGCGGACCGGCGCGGGAAGAAAGGCAGACATGAAGAGAGGATTGTTCTTCTGCACTCTGCTGTTGGCCGTCGCGGCGATGCCCGTCCTGGCGGCTCATCCCATCGACCGGGTGCCCGCGGGTCTCGATTATTGGCAGACCCTGAGCAGCGGCGCCACGATGTACGATTTCTCCGACAACGCCATTCCGGCCGGCTTCTTCTGCGACGGCTCGAAAGCGTTCAAGGGTCGCGTCAACTTCGAGGGAGTTCCCATCCATACCGAGCCGGCCAACATCCTGGGCACCACGGACACCGTCATCGAACGTCTCGACGACGCCGTCTTCGACGACAGCGGCACGGCCCATACCCGCATCCGCGGCCGCGTCCTCAACCTGCAGGCCACGGACCTCCTGTCGACCTCCTGCGGCAAGTTCAAGGTGACGGCGAACCTCACCGACAACCAGCCCGTGAGCCCGATGGTGTTCCACAGCCTCAACCAGTACGGCGGCACCTTCGACGCCCAGCTCCGTCTGCGGGTACGGATCAACTTCACCAACGTGAAGACGCACAAGACCTACGCCCTCATCCGCAACGTCTACCTCCCCTCGGTGAACGACACGCCCTTCGCGATCGGCAAGGCCGCCACGGATGCGTGCTTCACCTCGGGCACTCTCGATCCGACCACGGTGACGCTCGACGACGGCCATCCGCTCCAGCCCACGACGCCCATCGCCGGCGGCACGGTCCAGAACGTCACCACCACGACCGGACCGGTCTCTACTGATCCTACGGCCCCCGGCGATCCCACGACGGAGCCTGAGCCGGCCGAGCCCGTCGCGACCGGGTGCCAGTGCAACTCGTCCGGACAGTGCCTCCCGACCTATGCCTGGCACACCCCCTGCGCTCCGGGCGAGGATTACGACCGGTGCGAGAAGCACTTCACGTCCACGCCCTGCGAGCTCGGCTATACCAGCCAGTGCTCGAAGTCGGAGGTGCAGAAGAGCTACCTGCTGCAACTGAAGGGGCTCCACGACCGCGGCCTGCTCGTCGACACCCCCGAGGTCGCGCTCCGCAAGCAGCTCCGCACCGCCGCCAAGGTCCTCGCGGACCAGGCGACCCACGACCGCCAGCAGGCCAACCAACAGTAAGCCGCCGTTCAGACCTTCGCCGGAACCGGTTGCTCACCGGTTCCGGAGTCAGGCCGCATGCCTCACGGAATTTGCGGCTTGCCACGAATCATATACCGCAAAAAATATAAGATGTGCGGTATACCTAGCCACGGATATTCCCTAATCCGAGAGGTACGCGGTATTCGTGGAGGAATAATCCGCACACCCGAATAGGTGAGCGGTATCAGAAGCGAGGTCTTCCGCACAACCCTCGGACTATGCGGCTTCATCTTGAAGATAAATCGATTCTGAGGTAGGTTATGCGGTATGGCGAACCCCCTCTCTCTGCCCGACCTTCTGGCGAGCCTGCAAACCCAGATCGCCCGTCACCGCGAGCAAGAGGCCTTCCACGCGGAGCGCGAGGCGTTCCACCGCGAGCTGCGGGCGGAGCACGCGGCGGAGCTCGACCCGCTCGTGAAGAGCTTCGAGGCCCTCCAGGCCAGCGTGGCGAACGCCGCGCATCTCGCCGCGCGCCTGTCCATCGCTCCCCCTCCCCCTTCGGACGACCTGCCGGTCGGACGGAAGATCTCGACCAACTATCTCGTCGGCCGTGCCGTCCAGACGAAAACCCCCGGAGAGGCCTTCGGCCCTGGCGAGATCACCGCCGAGATCAACCGCCGCTTCGCCCCTCGCCTCGGCCGCAAGGTGGACATCCGCCAGGTCTCCGTCTCCCTCCGCTGGATGGCCGACACCGGCCGCATCTCCCGCGTCAGCCCGGGGCACCAGCGAAAACAGTCGAGGTACGCGCGGGCTTAGAGCTCGCCGGACCGAAGAGGGCAACCGCGGCCCTGAGCTTCCGTAGCCGCTGATAAACTGAGGCCGTCCCGTTTCCGAGGAGGCCCCTTGCCTGACGAGATCTTCGATGTCTTCCTGAGCCACAACAGCAAGGACAAGGCGGCGGTGCGCCAGATCGCGGAGAAGCTGGAAGGCCGGGGCCTGCGCGTGTGGCTGGACGAACGGGAGTTGCCTCCTGGCGTCCCCTGGCAGGATGAGCTCGAAACCATCATCAAGACTGTCCGTTCCGCGGCTGTCCTGGTTGGCAAAGACGGTTTGGGTCCCTGGGAGATACCCGAGATACGCGCCTGCCTTTCGGAGATGGTGGACCGCAAACTGCGCGTCATCCCCGTGCTCCTCCCGGGTGCACCCAGCGCTCCCCAACTCCCGCTTTTCCTCAGGCAGAACACCTGGGTGGATCTTCGAGGAGGGATTACCGACGAGGGACTGGACAGTCTGCAATGGGGCATCACCGGCAAGAAGCCCATCCGCAGGGAAAAACCCACCAGCCCGGTCCCTCCCCGTCTCCACAACCTCCCCTTCTCCTCTCTCGGAGATCTCCTCAAGGGCCGCGACGAGGAGCTTCGCAAGCTCCAAGAGGGGACTGCCACGGCGATCACCCAGGCGCAGACGCTCTACGGTCTGGGTGGCATCGGCAAGACCCGGCTCGCCGTCGAGCACGCATGGCGCTCCGGCGATCGATATGACACGGCGTTCTTCGTAGTGGTCGAATCCCCAGAGGCCCTACATTCCGGTTTGGCGAATCTGGCCCGCCCCGATCTCCTCAACCTGCCCGAATCCAAGGCGGCGTCTCAGAAAGAGAGCATCGCCGCCGTCCTGCGCTGGCTTCGGGAGCATGACCGCTGGCTGCTGATCCTCGACAACGTGGATACGAAGGATGCGGAGCAGGCGGTAGTGAAGATCGTCCCGTCTCTCTCGACGGGCCGTGTTCTCATTACCTCCCGGATCAAGGATTGGCCCGCAAGTATCAAGAGGCAGCAGATCGAAACTCTCAGCCTGGACGAGGCGCAACGGTTCCTTCTCGAACGCACGGAGAACGATCGGAGTCGGTCGGACGAGGATCCGAAGCACGCTCTTCGGTTAGCCGAGGAGCTTGGAGGACTTCCCTTGGCTCTGGAGCAGGCGGGGGCGTACATCTCCCATCATCAGATGAGCCTGTCCAAATATCTGGAGGAGTTGGAGCAGGAGCGCGACCGGATGCTCAACTGGTACGACGGATCGGTGATGGAATATCCCTCCTCTGTGGCTGTCACATGGCAGAAGACTTTCCAGCAACTCAGCCCGACGGCGGCCGCGATTCTACGACTCACCGCTTTTCTGGCTCCTGATCCGATTCCTTCAGAAATGTTTGAGGAAGGCGAGGTGATCGTCGAGGAGGCTGTCCGGTTGTTGCATGAGGAGACGGGGCGAGAAGCCGTTAATTCATCCATGACCGAGGGAATCGCCGAGCTCGCCTCCTTCTCCATGGTGACGCGGAAGGGTGAAAATTTTACGGTTCATCGAATGGTTCAGGATGCTCTGCGATCCAGAATTCCAGAGGAGAAGCAGCAGGATTGGATTGAGAAGGCTTTGCGGTTGGTGAATGCTTTCTCTCCAGCCGATCCCGACGATGTCCGCACGTGGCCCGTATGGGATCTTCTTCGGCCACATTCAACTCGGATCGTCGGGTCCGCGGATACGATCGGGATCGTCCATCCAACAGCTCGCCAAATGGACCGGTTGTCGATACTCCTATTTGCCAAGAGTCTCTACGGAGAGGCAGAACCTTTAATAAGGCGTGCCCTGGCATTGAATGAGGCTTCGTATGGGCCTGAACATTCCAAAGTCTCTGTCTGCCTCAACGATCTGGCTCAGTTGCTTAAGGCCACGAACAGGTTGGCGGAGGCCGAGCCCCTGATGCGACGCGCTCTCCAGATCGACGAAGACTCCCACGGACCTCTACACCCTATCGTCGCCATCCTACTCAACAACTTGGCTCAGTTGCTTAAGGCCACGAACAGGTTGGCGGAGGCCGAGCCCCTGATGCGACGCGCTCTCCAGATCGACGAAGACTCCCACGGACCTCTACACCCTAACGTCGCCAGAGGCCTCAACAATCTGGCTCAGTTGCTTCATGCCACGAACCGTTTGGCGGAGGCCGAGCCTCTGATGCGCCGCGCTCTCCAGATCGACGAAGACTCCTGCGGACCTCTACACCCTAACGTCGCCAGAGACCTCAACAACCTGGCTCTGTTGCTTCAGGACACGAATCGGTTGCCAGAGGCCGAGCCCCTGATGCGACGCGCTCTCCAGATTGACGAGGACTCCTACGGACCTCTACACCCCAGCGTCGCCAGACACCTCTACAATCTGGCTCAGTTGCTTCAGGTCACGAGCCGGTTGGCGGATGCCGAGCCCCTGATGCGACGCGCTCTTCATATCGACGAGGATTCTTTCGGACAGAATCACCCCGACGTCGCCAGAGACCTCAACAAACTGGCGTCGTTGCTTAAGGCCACGGACCGTTTGGCGGAGGCCGAGCCCCTGATGCGACGCGCTCTCCAGATTGGCGAGGACTCCTACGGACCTCAACACCCCAACGTCGCCCGAGACCTCAACAACCTGGCTTCGCTGCTTCAGGACACGGACCGGTTCGCGGAGGCCGAGCCCCTGCTGCGGCGCGCTCTCCAGATCGACGAGGACTCCTACGGGCCGGATCATCCGGAGGTCGCCATCGATCTTCACAACCTGGCTTGGTTACTTCAGCGTACAGAAAGGATGGGCGAAGCGATTCCCATGGTTCTAAGGGCGGTCGAAATTTACGAGCGCAGCCTTGGGCCGGATCATCCAAAATCGAAAAATGCACAACGGACGCTGAATATGTTTCGAAAACAGATCGCCGCTGAATCCGAACCTTCCTCCAGCCCCGAAGGGGCGCAGGCGTAAAGCCTGGCGTTTCAACGCCAGGACAGCACACCCATTTCAATCCCTCAAGCCCCGAAGGGGCGCAGGCGGCGTCAACCTGTGCGGACCGCCTGCGCCCTTTCAGGGCTTTGTTATTTTTGGGAATCGGCCATGGTCCTGGCGCTGAAGCGCCAGGCTTTATGCCTGCGTCCCTTCGGGACTGATCATTGGGATGGCGGTTCAACGCCTCACACCTCCACGCTCGCCCCCACCTCCCCCATCCGGTGAAACTGGATGCCGTCCTTCTGGAGGAACTGCTCGTAGGTGTCGTACCGCCCCTTGCGGAAGAAATCCTTGACGTAGCCGTCGTGTACGGGGAGCACCTGCTTGGGCTCCATGCGGCGGGCGAAGGCCAGGGCTTCGACTTCGGTGAGGAAGGGGGCGGTGACGGGGAGGATCAGCACCTCGGTCCCCTTCCAGGCCAGCAGGGCGGGATCGAAGGAGTCTCCCGGGTTCAGGACGCGGTCGTTGACGAGGTAGGCGATGTGCACCGGCAGCGTGGGGGCGAGGATCGGCTGGTGGGTGCAGGCCAGGGCTTTCAGCGTGAAGGGGCCGGCCTGCATGGTTCCCTCTTCGTGCAGCTTCACCTCAATCCCCTCCTTGCCCAGGATCGCGGCGACGCCACGGTTGGAGATCACGGTGGCATGGCTGAGGGCGAGGATCTCCTTCAGGGCTTTCAGGTTCAGATGGTCGGGGTGCTCGTGGGTGATCACGATCGTGGCGACGCCGGCGAACTGGTCCGGCTTGACTTGGTCCTCGACGAAGGTGAAGACGCCGGGATCGAACAGGAGCTTCTCGCCGTCGTGCTCGAAGAGGAGGCAGGAGTGGATGTATTTCGTGATCTTCATGGGGGTTCTTTCGATGCACGAAGCGTGCGCAAGCCGAGACGGCAGGCCGAAGGCAAGGCAAGGGTCCGACGAAGGTTTGCCGTGAGCCGGAGGGGTCTTCGCCGCTGCGGAGACGCCCCACGGGGCGTCTCTACAGTGGGGGTGGGAACCTTCGAGATACCGGGGAAGATTTTCCCTTGGCGATCGGATTGCCAAACGCCTTGCAAAGGGTTTAGCGCCTCATAGAAGAAAACGGTGCCACCCCACTGTAGAGACGCCCCGTGGGGCGTCTCCGCAACGGCCACGGCATTCCGATCCACACCCGATTCCCGACGATGAAGGGCCGGTTGATCCAGGAGGTCTTCCGATCCCAGCGATGAACGGGTTTCAGTATCGCCACTCCAGCTGCAGCCGCACCGACCGGCTCTCCGCCGGATGGAAATGGATGTCGTTCACCGGCGCCGGCTCGCCTCGCAGCTGGGACTCGGAGTAGTAGTCGATGTCGCTCACCTCGTTGTTCAGGAGGTTGAAGACCTCGCCGGCCAGCGAGACGCCGTTGGGGAAGCGGTGGCCGATGCGCAGGTTGAGGAGGTTCGAGGCCTTGGAGCGCACGGAGTCGTCCTCGATCAGGGGGCGCGGGCCGAAGTAGCGGTCGCGCAGGCTGCCGAACCAGGGGCCGCCGGCGTCGAAGGTGAGGCCGGCCGACAGCGCGCTCTCGATGGAGCCGGGGATGTGGTCCCCCACCGGATCGAAGTCGGTGAAGCGGGCCCGCGAGTACGCATAGTCGGCGTCGAGAGTCAGCCAGGGGCGCGGGCGGTAGAAGTTCTGCAGCTCGACCCCCTCGCGACGGCTGGGACGGCTGGGCTCGGTGTCGCCGGCATCGCCCGAGAAGACCAGCTCGGAGTCGAGGTCGAGGCGGAAGACGGTCACCGAGGTCTCCAGGTTGGGGATCGCCGAGGTGCGGAAGCCGACGTCCGTGCTCTTCGCGCGCACCAGCGGGGTGACCTGATCGACCGGCTCGAAAGTCTTGGGATCGACGTGGATGGTGGCGCCGCGGGCGTCGTTGCTGTGGAAGCCATAGCCGTAGTCGACGTAAAACTCGCTGTCGCTCCAGGGGCCGAGGGCGATGGCGAGCTTGGGGCTGAGGATCGCGGACTGGCGGGTGCCGGAGTTGACGGCGATGTTGCTCTTGACGTCCGCGTAGTACTCGTCGGCGCGCAGGCCGGTGACGGTGCGCAGCCAGGGGGTCCAGTTGACGCGGGCCTGGGCGTAAGGGCCGCCGCTCACCTGCTCGATCTGATCCCGGCTGGTGACCGAGAGGAGCTGCTGGTCCTCCGTGTGGTTGAGACCGTTGTTGATCGAATCGTTGCGCACCTGCAGGCCGACCTCGGTCTCGACCGCGCGGCCGCTCCAGTCGAAACCCCACTGGTGCTGGACCGCGAAGCCGGTGACGGTGCGGTCGTCGAGCTGCTCGAACTGGTCGCCGTGCACCGGGTCGTCGAGGAAGTAGGTGAAGTCCGAGAAGAGGTTGAGCCCGTAGCGCAGGACGTAGGCGTTGGCGCGGGTGAGCGAGGTGTCGGTGCCGCGTCGCCAGTCGGCCGCCAGGCTGTAGCGGTAGCTCTCGCCACCGTCGCTGGGATCGATGGCGCCGAAGCGGCTGATCAGTCCCTCGTCGACGGCGCGCTCGGGGATCTGATCGGTCGAGTTCCAGGTGCCGTTGTAGCCCATGGCGGTGAGGGTGAAGCCGTTGCCGGAGTCGCCGCGGTTCCAGCGCAGGACGCCGTTGAGCTTGTGGTAGTCGTCCGGATGGACCCACGGGCCGTTGTTGCGGTCGACCTCGAAAGCGCCGAGCAGGTCGCCGCCGCCGTACTTCGTCGAATCGGCGGCGAGCAGACGCTGGTAGCCGAAGTCGCCCCCGGTAAACGAGAGGATCTGCTTCGGCAGCGCATTCACATAGGAGAACTCAGCGGCGCCGGCGGCCGAGAAATCCCCCTCGTCGGCATAGTAGGCGCCCTTCTTGTAGCGCACGGTGTCGACCAGCTCGGGGATCAGGAAGTTGAGGTCGCTGTACCCCTGGCCGTGGCCGTGCGAGGGCATGTTGACGGGGATGTCGTCGACGGTGATCCGGAAGTCGGTGCCGTGGTCGAGGTTGAAGCCGCGCAGGAAGTACTGGTTCGCCTTGCCGCTGCCGCTGTGCTGGGTGACGATCACCCCCGGCACCGTCTCCAGCAGCTCGCCCGCGCGCAGCACCGGGCGCTCCGCGAGCTCCGTCTGGCCGGTCACCCCCTCGGTGGCCGAATCGGCGACGCCCACCAGGTCCGAGGCGCGGTCGATGACCTGGATCTGGTCGTAGACCTGGAGGTGCTTGGAGGCGTTCTCCTTGTCGTCCTGGTCGGCCTTCTCAGTAGAGTCGGTCGCCGG
>DATBAW010000275.1:0-3541 GCA_036271335.1 Thermoanaerobaculia bacterium
GTGAGCCCGGCGTCGAACTGCAGCGGCGCGTCGCCCGGGATGTGGCAGTTCTGGCAGCGCGGATGCTGGAGCACGGTCTGGATGGTGTCGAAGGCGGCGAGCGCCGCCGTGGCCTTGGTAGAAGCGTTCGCGGACGGAGCCGAGGACGGCGATACGGACGGTGATGCCGCCGCGCCGCAGACGAGAACGGTCCCGGCGACGAGCCCGCCCAGAATCCAGAGGTTTCCGATCTTTCTCATGCCTTTGCGCTCTCCTCTCGATCCATCCGGAAGGGCAGGTCGCGCAGCCTCTTCCCGGTCAGGGCGAAGACGGCGTTCGCCACTGCCGGCGCCACCGGCGGCGTTCCCGGCTCGCCGGCGCCTCCCGATTTCTCGTGGCTGGGAACGATGTGGACCTCCACCTTCGGCATCTCGTTCAGGCGCAGGATCCGGTAGTCGTGGAAGTTGCTCTCGACGACCTGTCCCTCCTTGATGTTCAGCTCGCCGTAGAGCGCCGCGCCGAGCCCGAAGGCGACGCACGATTCCATCTGCGCGGCCACTCCCAGGGGATTGACGCAGACGCCGCAATCGATCGCGCAGACCACCCGGTGGACCCGGATCTGGCCGTCGTCGACCGAGACCTCCGCCACGTGCGACACGATGCTGCCGAACGACTCGTGGACGGCGATGCCGCGCGCCCGGCCGGCGGGGAGCGGCTTGCCCCAATCCGCCTTCGCCGCCGCCAGCTCCAGCACCGCCAGCACCCGCGGCACCTTGGCGAGCATCGCCCGCCGGAACTCCAGCGGCTCGCGCTTCGCCGCGTGCGCCATCTCGTCGACGAACGACTCGACGGCGAACGCCGTGTGCGAGTTCCCCACCGAGCGCCACCAGAGCACGGGCACTCCCGGATCGACGGTGTGGAGCTCGACCTTGGAGTGGGGGATCCCCTTGAGGTAGGGCGAATCGGCGGCGCCCTCGACCACCGTCGGATCGATGCCGTTCTTGATCATCGCCGCGAACGGCGAGCCGGCTACGATCGACTGCGAGACGATGCGGTGGCGCCACGCCGCAGGAGCCCCGCTGCCATCCAGCGTGCCCTCCAGCCGGTGCACGGCGAGCGGCCGGTAATAGCCGCCGCGGATGTCGTCGTCGCGCGTCCACACCAGCTTGACGGCCTGGCCGGGCTTCAGCTTCTTGGCCACGTAAGCAGCCTCGACCACGAAGTCCGACGCCAGGTTGGCCCGCCGACCGAAGCCGCCGCCGAGAAACATCGTATGGATCTTCGCCTGCTCGGGCTTGAGGCCGAAGATCGCCGCCACCCGCTGCTGGTCCACGGTCTGGAACTGCGTCCCGGTCCAGACCTCGACCGCGTCGCCGTCGTGGCGGACGGTGCAGTTGAGCGGCTCCATCGGCGCGTGCGCGAGATAAGGGAGCGTGTACTCGGCGACCACGGCGGGCGTCGCGGGCGCCGCCAGAGCCTTCGCCGCGTCGCCGGCCGCCGAGGCTTCGGCGCCCGGGGTGGCGCTCTGTTTGCGATAGTCGCCGCGCAGCACGGCCGTGTCGACGCCGGCGTGCGGCCCGGCGTCCCATTCGATCCTGAGCGCGTCCCGCCCCTTCTTGGCGGCCCAGAAGTGGTCGGCGACCACGGCGACACCCGTCGGCACCTCGAACACCTCGCGCACGCCGGGCACCGCCTTCGCCGCCGACGCATCGAAGCTCTTGACCTTGCCGCCGAAGGTGCGCGAGTGCGCCACCGTGGCGGTCAGCATCCCCGGCATCTGGACGTCCATGCCGAACAGGGCGCGGCCGGTGATCTTCTCCGGCGTGTCCAGGCGGCGCATCGGCTTGCCGATGATCTTCCAGGTCTCCGGCGCCTTCAGCTCGATCTTCTCCGGCGCCTTCAGCTGCGCCGCCGCGGCGGCCAGGGAGCCATAGCTCGCCTTTTTGTCGCCATGGTGGACCCACCCCTTCTCGACATGGCACTCGCCGGCCGGCACGCCCCACTGCGCGGCGGCCGCGGACACTAGCAGCGTCCTCGCCAACGCGCCCACCTGCCGGTAGCGGTCGAGCTCGGACCACGTGGTGGTCGAGCCGCCGGTCATCTGGATCGGAAAGACGGGCGAATGATAGACGTCCGCCGCGGGCGCGTGCTCGACGCGGATGTGGCTCCAGTCGGCGTCCAGCTCCTCGTTGACCATCATCGGCAGGGCGGTCCAGATCCCCTGCCCCATCTCCGAGTGGGCGAGCAGCACGGTGACGCTCTCGTCGGCGCCGATGCGCAGGAAGGCGTTGACGGGCGGCAGGGCGGCCGGCGCCATGGCCGGAGGCTCCTGGGCGGAGGCGAAACGCTTCAGGGACGCCGGCACGAAGAAGCCGACCACGAGAGCGCCGCCGAGGGCCGCCGAGCCCTTGAGGAAGCCGCGCCGGGAAACGCCTTTTTCGGCGGCGGTTTCCTGAAGGGGCGTTTCCTGAAGAGGCAGGGGAGGATCCTGAAAATATTCGGGGCGCATGGCGTCAGCTCCCCATCAGCTCGGAGGCACGGTGGACGGCCTGGCGGATGCGGTGATAGGTGCCGCACCGGCAGAGATTGCCGCTCATTGCGGCGTCGATATCGTCGTCGCTCGGTTTCGGTTTCGCCTTCAGCAGCGCCACCGCCGCCAGGATCTGGCCGGACTGGCAATAGCCGCACTGCACGACGTCGACCTCGGCCCACGCCCTCTGCACCGGATGGCTGCCGTCCGTGCCCAGCCCCTCGATCGTGGTCACGGCCTGGCCCGCGAAAGCCATCGCTGGCCGCACGCACGAGCGCACCGGCTGGCCGTCGACCAGCACCGTGCAGGCACCGCACTGCGCCATGCCACAACCGAACTTGGTGCCAGTCATGCCGAGCACGTCGCGCAGCACCCAGAGCAGCGGCATATCGTCGTCGACCTGGACGTCGTGCTCTTTTCCGTTCACGGAGAGTTTCATCGTCACACCTCGCCTCCTGGAGACCTTGAGTCCAGGAAATCATACCGGAAGGATGGCGGAAGGTGTCGTTATATTCTTTCGGATATGTCAGCGGCCGGCCAGCTGGGCGTGAACAAACCTGCGATCAACGTACCGTCGTGACCGATGAAATCGGTCTCGTACCGCAGAGGAAAGATCGGATCCTCGAGACGTCCGATCGCTTGTTGTAACTGATCTCGCAAATCGACATTGTCTTTCTTGAAGATCGGATGGCTGCTGGAAAAGAACTCATCTTCGCCGACAAACAAACCGATGGCGTAGGCTGCGTCGTTCACCACATAACCGTCCAGCGTCGAACCGGCCGGAGTTGTAAACCGCGCCTTGATATAGATCCGCATGCGATAGGGCAGCGGGTATGGACGCAGAATCGGATAGGCGCAGTGATCGTCTCCACTGTCGACGCGCGCAAGCTCCGCCTCCAGCCAGCGCCGGTCCACCCCCCACTGAACGATCTCCTCTCGCTCGTCGCCATCATAGTGCTCCGACCAGATCGGGTGCAGGTCGAAATGACGCCGGGACAACTGGCTCTTCGGCACGAGCATGAAAATGCTGGG
>DATBAW010000276.1:0-7147 GCA_036271335.1 Thermoanaerobaculia bacterium
GACCGGCCGGCACCCGCTCCGCCGAGGCGCCGTCCACCACCACCCAGCGCGCCTGGCTGTCCTCCGCCAGGAAGGCCAGACGCTCCGCCGGATAGCGCGGGTCCATCGGCACGTAGAAGCCGCCCGAGCGCAGGATGCCCAGCAGGGCCACGACCAGCCCCGCCGTACGCTCCAGGCAGACCCCCACTGCCATCTCCGGCCCCACCCCGAGCGCCCGCAGACGCGCCGCCACCCAGCCGCTGCGCCGCTCCAGCTCCGCGTAGCTGAGCACCTCGTCGCCCGCCACCAGCGCCGTGGCCTCCGGCGTCCGCCGCGCCTGCTGCTCGAACAGCTCGTGGAGCAGCGCCCCGCGCGGATGCTCGGGATGCGTCTCGGCATCCCAAGCCGCCAGTTGCCGCCGCTCCGCCGCCGTCAACAGCGGCAGCGCGGAGACCCGCTTGCCGGCGTTGGCGGCAGCCGCCGTCAGCAGCGTCACGAGATGACCCGCGAGCCGTTGCACCGTAGCCGGCTCGAAAAGGTCCCGGCGGTATTCGATCCCTCCCGCGAGACCCTCCCCCTCGGGAGTCAGATCCAGGCCGAGATCGAACTTCGCCGTCCCTCCCTCCGGCTCCAGCCGATGCAGGACGAGCCCCGGCAGTCGCAGCTCCGGCACCATCTCCTGCACGGTCAGCACCACCTGGAAGAGCGGATTGCGATCGAGGCTGCGCTCCGGCGCCAGCTCCTCGACGAGTCGCTCGAAGGGGAGATCCTGATGCGCCAACGCCGCCAGGGTCTCCCCCCGCGTCCGCCCCAGCAATTCGCGGAAGGAGGGATCGCCCTCCAGGCTGACGCGCAGCGCCAGGGTGTTGACGAAAAAACCGATCAATCCTTCCAGCTCCCGCCGTGAGCGCCCCGCGACCGGCGAGCCCACCAGCAGCTCGGGCTGGTCGGCATAGCGCGAGAGCAGGGCCGAAAACCCCGCCAGCACGGTCATAAAGAGGGTCGTCCCCTCGCGGCGCCCCAGCTCCTCCAGTGCACCCCGCACCCCGGCGGAGATCGCCAACGCCTCCCGGCCTCCCGCGGAGGCCGCCATCGCCGGGCGCGGATGGTCGGTCGGCAGCTCCAGCACCGTGAGCGCGCCGTTCAGATGGCCGCGCCACCAGGCCAGCTCGCCGGCCAGCGCGTCCCCCGCCAGCCAGCGCCGCTGCCAGACCGCGTAGTCGCCGTACTGCACCGGCGGCTCGGCCAGAGGCGAGGGCTCGCCGGCGAGGAAGGCGCCGTAGAGGGCGGACATCTCCGCGATCAGCACGCCGATCGACACGCCGTCCGAAACGATGTGGTGCTGGGTGAGCAGGCAGATCCACTCCTCGCCGGCCAGCCGCAGGAGCGCCGCTCGCAGCAGTGGCCCACGGCCGAGGTCGAAGGGGCGCAGCGCCTCCTCCCGCCGCAGGCGCCGGGCTTCCGCCTCGCGCGTGTCCGCCGGGAGATCTCGCAGATCGATCTCCGGCAGCGGCACGGACCCGGCGGGCTGAACGATCTGCGCCGCCCGCTCGCCGCGCGTTACGAAGCGGGTCCGCAGCGCCTCGTGGCGGCGGGCGATCTCGGTGAGGGCCCGGGCCAGCGCCGCGGGCTCCAGGGGCCCCTCCAGCCGGACCGCTCCTGGCAGGTTGTAAGCCGGGCTCCCGGGCTCCAGCTGGTCCAGGAACCAGAGCCGCTCCTGAGCGAACGAAAGCGGCAGATCGCCACTCCGGTCGGCCCGCTCGACGGCGGGCAGGAGGGCGCTCCCGGCCTCCGCCAGCCGCTCGGCCAGCGCCGCCACCGTGGGCGCCTCGAACAGGATGCGCAGCGGCAGCTCCGCCCCCAGCGCTTCCCGCACCCGCGACACCACCCGCGTCGCCAGCAGCGAGTGGCCGCCGAGGAGGAAGAAGGAGTCGGCGCGCCCCACCTCGGCGATCCCCAACACCTCGCCGAAGATCAGCGCCAGGATCTTCTCCATCGGCGTCCGCGGCGGCTCCCGTTCCTCGTCTCGTCCCAGCACCGGCTCCGGCAGCGCTCGCCGGTCCACTTTGCCGGTGGGGGTCAGCGGCAGGATGGCGAGCCGCACGAACGCCGCCGGCACCAGAGCCGCCGGCAGACGCCCGCGCAGGAAGTCCCTCAGCTCGTCGGGGCCGAGATCCTCCTCGTGCGAGACGACGTAGGCCACCAGCGCCGTGCCGCCCGGAAGCTCCCGCGCCACCACCACCGCCTCACGCACTCCCGCGTGCCGGCGCAGTGCCGCCTCGACCTCCCCGGGCTCGATGCGGAAACCACGGATCTTCACCTGCTGATCGACGCGGCCGAGGAACTCCACCGCGCCGTCCGCCAGCCAGCGCACCAGATCCCCCGTCCGGTAGAGACGCCCTCCGGGCTCGCCGCCGAAGCCGTCCGGCACGAAGCGCTCGGCGGTCATCTCCGGCTGTCCCAGATACCCCCGGGCCACCCCGGGGCCGCCCATCCAGAGCTCGCCGGGCACGCCCACCGGTACCGGGCCTCCCCGGCGGTCGACCACGTAGGCCGCGTTCTCCGCCGACGGATGCCCGATCGGCGTCCGCTCGCCGCCGCGCAGGCCGCCCGGCCGTCCGATCTCGAACAGCAGGCTGTTGACGGTCACCTCGGTCGGGCCGTAACCGTTGTAGAGCGTGCACCCCTCCCCCACGGCCACGGCCAGCCGCTCGACGAGGGAGCGGCTCAAGGCCTCGCCGCCCAGGTGCAACACTCGCAGAGCCTCCAGCCTCGCTCCCGTCTCCGCCACCGTCCGGAAGAAGGACGGTGTCGCATGCACGACGTCGATCGCCTCGGCCTGGATGCGGCGCGCGAAGGCCGCGGCGTCCCCGGTCTCCGCGACCGGCGGGAGGTGCAGCGCCGCGCCCGATACGATCGTGGTCAGGATCTCCCAAAGGCCGAAGTCGAAGGCATAGGAGAGGCTCTGCAACACCCGCGATCCCACGTCCAGACCGAAGGTGCTCCGGCTCCAGAGCAGCATCGGCACCAGGTTGGCGTGGGAGACTCCCACTCCCTTGGGGATGCCGGTCGAGCCGGAGGTGTAGATCACGTAGGCCAGCGCCGCCGCCGGCACCTCGGCTTCGGGACCGCTCTCTCCAGCCACCACCACCTCGTCCAGCAGG
Source organism: Thermoanaerobaculia bacterium (assembly GCA_036271335.1). Classification (GTDB taxonomy): domain Bacteria; phylum Acidobacteriota; class Thermoanaerobaculia; order Multivoradales; family UBA5704; genus DATARR01. The sequence goes on from DATBAW010000276.1 coordinate 3,144, forward strand.
AGCACCGGGAGACCGGTCACCGGCAGCTTCGCCGCCAGGCCGCCCTGGGTCAACACCACCGCCGGCCTGGAACCCTCCAGAAGCAGCGCGAGCCGCTCCGCCGGATGGGCCGGATCCAGCGGTACCAGCGCCCCGCCGGCCCGCAGGATTCCCAGGATTCCCACCACCAGCTCCGGCGAGCGCTCGGCGCACAGTCCCACCTTGACCTCGGGTCCAACGTTCAGCCGTCGCAGCGACCCTGCCAGCGCGGCGGACCGGCGCTCCAACTCGCCGTAGGTCATCGGCCTCCCGCCGGCCACCAGGGCCACAGCCTCCGGATGCCGCCGCGCCTGCTCCTCGAAAAGGGCCTGAACCGTGCCGGAGCCCACCCAGACGCCGGGAGTCCGGTGCCAGCCGGCGAGCTGCCGGCGTTCCGCCAGGGTCAGGATCTCCACCTCCGCGATCCCCCGTTCAGGAGTGGCGGCGATCCCCCGCAGCAGGGAGGCGAGGTGGCCCAGCATCCGCTCGGCCGTGGCGCCATCGTAGGTGTCGGCGTCGAGCTGCATCGCGAGAGCGATCCCGCCCTCCAGCTCGGCGGCGAAGAGGGCCGCCTCGAACTGGGCGGCCGGCGATTCCAGGGCGACCGACTCCAGCGTCAGGCCGCCCAGGCGGAGTCTGGCCCCGCTCTCCCCCAGAGCGAAGGCGGCGAGGGGCTCGAGCTCGGGCGCCGCGGCCTTTTGCAGCGCGAGGACGGCACGGAGGAAAGAGGACGAACGGTCGGTTCCGGACTGCAGCCGCTCGGCGAGCCAGGGATAGGGGAAATCCTGGTGCTCGAAAGCCTCCAGAGCGGTGCGGCGGGCGCGCTCCAGGGCTTCGGCCACCGTCGGCTCGCCGGCGAGGTCGGTTCGCAAAGCCACTGGATTGACGAAGTAGCCGACCAGACCGGCGAGCTGTGCCCCCGCCCGCCCCGGAACGCCGGAGCGGCCCACCGTGGGCGATCCGACCAGGAAGTCGTCCTGGCCGCTGTAGCGGCCGAGGAGCGCCTGGAAGCCCGCGAGGAGCGACATGAAGAGGGTGCCTCCTCGCCTGCGGCCGAGCGCCCGCAGCGCGTCCGCCGTCCCGCGCTCCAGCCGCAGCGAGCGTGACACGCCGCGCTGCCCCGCCATCACCGGCCGCGGCCGGTCGGACGGCAGGTCGAGGGGCGGCACTCCCTCCAGCCGCTGGCGCCAGTAATCCCAGTGCCGCTCCGCCCAGCCCGCCGCCAGCGCCCGCTCCTGCCAGATGACGAAGTCGCCGATCTCGACGTCGAGCGGCGGCAGCGCCGATTCGACGGCCCGGCCGGCGGCCAGGGCGTCGCAGGCCGCTCCCAACTCCCGTGTCAGCACGCCCAGCGACCAGAGATCGGCCACGAGGTGGTGAACGGCGAGGACGAGGAGATCGCCGCGGCCGTCCGCCGCTCCGGTCTCGAACAGCGTGGCGCGGAACAGAGGGCCGCGCTCGAGGTCGAACGGGCGGAACGCCTCCGCGTGCAGGCGCCGCCGCAGCTCGCCGGAGTCCCACCCCGCGGCGCGCTGGCGCCGGAAATCGACCTCGACGCCGTCGGCCACCTGCTGCCGGGGACCGCCCGCGGTCTCCGCGAAGGTCATGCGCAAGGCGGGGTGACGGTCGACCAGGGCCTGGAGCGCGCGCCGCAGCAGCTCGGGATCGATCCCCTCGGGGAAGCGCCCGGCGCCGGCGATCACGTAGGCCGCGCTCTCGGGATGGAGCCGTTCCAGGAACCAGAGCGCCCGCTGCCCCAGGGTCAGCGGCAGCGGCTCCCGCCGCTCCGCGGACCCAAGCGGCACCAGCGGGAGGATGCCGTCCTCCTCCGCCGCCTGGCCCGTGAGGACCTGCTCCGCCACCCCCTCCAGGCTGACGCCCTCGGTCAGCTCCGCGAGCGAGATGGAGACGCCGAAGGCCGCCTCGAGCTCCGCCTTCAGCTCCACCGCCGCCAGCGAGTCCATCCCCAGCTCAGTCAGCGGCCGGGCCGGATCGGCGCTCGCGGTCCCGAGGAGACGGGCGGTGCGCGCCTGAAGGTCGGCGACGAGAGCCGCCCGCCGCTCCGCCGGATCGAGGACGGCGAGATCGGCCGCGGCGAGGGCCGCCGACGGCGCTGACGTCCGGGCTTCCGCCTTCGGGGGCAGGCTGGCTCCGACCACCGCCAGGCTCTGTCCCAGATAGGCCGAGCGGCAGGCGTGGCGCTGGATCTTGCCGCTGGAGGTCTTCGGCACCGAGCCGGCCCGGACCAGCACCACCTGGTGGACCTGGACCTCATGCTCCTCGGCCACCGCCCGGCGAACCGCGTCGATGATCTCGTCCACTCCGGCGCCGGGGTGACGGTCGACCTCGTAGACCACGACCAGCCGCTCTTCCCCTTCGACGTCGACGGCGAACGCGGCGCCGGAACCCGCCCGCAGCGCCGGATGGGCGCGCTCGGCGGTCAGCTCCAGATCCTGCGGATAGTGGTTGCGCCCGCGGAGGATCACCAGGTCCTTGAGCCGGCCGGTGACGAACAGCTCGCCGTCGAGCACGAACCCGAGGTCCCCCGTGCGCAGAAAGGACGGTCCTGCTTCCGCGGTGGCCAGACGGGCCTGAAAGTCGTGCGCCGTCTGCTCCGGGCGGCGCCAGTACCCCTGCGCCACGCTTGGCCCGGAGACCCAGATCTCGCCGATCCGGCCCGGCGGCAGCTCCGCTCGCGTATCCGGATAGACCACCGCGATCCGCTGACCTTCCCACGCTCCGCCGCTGCCCACCAGGCTGCGGGTCGCGGCGCCCTCGGCGGCCGGCGCCGCTTTGTGCCGCTCCAGCGCGGCCGCATCCACCTCCCGTACCTTGAACCCGCCGCCCGGCGCGCCGCCGGCCACGAAAAGGGTCGCCTCGGCGAGGCCGTAGCAGGGATAGAAGCTCTCGCGGCGGAAGCCGTGCGGAGCGAAGGCCTCGGCGAAGCGTTCCAGCGTTTCGGCGCGTACCGGCTCGGCGCCGTTGTAGGCCACCCGCCAGCTCGCGAGGTCGAGGCCGGCGCGCTCGCCGGCCGGAACGCGGCGGACGCAGAGGTCATAGGCGAAGTTGGGACCGCCGCTGGTGGTCGCGCCGTAGCGGCTGATCGCCTCCAGCCACCGGCGAGGGCGCTGAAGGAACGCCACCGGCGCCATCAGCACGCAGCGCCCCCCCGAGGCGAGCGGCTGCAACACGTTCCCGATCAATCCCATGTCGTGGTAGAGCGGGAGCCATCCCACCACCACCGAGCCGGCGTCCTGGGCGAACGCGGCGCCGATCATCCGCTCGTTGTGGACCAGGTTGCCGTGGCTGACCATCACCCCCTTGGGCAGGGCCGTCGAGCCGGAGGTGTACTGGAGGAACGCCAGATCGTCCGGCCCTGGCGCGGCTTCCCGCCACTCCGCCGGCGGCAGATCGTCGGTGGCCAGCCAGAAAGCCCCCGCGAGCTCCGGCGCCGCCGCCATCCGCGGGCCGGCGGTCGCCCGTAGCGAGGAGGTGGTGAGCACCACGGCCGGCGCCGCGTCCTGAGCGATCGCCCGCAGGCGAGGCGAGTCCCGCCGGGGGTGAGGCGGATAGGCCGGCACCGCCACCACGCCGGCGTAAAGGCAACCGAAGAACGCCGCGATGAAATCGAGCCCCGGCGGATAGAGCAGCAAGGCGCGCTCGCCCGGCGCCGTCACCTTGCGGAGAGCGGCGGCGATCCGCCCGGCGGCCCGGTCGAGCTCGGCGTGCGTGAGCCGTTCCGACTCGACCTCGCCGTCCGCGAGAAATGTGTACAACGGCCGATCCGGTGCTTCCGTGGCCCGCGAGCGCAACCTTTCGACAAGCATGAAACTCGTTATCCTTCCAGAGAATTTATCTTTTTCTACAGGCTGCCGGCAGTCGGCCCACACAAGGTGCAAAGCGGGCAGGCTACCATAGGGGCCAGGGCCGCGGGCTGGTGGCCCTGGTGAGACCCGGGAACCGGTCGAAACGTTCTAAGAGGGTGT
>DATBAW010000277.1:0-14196 GCA_036271335.1 Thermoanaerobaculia bacterium
GGCGACCGACCGCCTGTCCAAGGAGGCGGATTCAGGATATCCCCCCGAGTTCGATCCGGAGGTCCAGAACTTCGACGCCATGATCCGCGAGATCAGGGAGCGGAGCGAGGAACCTCAGGGCGGCCGGGGCTTCGTGGCGAATCCCAAGCCTGCCGCGGCCGCCGGCCGCGCGCGGGGCGGGCTCACGAAAACCGACTTCGATGCCATGCGTCCCTACGTCATCGATCTCAACCAGGGCTTTTTCACCAGCGGTGAGGGCTACACGACCGCCACCACGGACGTCGACAAGCTGTTCGCCGATCTGCTCACCCGCGCCCAACAGGCCCAGGCGGCCCAAAAGACGATGACGCTCCTGTTTTATGCCCACGGCGGGCTGGTGGACAAGGAGTCCGGCCTGGCACAGGCTCTGGAGCAGATCCCCTGGTGGACCCAGAACGGCGTCTATCCGATTTTCTTCGTCTGGGAGACGGGCTTCTGGAACACGGTCGAGCATCTGCTGACGGGAATCCAGCAGCGCTCGCTGGCCGCCGGCTCGCGCGGCTTCACCGACGCGGTGACGGACCCCATCCTCGAGAAGCTGGCGCGGAGTCTCGGCGGACCCAAGATCTGGGGTGGCATGAAGCGGAGCGCCGAGGTCGCGGCGCAGCCGCAGACGGCCCAGCAGGCCGAGGGAGGCGCCCGCTACGTGGCGCGGAAGCTCTGCGATCTGCTGAAACAGTTTCCGTCGATCGAGCTCCATGCGCTCGGCCACAGCGCCGGCGCCATCTTCCACGCCGATTTCCTGAACGCCGTCGTTGCCATCGACCCGACGGTCCGCTTCAAATCCTTGCAATTGATGGCCCCGGCGATCACCGTCGCGAGCTTCAAGGATCGCCTGCTGCCGCTGCTGCGGGACGAGAGCGTCGGCGGGCTCGCGATGTACGCGATGCGGAAGGACCTGGAGATGGACGACAACTGCGCCGGGATCTATCGCAAATCGCTCCTCTACCTGATTTATCACGCGCTCGAGGACCAGCCGGAGGTAGACCTCCTGGGACTCGAGGAATCGGTGTGGCGGGATGCCGATTTGAAAGCGCTGTTCGGGCTCGACGGGACCGCCGATCCGCTCGGCAAGGCGATCTGGTCGCAGACCCCGCCGGGCGGTGACAGCGCCTCGCGCTCCACCAGCCATGGCGGCTTCCACTCCGACTGGGCCACGATGGCGAGCATCCTCCAGCGGATACGCAAGCTCGACCCCAACGCTCCGCTCCAGCGCCCGGCGTGGCTCACCGACGGCGGCCGCGGGCTCGCGGCACAGCAGCCCAGCGTCGTTTCGCAGTTCGCGGCGGTGGCCGCAGGAAACAGCTCGGGCGTCGCGGTTCCGGCGTTCCAGGCGGGTTTGCGCGGCGCCCGAAGCAGCCTTGCGGGCACCGGCCGGCGGCGGGCGCTCTGCGTCGGGATCAACGCCTACGGCGGCGCCAATACGCTCTATGGCTGCGTCGCCGACGCCCAGCTCTGGGCGCAGACCCTGAACGGCCTCGGCTTCGACGTCCAGACGCTGGTCGACGCCACCGCTTCGTACGCCGGCATCACCAGTGCTTTGCAAAACCTGATCGCCGAGAGCACTGCGGGCGACGTCGTCGTCTTCCAATATGCCGGGCACGGCACGGAGATCCCGGATACGGAAGGACGGGCCGAGCCGGATCAGGCCATCGTTCCCATCGACTACGACGAGTCGGGAGCCTTCATCATCGACAAGGACCTCAACCGCATCTTCGGCACGACACCGGCAGGGGTCAACCTGACCTGCTTCTTCGACAGCTGCAACTCGGGCGATCTCGACCGCCTGTTCATCGCCGGCGGCCCGCTCGTCCGTCCCCGGTTCATCAAGCTGACGGCGGCGCAGGTGGCGAAATACCATCAATTCGCCAGCCGGCGCGGCATCGACCGGCGGAGCCTGGCCACCCGCGGCGAGCTGAGCGTCCTGAAGGACATCAGCTTCGCGGCCTGCCAGAGCGATCAGTCCGCCTATGAGAGCAATGGCCAGGGGGACTTCACCCTGCGGACGACGAATCTCCTGCGCCAGGGGCTGCCGGCGCTCAGCAACCGCCAGTTCTGCGATCAGATCGTGGCCGCCTTCGGCGCCAGCCCGCGCCAGTTGCCGCGGCTCGACGGCGCCACCGGCTCCTTCGGCCTGCCGCTCCTGGCGCCACTCCAGGGCGCGAGCCCACAGGCGGTCGATCCGCGGGCGGCCGGGACGGCGGCTCCCATCGGGAGGCCCGGCGACGGCGCGGTCCCCCTGCACCTCCTCTCCCAGGGGCTCCGGCAGCTCGCCGATCTTCTGGATACGGAACGCGGATGAACCGGCGCGCTCCAGGCTCCGGAGAGGGGCGGCGGTTCGAGATCGGACAGGGGGTCGGCCGCGCCGTCCGCGGCCGCCCCTACGAGCGCCGTCCGGGCGACCCCCTCTACCGGCCGCTCCGCATCTATACGCTGGATCCCTCGGCGACCCGCGACGAGGGTCCCACGGGGCGTCTCAAAATCCCCTACGAGCCGCTCGCTCCCGGCCCGCGGGGACGGCTGTTCGCGGTGGACGATACCTGCGGGTCGCGCGGCAACCAGCCGGTCGACCTCGACGACGTCCGCCTGGCGATGTGCGAGGGGTACGAGCCCTCGCCGTCGCAGATGCAGTTCCACCAGCAGATGGTCTACGCCGTCTGCAGCTCGGTCTACAGCACTTTCCGATCCGCGCTCGGGAGGCCGATCGCCTGGGCGTTCGAGGAGCGCGCGGACCCCCAGCTCCGGAACCAGCTGGTGATCCGGCCCCACGGCACCCGCGAGCGCAACGCCTACTACGACAAAGAGAAGGGGGAGCTCGTCTTCGGCTACTTCTCCGCCGACGCGACCGTGCTCGGCAACAACCTCCCTCAAGGATCGGTTTTCACCTGCCTGTCGCACGACATCGTCGTCCACGAGCTGACCCACGCCCTGCTGGACGGTCTGCGCTCGGAATTCGAGCGCCCGACGAGCGCCGAGGTCCTCGCCTTCCATGAGGCCTTCGCCGACCTGGTGGCGTTCTTCCAGCGCTTCACCTACGAGGAGGTCGTCACCGCCGCGCTCAAGAAAAGCCGCGGCACCCTCGCGCAGGCGCCGAGGCTGATCGATCTCGCTTGCCAGTTCGCCCAGACCATCGGGCAGGGGCAGGCGTTGCGCCAGGCGCTCGACACGGGCTTGACCCGGGAGGAGCTCGCCCGGCGGCGCCAGGACCCCGAGCCCCACCTGCGGGGATCGGTCCTGGTGGCCGCGGTGGTCGACGCCTTCGACCGCATCTATCGCAAGAAGATCGACGTCCATCTCCGGCTGGCGACGAACGGCACCTGCGTCCTCCCCGCGGGGAACCTGAGCGGCGACCTGTTGCAGGCGCTGGCGACCGAGATCCGCCAGCTCGCGGGACGGTTCCTGTCCATCCTCATCCGGGCCATCGACTACTGCCCGCCGGTCGACATCCAGTTCGGCGAGTACCTGCGGGCGCTGATCACCGCCGATCACCAGCTGGTTCCCGACGATCCCTGGGGGTATCGCGAGGCCCTGATCGGCGCCTTCCGGGAGCGGGGCATCTACCCGGAAGGGGTCGACGACCTCTCCGAGGACTCCCTGCTCTGGCGGCCGCCTCCCCGCTCGATCCGCTGCGAACGCCTGAGCTTCGGCAGGCTGCGGTTCGCCGGCGATCCCTCGAATCCGGCCGACGAGCATGAGCTCCGCGAGCAGGCATGCGCCCTGGGGGAGCTGGTGAGCGCTCCGGAGAACCTCGGCCTTTTCGGGCTGATCGAGCCCGGAACCCGCGGCGCCGACCTCCCCTGCGTCCAGTCGATCCGCTCGACCCGCCGCGGCGGCCCGGACGGACAGGTGGTGTTCGACCTCGTCGCCGAGGTCACCCAGCGGCGGACGGTGGAAGCGGCCGACGGAGTGCCCTTCGATCTCTATGGCGGCGCGACGATCCTCTTCGGACCCGACGGCGACGTCCGCTATACCATCTGCAAGCGGGTCGATCACCCCGGCCGCGAGGCGAGCGGCCGCGATTTCATCGCCAGGGACGGGAAGGCCTACTGGCGGCTGGAGGGCAACCGCTGGAAAGCCGCGCCGCAACCGTTCCGCCGGCTCCACGACGGACGATTCGACCGGTCCGCGCCATCCGGAGCTCCCGGCGGCTCGTCCGCCGGGGCCGGCGGATGACCTGAAATGGCCGGCGGGCTCTTCGCCGGAACCGGCGGATGACCTGAAATGGCCGGCGGGCTCTTCGCCGGAACCGGCGGATCGACTTCAAGTCCCGGCGGGCCTTCCGCCGGAACCGGCGGACGGCTTGGAATTGCCGGCGAGGCTCTCGCCGGAGCCGGCGAGGTCTTCGCCGGGGCCGGCGGATGAAGTTGTAACGCCGGCGAGCCTTCCGCCGGGCTTTTCAGGAGGCCCGCCGGACATTTTCCGGAACTTCGCGTCCATTTCCCTCCCGGTGTTATCCTCCGTCCGCTGAGCAACGAGCCCAAGTTCGTGCACTTTCGCCCACGGGGACTTCCCCTTGGGCTGCTGGGAGGTATGGCGATGAGCGCGATGCGATCGAGGCGTGCCGTGTGGTCCCTGATCCTGCCGGTCCTGGCGGTCGCCGTGGCGCTGCTGGGGCTGGGGCCGGTGCCGCTGGTGCGGGCTTCCCAGGAGACGAGGCCGCGGATCGCGGCGCGGGCGGCGGCGCCACCCGCGGCCGTCGACTGCCGGGCGCCCCTGCCGCTCCCCAGCGAGATGCCGTTCGAGAAATCACAGTACGAGCGGATCCTCGGGCAGTTCCTCCGCGCCGGATGTTACGTGAAGCAGGGTTGGGGCCACGACGAGCAGCTCCGCCCGACCGGCCCGACGGTGGCCGGCCTCGGCGGCGACGATCCGCATTTTCCGAAATGGGTCACCACGACGCTGGGCACCCACACGACGGTCGTCGTCTACTACTCGCCGGACGTCTTCCGCTGGATGTGCGAGCGGGACGCCGCGCACGAGCGACGGTTCCTCAGGGAGTGCCGCCACAGCTGCCCGACCTGCAAGCTCGAGCTCGGCCAGGCCGTGCCGCCGATCGCCGACGGCTCGATGATCCTCAAGCTGATGTACGGCAACACCACGGCCGAGCGCCTGGAGGATCCGTCGATCCCCGGGGTGCAGCCGAACATCATCGCCCTGATGGTGCGCGACAGCCACGGCAGCAAGGATGGCTGGTACTGGGGTTCCTGGGACCCCCAGGCAACCGAGGCCTCACAGCTCGACTGGCCGCCGCCGGCCAACCTCCCCTACCCCTGGATGGGCTTCGGCTACTACTGCGTGAACTGCCACGCTTCGGCGAAGGACGAGTTCACCTTCTCCAGTCTCACCAACGCCTTCGGCAATCCGGACACGTTTACCAAGTTCTATTACCAGGACCAGCCGCCGCTCGTGGGCGAGCCGCCGCAGCCGACCCTCCAGACGATCTCCGCCCATGAGCGGTTCGAGCCGATGCAGGATCTGCTGTCGACGGTCGCCAACGCCGGCCCGGTCTGGAACCAGGTGCCCTGGCCGAACCCGGTGGTGAACCGGCTCAGCCAGCCGCTCAAGGACTATTCGCCGGAGTTCCTGAAGACGTTCGGCTCGCACATCATCGTGCCGCCCGGCCCGCGGGAAATCACCGGCCTCTACATGCCGCCCGAGGTCTACGACCACGTATACCCTGGGGCGGACGCGCCCTCCCTGTTCCTCACCTCGGACCAGTGCGTGGGGTGCCATGCCGCCGGCTCGACGGGCCTGCATTTCGACATGACGCTCCAGCAGGCGGGGCACGCCGCGTTCAGCGACCTCCTGAACCTCGCCTCCTATGGCGAATGGCGCGGCTCGCCGATGGGGCTCGCCGGACGCGATCCCATCTTCTTCTCCCAGTTGGAGACCGAGCAGAAGGCCCACCCCGCGCTCGCCAAGCTGGCGCCGGACGTCTGCCTCCACTGCCACGGCGTGATGGGCCAGCGGCAGTTCTGCCTCGATCAGTTCAAGAGCGATCCGAAGAAGGCCGACGCGGTGTGCAACAACACCAACCTGCTGGGGCTCGACAGGAATTCGCAGCCGATCGTGCCGCGCCAGCTCTTCGCGCGCGAGACGCTGAACGCCATCCCGTTCAAGGCCACCACCGAGCAGCAGAAGAAGGACGCCAAGCTCGGCGGCCTCGCCCGCGACGGCGTCTCGTGCTCCACCTGCCATCACATCGAGGTCGACGAGAAGGCGCCGATCGGCAACACCTTCACGGGCGACTTCAAGGTGGGCGCGGCGGACGCGATCCACGGCCCGTTCGAGGGGCCGCCGCAGATCCCGATGAACCACTCGCTGGGGGCGAACCCGGTGGAGTATCCGCTGGTGCGGTCGTCCAAGGTCTGCGGCAGCTGCCACAGCGTGGTGCTGCCGGTGTTCGACGGCGACAAGCCCTGGGTGGCGCACGGAGCGAAAAAGCCGGAGATCATCATCGAGCAGGCGACCTATCCCGAATGGGTGTTCAGCGACTTCCGGGACGGCGGACCGACGCCCATGTCCTGCCAGAACTGCCACATGGCGACCAGCTATCCGGGATTGCCGGGAGCGCTGGCCACCAAGATCGCCTCGATCCAGGAGGCGAGCAACATGCCGCAGACGGAGAACCGGCAGCCGCAGTCGGAGATCGACCTCAAGACCCGCTCCCCCTATGGCCGCCATACGCTGGTGGGGCTCAACGTCTTCTTCAACCAGTTCGCCCAGCAGTTCCCGGACATCCTCGGCATCCGCATCCAGGACCCGATGCTGGGCGGCCGGGGCGTGGCGCCGCTGGCGACGACGTTCAATTCGATGATCCAGCAGGCCGACAGCGGCACGGCCCAGGCCTCGGTCACCAGCGTCAAGACGACGGCCGACCGGCTGGTGGCCGAGGTGAAGGTGGAGAACCTGGCGGGGCACAAGTTCCCGTCGGGCGTGGGCTTCCGACGCGCCTTCCTGACCTTCGAGGTGCTGGACGCCAGCGGCAACGACCTCTGGGTCTCCGGCCGCGCGACGCCCACCGGCGTCCTGGTCGGCGCGGACGGCGTGCCGATCGCCGGCGAATTCATGTGGAAGAGCGAGTGCCAACCGAAGACGGCGGCCGAGCAGACGTTCCAGCCGCACTACCAGACCGTCACCCGTCAGGACCAGGCCCAGATCTATCAGGAGCTGATCGAGGATCCCCGCGGCCGGCTGACCACGAGCTTCCTGTCGCTGGCGAAGGTGGTGAAGGACAACCGGCTGCTCCCCCGCGGCTGGACGCCCACCCTGGAGCTGGCGCGAAGCGAGGGACTGGGGAGCGCCAAGCTCCCCGCCGAGGAGCTGGTGAAGCGGGTGCTCCCCGACCTGCCGGACGGCCACGGCGGCGAGGTCCACGATCCTTGGTACGAGCCGAAATCACAGGGCGGCCTGGGCGGGGGCGGCGACGCGCTCACCTACGCCGTTCCCCTGGCCGACCTCAAGGGGACGCCGGCGAGCGTGCGGGTGACGCTCTTCTATCAGGCGATTCCACCCGCCTATCTCCAGGACCGCTTCTGCTCGACCCCCAGGCAGCCGGACACCCAGCGCCTCTTCTTCGTGGCCGGCCACACCAACCTCGACAGCACGCGGGCCGAGGGGTGGAAGCTGCAGGTGGTGTCGAGCGGGGTGGTGCCGGTGGGTGAGAAATCCGCGGCGCAGGACCGCCGTCAAGATCTCCTTCATCAAGATCACCTTCATAAGGGCGACGATCTGCCCTTCGAAACCTCACCCTCGGTCCCTCTCCAATTCTTGGAGAGGGAGGGCCCGCGTAGGGAGCGCTGAGGTTTCAGAAGGCGAGGTGCCTATGGCCCCGCCGCCAGCTCCGTCGCGTTCCGAATACAGTCCGGCACCGAGATCCCGCCGAGGAAGTTGCCGGAGATCCGGAGGCCGGGCAGGCTGCGCTCGATCTCGCGCGCCCGTTCGACGAAACGGCCGTGTCCCACCTCGTACTGCGGGATCGCTCGCGGCCAGCGGCGCACGAGCCGGTAGACGGGCTCGCCGCGCAGTTGCAAGGGACCTCTGAGCTCGTCGATCACCGTGGCGAGCATCCGTTCGTCGTCCAGGCCCAGGAACTCGGGATCGGTGCGCCCCCCCGCGAAGGCGGCGAGCGCGACGTACCCGTCGGGCGCGCGGCCGGGGAAGATCTGGGACGGAAAGAGACAGCCCAGCAGCCGCAGCCCCTCTTTGCGCGGCGCCAGGAAGCCGAAACTGTCCAGCGGGTGTCCGACGTCCTCGCGGCGGACTCCGAGCGAGATCAGGGCGAGCGGGGCGTACGGGATCTCGGCGAACAGACGGCTGGCGCCGGAAGTGGCCTCTTCGAGGAGGCGGGCGGCGACGTCGGCCGGCACCGCGAGCACCACCCGCGCCGCCTCCAGGGGTCCGGCGGAGGTCTCGACCCGGAAACCCCCCTCGGTCCGGACGATCCGTTGCGCGGCGACGCCGGTGCGGACGTCGCCGATCTCGCGGGCCAGCCGGCGGGGGAGCGTTTCGAGCCCGTCGCGGAAAGAGATCATGGTGCGGCCGTGCGCCGGTCCTTTCCGGCGCGCGATGGCGCCGCGGAGCAGGCTGCCGTGCCCGGACTCCAGCGCCTGGATCCTCGGCATCGCCCAGCGCGCCGAGAGCCGCTCGGGATCGCCGGCGTAGATCCCGGAGACGAAGGGTCCGACGGCGTTGTCGAGGAAGGCGCCGCCGAGCCGCCGGCGGACGAACTGCGCGATGCTCTCCTCGATCCCCTCCGGCGGGGGGCCGATCCAGGGCTCGCGCAGCAGCCGCAGCTTGGCGCTCAGGGGGAAGAGCGGCGTCCTGAGGAAACTTCCCGGTCCGCCGGGGAGCGGCACCAGCCGGCCTCCCTGTCTCCCTCCTTGGTAGAGGTACCGCCGCTTCCCCGCGGGGGCCGTGACGATCTTCTCCCCCTCCAGACCGGCGTCGCGGATCAGCCTCTCCGTGCTCTCGTCGGTCGCCAGGACGGTGTTCGGTCCCATCTCGAAGCGCCAGCCGCCCTCTGAAAAGGTTTCGATGGCGCCGCCCACGCGAGGGGCCGCCTCCAGGACGGCGACCCGCCGGCCGCTCCGCCGTAGATGGAACGCCGCCGTCAATCCCGAGATCCCGGCGCCCACCACCACCGTTTCGATGCGGTCGCCCAGCCGGTCGCCGTTCATGAGGGCTCGAGGTGCGGCAGGGGGGCGTCGAGGACGTCCGAGAAGAGGGTGAGGACGCGGAAGGTGAGCCCCCAGATGGCGGAGTCGCGAAAGCGGATCGCCGGATAGAGCAGGCGCGCGCCGTTCCGCTCCCAGACGAAGCGGCTGGCGTTGCGTGGGTCCCAGAGATGGGAGAGCGGGATCCAGTACGCCTCGGCCACCTCGTCGCTGATGGCGAAGGGGGCGAGCTCCTCGCCCAGGTAGTAGACGAAGGAGGAGAGCACCATCTGCTGCACCGAGCCTTCGCGGTGGACCAGGACGTGGGAGAGCGGACCGATCCAGTGGCTCTCGTCCAGAGCGATGCCGACCTCTTCCAGCGTCTCGCGCTCGGCCGCGGCGCGCGGTCCGGAGTCCTCCGCCGAGGCGCGCCCGCCCGGCAGCGCCATGTGCCCCGACCAGGGATCGAGTGGGTGCTCGGCGCGCAGGATGGCGGCCAGCGACAGGTCGTCTCCCACTCCCGCCAGGACCAGGGCCACGGCCGCCTCCGCGTGCTCCGGCTCGCGGGCGACCAGGGTCGGCGAGTGGCGGCTGAGGGCTGCGCGGATCTGCTCGGGGGTGAAGGGCATGGGGCGATCCTACAAGCCCGCCGCCCCCGAGCGAAACCCGCGCCCTCTCCTTGACCGGCCCGCGGGTGGCGCATACGCTGTTGTTCACCAACGAAAGTACGAGTCGGGACGGCTCACCGAGGTGACGACGATGGCAGGGATCTTCCTGAGCTACGGCTCGCCGGATCAGGCGGCGGTCGAGACGCTGCGCGACCGCCTCAAGGCGCTGGGCGTGACGGTCTGGGAGTACCGGGACGACATGCCCGTGGGCGCGCCGATCCACGAGACGGTGAACGCCGCGATCAACGCCGCGACGGTGGCGGTGGTCTGTTTCTCGGATCAGACCGCCTGCCGCGACTGGATCACCCGCGAAGTGGACTGGTGCTTCAAGGCGATCGCCGACGGCGACCGCGAGATGCAGCGGATCGAGCCGGTCTGGGTGGGCCCGCATCCCGAGAACAAGGTGCCGGCGCTGATCGAGGAGAAGCACCTCAGCGTCTTCGACCTGACGGGGGGTGGCGACGCGCGGGTCACCAAGCTCGCGCTGCAGATCCTCGACGACCTGGGGGACGCGCCGCGCATCGTGCAGGCGGCCCTGTTCGCGATGACGCGGAGCCAGTGCGCCGAGCTGTTCGACGGCTGGCAGGCTCCCGGCCACCTGGGCGATCCCGCCTATCATGGGCTGCACAGCCTCTGCCGGATGCTGGGGATGGTGAGCCCGCCCGAGCTGTTCCAGCTCCTCTCGCAGCGCTACGGCGACCGCCCGGAGGACCTCGCGCCCTTTCAGTCCGGCAAGCCGCTGATCGACGGCGTCTACGAGGTGTTGGAGAGGATCAACGCCGAGCGGATCCGGCGCCGGCAGAAACCGATCGTCGTGCGCTGGGTGCACGACGAGCTGTTCGGGGAGGGAGCGAAGAGAACGGCGGCGCGGGATCTCTGGCGCTCCGGCGATACGCTGCTGATCGTCGACTCGATCTCGAGCTTTCACCCGGCGGTCAACGACCAGGTCCAGCGGCTGCCCGATTCGGTCGATCCGGAGCGCGCCGCCGTGCTCTGGATCCCCCCCTACACCCAGATCCTGGCGGATTTCGACGAGCCGCTGGGCAACACCGTCCACGCCGTGGACCCCCTGGGCGACCTGTTCCGGCACATCGACGAGGAGCCGAGGCGCGCCATCACGTTCGACACCGGCACGCCGATGGCCTTCCGGCTCTGGCTCCTGCGGGTGCTGGGGGGCATTCCGGAGGCGGTGACGCCGCTCCAGGGGAACGTCGCCGCCATGAACCCGCAGGTCCGGCTGACCCAGCTGCTGAACCCCATGAGGCGCTCCGGATGATCGTCACCTTCTACTCGTTCAAGGGGGGCGTGGGGCGCTCCATGGCCATGGTCAACATCGGCGAGATCCTCGCCGACTGGGGCTACCGCGTCATCCTTTGCGACTGGGACCTGGAGGCCCCGGGCCTGGAGCGCTATGTGGTGGACGGCCGGAAGAGCGGCGGTCCGCCCGCCGAGCTGGCCGGCTGGCTGGCGCGCCCGGGTCTTGTCGACCTGCTCCAGGAATACAAGGAGACGCTGGCGAAGCCGCCGGCGCTGAGCGAGCCGGAGCAAACCCCGCCGGAGGTGCCGCCGACCCACCAGCAGGTGGGGAACGTGATCCTGCGCCGCCCCTCCACCTATGCCGTGGCCACCAACCCGGAGCGTCGCCGCCAGGGGTCGCTGTCGCTGCTGACCGCCGGCCGGCGCGAGGGGGAGCACTATCAGACATACGCGGAGGCGGTGCGCGCCTTCGATTGGAACGAGTTCTACGAGAGCTGGGCGGGCGACGCCTACATCGAGTTCCTCCGCCTCGACCTGGCGGGAGACCCCCAACTGGGAAGGCCGGGAGCCGCCGACATCGTGCTGATCGACAGCCGCACCGGCGTGACCGAGCAGGGGGGCGTCTGTACCCACCACCTCGCCGACCTCGTCGTCCTGCTCAGCGCGGCCAACGATCTCAATCTCGACGGCGCGATCTGGATGGCGCGGACGCTCTCGGACCCGCGGCTGGTCGACGTGCGGGGCGGCAGGCCGCTCCAGATCCTGCCCACCCCCTCGCGCATCGAGCAGACGGCGCAGAAGGAGGAGCTGGTCACCTTCCGCCGCCGCTTCCGGCGCGAGTTCCGGCGCTACGTCCCGGCCGCGGTGGGCCGACCCGAGGATTTCGCCCTGCGGGCCGAGATCCCCTACATGCCCTTCTACTCCTTCACCGAGCGGGTCGTGGCGCGGGAGCCCGAGTCCCAGCGTGAACAGAAGCTGTATGCCGCTTACTCGGCGCTGGCGGAGGGCATCGTGCGCAGCGGCGCCGCTTCCGGCCTGCTGCCGGAGGTCAATCCCAGAGGGCGGGTCGTGCGGACCACCCTCCCTTCGTTCGCCGAATCGGCCGAGCGCCCGAAAGGCCTCATCCAGCTCGGCTATGCCCATGCCGACCGGCCCATGGCGGAGATCGTCGCCCAGGGGATGAGCGCGGCGGGCGTGCAGGTCTGGGCCGACTTCCTCCCCCTGCAGCAGCAGCCCGGGACCTCACGGCAGGACGGTGTCCTGCGCACGATCGAGGTCTGCGCCGGCTACGTCCTGCTGCTGGGCCCCGGCGGGATTCCCCCCGCGCTGCGCTCCGAGATCGGCTACGTCCTGAACCGGCAGGCCCGGCAGCCGGACTTCCGTATCGTGCCGGTCCTGCTGCCCGGCGCGGATGTCCAGAGCCTCGGTCCGCTGGCCGATCTCTACGCGGTGCAGCTCCCCTCCGGCCTCTCGCCCGGCAGCAGTGAATGGACCGAGCTCTTCGCCAGTCTGGTGGCCGAGATCGGCGCTCAGGGAGCGGACATGCCTCCCATCGTCGACGAGGGGGTGCCGCCGTACCGGGGTCTGCGGTCGTTCGAAGAACCGGAGGCACCGTTCTTCTTCGGGCGTGCCGAGGAGGTCCAGGAGCTGATGGGCCGGCTGGGGTCGGCGCGCGCCGGCGGGATCCGCTGGGTCCAGGTCGAAGGGCCGAGCGGCATGGGCAAGTCGTCGTTCGTCCTCGCGGGGCTCGTCCCGGCCGTCCGCCGGGGCTGGCTTCCAGGGACCGGCAAGAGCTGGATCGTCGCGACCTGCCGGCCCGGCTCAGACCCGATCGCGAGCCTCGCCGCCGCCTTCGAAACGCCGGCGGGAGTGGCCCCCTCGGAACGGCAGGCGCGTCTGACCGACTCCGAGCGCGGGCTCTGCGACCTCGTGCGGGCCGCGACCCCGGGGGGAGAGTGCTTCCTCCTGGTCGTCGATTCCCTCGAGGAGCTGCTGTTTCTGGACGATCTGGGCAAGCAGGCGCAGCTCGACGCCCTGCTGGCGACCAGCCTGGAAGATCCCGATCTCCCCTTCTATCTCGTCACCACGCTCCGCAGCGACGCCTTCGACCAGTTCCAGGAGCTGCCGCGCCTGGGGGGGATGCTCCGGCGAGGTGCCGTCCGGCATCAGCTGCTCCCCTTGAGCGAAACCGCCCTGCGCGAGGCGATGACGGGGCCGGCGCGGCTGGCCGGCCTCGCCTTCGAGAGCGGCCTGGCCGAACGGATCCTGCGCGACCTGCGGCTCGGCCAGCCCTCGCCGGCCCTGCTCGAATTGCTGCTCTCGCGCCTGTGGGAAAGCCGCTCCGGCAACCTCCTGACGCATGAAGCCTACGACCGGCTCGGCGGCATCGACGGCGTGCTCGCCGAGAGCGCCGAGCGCTTTTTCGCGGGCTTGCCGAAGGCCGACCAGGAGCAGGCGCGGGCGCTGCTCCTGCAACTGGTTACCGCCGAGGGCTCACGGCGGAGCGTGCGGTACGACGACGCGGTCGGCGAGATCGGCGAAGGTCCCGGAACCGAGGAGGTCCTGCGCAAGCTGGCCGCGGCCCAGATCGTCACCCTCACCGGCGATCGGGTGAAGCTGTCCCACGACGCCTTGATTTCCTGGCCCCGCTTCGCACGCTGGCTGGCGGCCGATCGGGACACCCTGGAGCGCCGCGAGGAGCTGGAGTCCGCCGCCCTCGCCTGGACGAACGCGGGCGCGCACCCGGATGGGCTTCCCAGCGGCCCCCAGCTCAACTACTGGAAACCGACTCTCGCTCGCAGCAAGGAAGCGATCCAATATCTGGAAGCGGCCCGCGAACGTGAGGTGCGACTGCGACGGATGAGGAGGATCGCGCTCGTCGCGAGCCTCCTTATCGTAGCGGTCGTGGTGGCCTTCCAGCTCTGGAATGGAAGGCAGGCCGACCGATCCCGGGACTTCGCCCGGCGGGCGCTGGAGATGCTGGCGCGGCCCACCTCGAGCCTCCAGTACGCGATCGAAGCCGGCCAGGCCGCGGATACCCTGGCGGCGAAAAGCGCGCTGAGAGAGGCGATCCGGTC
>DATBAW010000278.1:0-2878 GCA_036271335.1 Thermoanaerobaculia bacterium
GGCGCAGCACGGCCGCCCACTCGGGGTCGAGCTCCCAGCCGAGCACGTGGCCGCCGGCGGCGAGCAGCTCCGCCGTCAGCACGCCGCCGCCGGGGCCGATCTCCAGCACCCGGCTGGCGGCCGGAGCCAGGAACTCGACCAGCGGCCGGCAGAGGGCGCCGTCGATCAGATGATGCTGGCCGAGGGCCTTCTTGAGTCGGGGCTGGCGCACGGGAGGAACCGTATCAGACGATCGCCCGGCGGGTGCCAATTTGGCTCATCCCCCCGCCGCGAAGACGGGAGGACGGGAAGGATCAGAATGCCGTTTCCCTCGGTACATCGAGGGGAAAACCCCCTTGGCATCTCCCTTGCTGTTGGGGAGTAACCCGGAGTACTTTTGGGAATCAACCGGAACCGAACATGGAACCTAATGTCGCTACCCTGAGCCGTAATGTCGAACGCGAGACCCTGACCCTGAAGCGGGTCGAGGCGGAGCTGCGCAGAGTGATCGTGGGGCAGGACTATCTGCTCGATCGCCTGCTGGTCGGTCTGCTCGCCCGCGGCCACGTGCTGATCGAGGGGGTGCCGGGCCTCGCCAAGACGCTGGCGGTGAAGACGCTGGCCCAGACGCTGGCGATCGACTTCCAGCGCATCCAGTTCACCCCCGACCTGCTGCCGGCCGACCTCGTGGGCACGCTGATCTACGACCAGCGCACCGCCGAGTTCCTCGCCCGCCGGGGACCGGTGTTCACCCACCTGCTGCTCGCCGACGAGATCAACCGCGCGCCCGCCAAGGTGCAGTCGGCGCTGCTGGAGTCGATGGAGGAGCGGCAGGTGACGCTGGGCGATCGGAGCTACAGCCTCCCCGAGCCGTTCATGGTGATGGCGACGCAGAACCCCATCGAGCAGGAGGGGACCTATCCTCTGGCCGAGGCGCAGATCGACCGCTTCATGATGAAGCTGAAGGTCGGCTACCCGTCGCGCCAGGAGGAGTCGGAGATCCTCGACCGCATGCTGGTCGCCGGCGATCTGCGGGCGCACCCCGTGCTCGACCGCGACCGCCTGCTGGCCCTCCGCGAGGTGGTCGACGCGGTCTATCTCGACAACAAGATCCGCGGCTACATCCTCGATCTGGTGCTGGCCACCCGCGACCCCAAGGCAGCCGGCCTCGCCGATCTCGCCGACCTGATCTCGTTCGGCGCCTCGCCGCGCGCCACCCTCTTCCTCGCCCGCGCCGCCAAGGCGCTGGCGATGGTGCGCGGGCGCGGCTACGTCGTTCCGGAGGACGTCAAGGAGCTGGCTCCCGACGTGCTCCGCCACCGCATCGTTCCCACCTACGAGGCCGAGGCCGAAGAGATCACGACCGACGCGCTGATCGCGCGGCTGCTCGACCGCATCCCGGTGCCCTAGGCTTCCGAGGTCCTCGCGATGCTGGGCTTCCTGCGCCGACGCGAACCTCCCCCCAGCGCCCCGGCCCTGCGCCGGCCGCGCGGCGCCGCCCTGCCGGCGGACCTGATGCGCAAGGTGCGGCGGATCGAGATCGCCACCAACCGCCTCGTCGACCAGGGGGTCGCCGGGGACTACCATTCGGTGTTCAAGGGGCTCGGCATGGAGTTCGCCGAGGTCCGCCCCTATCAGCCCGGCGACGACGTGCGGTCGATCGACTGGAACGTCACGGCGCGCATGGGCACGCCGTTCGTCAAGAAGTTCGTCGAGGAGCGCGACCTCACCATCTTCCTGGTGGTCGACGTGTCCGGGAGCCTGTCGTTCGGCTCGCGGGCGATCCTCAAGCGCGAGCTGTCGGCGGAGATCGCCGCCCTCCTCTCCTTCGCCGCCCTGCGCAACCAGGACCGCGTGGGCGCCGCCCTGATCAGCGACCGGCTGGAGCTCTTCCTCGAGCCCCGCCGGCGGCGGACCCACGTGCTCCGCCTGGTGCGCGAGATCCTCGACCGCCCCTCCCAGGGAGGCACGGACCTCGAAAAGGGTCTCGACGCCGTGCTGGCGACGCTGAAGCGCCGCTCGGTGCTCTTCCTGATTTCGGACTTCCTCGGTCCCCCCGCTACCCGCGCCCTCAAGGCCGCCGCCGCCCGCCACGACCTGATCGTGGTGGAGATCGTCGATCCCCGCGACCAGGAGATCCCCGCCGTCGGACCGGTCGTGCTGCGCGACGCCGAGACCGGCGAGACAGCGCTGGTGAGCGGCAAGCGCCTCGCCCGCAAGCACGGCGAGGACCGCCGTCGCGAGCGCGCCGACCTCGCCCGCCTCACCCGCAAGCTCGGCGTCGACCGCTTGGAGCTGCGGACCGACCGGCCGTACATCAACACGCTGCTGGCGTTCTTCGAGCAGCGGCGGAAGAGGTTGCGGCGGTGAGGGAGGCGATCGCGGTCGTTGTTCAGCCCCTGAGGGGCGCAGGCATAAAGCCTGGGGCTTCAGCCCCAGGATGCGGATCGTATCCAACCCCTGAGCCCCGACTGGGGCGCAGGCAGCAATGCCGCCTTCACCCCTCCGGGGTTGACGGGACAACTGGATCTCCCTTTCCTGGGGCTAAAGCCCCAGGCTTTATGCCTGCGCCCCTCCGGGGCTGGACTCTGGGGATGGCCCTATGGGTCCTTGCACTTCCTCTCCTCGCCCAACCTTCCCCAGTCACGGTCGCCCTGACGCCCGCCACCCCCACCGTCGGCGATCCCGTGCAGGCGACGATCACCCTTCGGGTGCCGACGGCGAATCTGGCGGCCGACCCGCGCTTTCCGGCCTGGGGGAAGACCTGGGGCGAGGTGGAGATCACGGCCAAGGCCGAACCGGTCAAGGTCTCCGAGCAGGGGGGGATCGCCACCTGGGAGCAGCACCTGACGCTGGCGGCGTTCCGCACCGGCAGCGTGCCGCTGCCGGGGTTGGCGAT
>DATBAW010000279.1:0-14894 GCA_036271335.1 Thermoanaerobaculia bacterium
GCTCCACGAGCTGATCTCGCTCCAGCGCCGGCAGAAACCGAAGGCCGCGGTGGCCGAGGCAGCGATGACGGAGGAGGAGCACCTGCCGCACGAGACCCGCGTGGGTCTCACCTACAGCGCGCTCGAGCAGGCGCTCGGAGAATGGAAGCGGACTCTTCGCCAGACGAACCGGCTGCCGGTGGCCGCCTAACGAGAGGTCTTCAATGCCCATGTTCGCTCCTGTCGTCCGGCGGTCCCTTGGGACCGCCGTTTTGCTGTCCTCCCTGATCACAACCGCCGCCCTCCAGGCCCAGAGCCCTGGCGGTCTCCCCGAGGATGTCCTCGCGACCGCGTCCAGACTCCGCACGGAGGCGCTCGCCGGCACCAGAGCCTACGAGATCGTCCGCTCGCTGACCACGGAGGTAGGACCCCGCCCCGCCGGCTCCAAGGCGCTCAACGATGCCGTCGCCTGGGGCGAGCGCACCATGAAGGCGCTCGGCTTCAGCAACGTCCACACGGAGAAGACGATGGTGCCGCACTGGGTGCGCGGCGAGGAGTCGGGCGAGATCGTGGCGCCCTATCTCCAGCCGGTCCACCTCGCCGCTCTCGGCGGCAGCGTCGGCACTCCCGCCGCCGGCATCGAGGCGCCGGTGATCGAGGTCCCCTCCCTTGAGGCGATCGCCAAGCTCGACCCCGCGCAGGTCAAGGGGAAGATCGTCTTCTTCAACGGCCACATGGCGCGGACGAAGGACGCCTCCGGCTATGGAGCCGCGGTCCCCGTGCGCGGCGCGGGCGCCTCGGCGGCGGCGAAGCTGGGGGCCGTGGCCGTGGTCATCCGCTCGATCGGCACCGACAACAACCGCACGCCGCACACCGGCGCGATGCGCTACCAGAAGGACGTCGCGAAGATCCCCGCGGCGGCGCTGTCGGCTCCGGACGCCGACCTGCTCGATGCCGAGATCGCCTCGGGCAAGCCGGTGACCTTCCGCCTGAAGCTCGGCGCGCACGTCCTGCCGGACGTGGAGACGGCGAGCGTGGTGGGCGACATCCCCGGCCGCGAGAAGCCGGAGGAGGTCGTCCTCCTCGGCGCGCATCTCGATTCCTGGGACCTCGGGACCGGCGCGATCGACGACGCGGCCGGCTGCGGCATCATGCTGGAGACCGCCCGGCGGCTCGGCGAGCTGCCGAAGAAGCCGCGGCGGACGATCCGGGTGGTCCTCTTCGCCAACGAGGAGTTCGGCACCTCGGGCGCCCGTTCCTACGCCGAGGCGCACAAGGCCGAGCTGGGCCGTCACGTGATGGCCGGCGAATCCGATCTCGGCTCCGGCCGGGTCTACCGTCTCTCCTCGCACGTCGATCCCGCCCGGCTTCCGCTCGTCGGCGACCTCGCCAAGCTGGTGGGAGTGGAGCAGGGGGGCAACGATTCGGGCGGCGGCTCGGACCTCGGCCCGATGTCCCCCGCGCGCGTCCCCATCCTCTCGCTTGCCCAGGACGCCTCCACCTACTTCGACTATCACCACACCGCCAACGACACCCTGGACAAGATCGATCCCAAAGATCTCGACCAGAACGTCGCCTCCTGGATCGCCGTCGCCTACGCCGTCGCCGAGATGCCCGGAGACCTCGGCCGCGCGCCGGAGACCGAAGCGCGGGGAGAGTAATCAGGGAGCCTGCATCTGGCGCTACGAGGTACGCCGAGAGGCCTTGTAGCGCCGTCCTTCATTCTCCTCTCGGATTCGTCTTTCCTCTCCAGCCCGCTCTGCAAGAATCTAAGCCACATGGCTAAGATTCGAGTTGTAAAGAATTTACCAAGAGCGTACCAATTCAGAGTGTGGCGTGCTAGCCTCCTTCCTGATGCTCGCTTAAGCTACTGACACTTCCCTGTTAGCCTTCCCCGGCTTTTAAGACAGAGGAGGGAATCATGCGTTGCTATGCGGAAAGCGCCTTGCGGTCGCTGTGCGTAATTACCTATATAGGCTTGTCTGCCTGCTCCAGAAACCAAATTATCAAAATATGCTCGCCGGATACAAGGGCGGCAAGTATTAGCAGCGGATTTGATTTCCAGGGCCTTGACAGTGCAGGGCCCGGTAAGAATGTAAAGATCCTGATTGTGCATGGGATAGGGCAGGACGTACCCAAAAACAACGAAGCCCTTTACTCTAAGCCGTTGGTTGATGGCCTTGTCAAAACGCTCCGCCTGCGCCCAGGTGTTTGCGGGGGTGAACAGGTCGTCGCCAAGATTGTTCCAGTCACGCCTAATCCCGAGGATGAAAATGCAGGAAACAATTACGGCTTCATCAAGCAGGAGTATTATGTGTCAGATGGCGGTGCATGCTATACATTCTATACGCTGGTATGGTCGACTTTATCGGCGCCCTTCAAGGCGCACTTTCTAGGTTTTGATTTCGGGCATTCCGAGGGTCGGGCGAAAGTCAATCAGGCGCTCAAGGATTCGTTGATCGATCATTCCATTTCTGATGCCGTGCTCTTTGCTGGTACTTTCAAGGATAAAGTTGATTATTCGGTGCGAGAGGCTGTCTGTATG
This sequence comes from Thermoanaerobaculia bacterium, assembly GCA_036271335.1. Taxonomy (GTDB): domain Bacteria; phylum Acidobacteriota; class Thermoanaerobaculia; order Multivoradales; family UBA5704; genus DATARR01. The sequence goes on from DATBAW010000279.1 coordinate 2,525, forward strand.
GTGGTGACGGGCCAGAAGTGCGGCGGTGCCCTCTACGCGACGGGCGCCAACGACGAAGTCTTCATCATCAGCCACAGCCTCGGCAGTCGGCTGGTTTTTGATGCCCTGCGCAACTCTGATCACCACCCTGAGATGGAGACTTTCAAGGACTGCTTAGGCGGAGTTTTCATGCTGGCCAATCAGTTGCCGCTCCTTGAGCTTTCCGATCAGACCAAGTCTCTGCCAGGAGAAGAGGCAAATTATGCCACAGAGAGAACTCCTGGACTGGAAGGCGTCCGTAATGTCATCGGACGGCACAGAAAAGGCAAGTCCTTGCAGTTTATAGCGTTCAGTGATCCCAATGATCTCCTGAGCTATGCACTGCCTCCCGATTGGCGGAAGCTTCTCGGTCCTGCTTCAGATGAAGCCTCGACGAGAGTGTCCTTCGTCAATGCTTTTGTTCGGAACCATGCTCTTGACCTTGGCTTTGTCGTCAATCCCCTTCAGGCCCACGTCGGATATTGGGACAACCCCTATGTGTGGGACTTGATTGCTCACGGTGCCCCAGACGAGTCCCGGCTACAGGCATGCTACCCGGCCTCTAAATGACAAGTTGCCTTGACCCCCTCCTCCCGCTCCCGTACCCTTCCCGCGGGAGGAGACCCGACCTTGCCCTACACCTACACCAGCTACCTCCGTCTCGACGAGCTCCTCGACCTCCAGACGCCGGCCTCCAGAAGCGCGCCCGGGGGCGAGGAGCATGACGAGATGCTGTTCATCGTCATCCACCAGGTCTATGAGCTCTGGTTCAAGCAGGTGCTCCACGAGATCGATCTGCTGCGGCGGTCGTTCGCGGGGAACGACCGGCCTCTGGTGCTGGCGTCGCTCAAGCGGATCCTGACGATCTTCAAGACGCTGGTCTCGCAGGTGGACATCCTGGAGACCATGACGCCGGTGTCGTTCTCGTCGTTCCGCGACCGGCTCGATACGGCGAGCGGGTTTCAGTCGGTGCAGTTCCGCGAGATCGAGGCCGCTCTCGGCGACCGCCGGCAGGGGATGACCAAGCACATTCCGGAGGGGAGCACGGAGCGCCTGGCCGTCGAACGGCGGCTCCAGGAGCCGAGCCTGTACACGGCCTTCCTGCATTTCCTGTCGCTCAACGGCTATCCGATCCCCGCCGACGTGCTGGAGCGGGATGCCGCCGAGGGGCCGGCGGAGGACGAGCGGGTGCAGCGGGAGCTGGTGACGATCTACCGCTCCGATCCCGCGAACCGCGAGGTGTGCGAACGCATGGTCGACCTCGACGAGGGGCTGCAGGAGTGGCGCTACCGCCACGTCAAGATGGTGCAGCGCACGATCGGCATGAAGATCGGCACCGGCGGCTCGGCGGGCGTCGAGTACCTCAAGAACACCCTGTTCAAGTCCCTGTTCCCCGACCTCTGGGCGATCCGGACGTCGCTCTAGGGTTTGGCAGGAACGGCGCAGCGCCCCCGCGCTGCTTTCTCCGCCGTGAAGAAGACGCCCCGGCCGGCGTCACAGTCGGCTCGGGCGCCGGCCGCGACCTTTCCCCCCGCGCAGCACCACCCCGGAGCGGCCCCGGGATCGGCCGGCAGGAGGCTCACCATGAGAGGGCCTCGCGCCGCCGCTGGTGGCGGGGGAGGCTCGGGTGGGAGCTTGCGTGGCTTTCTCGGTGGCGACAGGACGAGCGCCGCGATCCCCAGCACGATGAGGGTGGCGACCAGGAGGATCGGTACGAGGTAGCCGCGCTTGGGCTCCAGCAGGCTGAAATCGGGTTCCACGGGTTCCATCGCGGGAAGTCTCTCACGGGGCGCCGTCCGCCGCGCCCCGTGAGGTCGGGAGGACTCACTTCGCGGGTGTTTTCGGCTCCAGCCGCACGTCGTCGATCTGGACGCGGAACGGTCCGAGGGCCGGGCCGCCGCCGATGAAGAAGCCGAGGGTGTCGCTGCCGTCGAGGCCGAGATCGGCGAAGGAGACGGTCACGCGCTTCCATTCCGGGCCGGCGGTGAAGGTCTTCTGCGCCGGCAGCCGCCCGAGGTGGAAGGCGAAGGCCATGAACTGGTAGGTGGCTCCGGCCTCGCCCTTCGCCGCGAAGGAGACGCCGCCGAAGCGCGACAGGTCGGCCTGCGCCATCGGCTTGGCGCCGGGGAGGAAGATCAAGCCGGCCCAGGGGTAGGCGAAGCCCTGGCGGATCTCGCCGCTGATCGCCAGCGACTTGCCGCTGCCGTCGGCGCCGCCGGCGACGACTTCCTTGGCGACGGTCGACTTGCCGCCGGCCAGCGCGTCGGTCGAATCGGTCCACGGGTTGCCGAAGGTGACCGCCAGGGTGCCGTCCTCGAAGTTGCTGATCTCGCCGGACGCGGGCACCGCAGGGGCCGGGGCCGATGCGGCCTTCGCGCTCTTTTCGGCCTTGGGGCGCTGCACCTCGTGGCCGGTCTTCCAGATCCGCAGGATGTCGCGGGTGGCGGTGATGTCCGTGGTCGGATCGCCCTTGACCAGCACGAGGTCGGAGCGCAGGTCTTCCGCGAGCCGGCCGCGGTCCTTGAGGCCGAAGATCCGCGCCGGAGTGGACGTGGCGGCCACCAGGGCCTCGGTGGGGGAGAGCCCCGCCTGCACCAGGAGCTCGAGCTCGCGATGGAGGCTGGCGCCGTGGGCCGTGCCCGGGTTCGGCGCGTCGGTACCGGCGAGGATCGGCACGCCCGCCATGGCGAGCTGGCGGACGGTCGCGAGCGCGTTCTGGAAGTCGAGCTTCCTGCCGGGGAAGCCCTTGCGGAGGTTCTCCACCTCGTCGCTCTGGAGATAGGGGGCGAGACGGGGATCGTCCGGCAGCGCCTTGCCGCTGGCCGCTCCCGTCGTGCTTTCGACGACGGTGAGGGTGGGGATGACGAACGCCTTGTGTTCCTTGAGCAGCGCCGCGAAGCCGGGCTCGGGCGCGCGGTCGGTGAAGATGTGGGCGAGGCCGTCGGCCCCCGCCTCGATCGCCTCCTTGGCGCCGTCCTCGGTGCTGATGTGGACCACCGCCAGCTTCCCCCGCTTGTGGGCGGCGGCGACCAGGGCGGTGACCGTCGCCTGGTCGAGCGTGGGGATGGTGCGGCCGTAGGGCGCGCCGTCCTCGATCACGATCTTGATGTAGTCGGACCCCTCGGCGATGCGGGCGTCGACCCAGGCTTGCGCCTCCTCCGGCCTGGTGAGGGTCGGGATCGTCATGCCGTACTCGGTGCCGTGACCGCCGGGAGCGGTGGCCAGGGTACCGGCGCTGTAGAGGTCGGCGCGATCCGCGGCGCCATTCTTCGCCTGCTCCGCGCGCCGGTCGCGGGCGAAGTCGACGGCGGTGAACATGTCGAGCTCGGTGGTGACGCCGAAGACGAGCGCGCGCTGCAGCGATTCGCCCCAGTTGTGATTGTGGCTGTCGATGAAGCCGGGCAGGACGGTGTCGCCGGTGCCGTCGATGATCTTGGCGCCGCGGGGAGGCTGGACGTCGGCGCCGACGGCGGCGATGCGGTTCCCCTGGAAGACGACGGTCCCCTTCGGGATCACCCGGGTGCCGTCGAAGATGCGGACGTTGATGATGGCGACCGGCGTGGTCGGGTCCTGGGCTTGCGCCGCGCCGGCGAAGCTCCCGGCGAGCAGAAGCGCCGGGAGGATGAAGCGGTTGAATCGGATCATGGGATGACTCCCTCCTTGCGGCGCCTAGTCTGTCGCAAGCTGGGCCCGGGCTCCAACCCGGAACGTCATCGGTTGGAGGTGACGTTTGTCATGGCGCCCCGGCCTCATCCTCCGCCATGTAGCGGAAGGTCTCGGCGGGACCAGGGGTGAAGCGGAGGGCGCGGAGGGCGCCGCGCCCCTTGACGTCGGCGCCGAGGTAGCGGCCGGAGCGGGTGGCGAGGGCGATCGCGTCGCCGGGGAGGATGGCGCCGGCGCCGCCGATCTTATGGACGATGAACCGCTCGCCGGCGCCGGCGACCGAGGCGGTGGCGAAGGCCTGCGTGCCGGCGCCTCCCGCGTCGCTCAGGAAGAGGCCGCCGTGGGCCTGGAGGCTCACCGGGTCGCCGTCCTCGAGGGCGCCGCCGTTCCAGTCCTTGAGGGTGAACGTCTCCCAGGCGCCGCCGCGCATCCAGGGCCCGGCGCTCACCGCCTGGTTGCCCGCGCCGTCGACCGAGACGTACTGGCTCGTCGAGCTGGTCAGGGCGACGCGATGGAAGGCGATGGGCATCTGGCCGGCGAGCATGGTCCAGCTGGGCGCCTTCTCGCCGTCGGGGCGGATCAGCCAGAATCCCCGCAGGTCCGCGTTGTCGGGGCGCCCCGTGTAGGTCTGGAGCGCCTCGTTGCAGTAGACCTGCCAGTAGACGGCGTAGCGCACGCCCCAGCCGATCGCCGCCTCCATCAGCTCGCGGATGCGCTCGAACCGCTGGCCGTCGGGCGCGCCGTGGTCCTTGGCCATGCCGAACTCGCCGAGGTAGATGTCGTCGCGGCCGAAGAGGGCGCTGTCCGGAGCCTTCGATTTCAGGTAGTCGAGGGCGCGGGTGAGCTCGGCGGGAGAGAAGCCGATGTCCCAGCTCGAATAGGAGTAGAGGTCGCAGTGGGTGTAGGGGATGACGTCGTTGGTCGCCGTCACCTTGCCGGCCATGGCCTGGGAGAGGAAGTTCACCTCGGCCGCGTGGAGCACCTGCACGCCGTGCGAGCCGATCTCCCGCCGCGCCTGCTCGACGCCGTCCTGGCGCGCGTTCCACCACCGGATCATCCCCTTGATCCGCACCGGGTCGGGATCGACGCCGGGGGCCAGGCCGTCGAAGAGGATGTGGTCCCCCTCCCAGTTCTGCAGGATGAAGGTCTTGCCGGAATCGGCGTAGGCGGTGAGGAGGTACTTGGTCAGCCGGTACATCTGGTCGCGCTCGGCGGCGGCCTCGTCGGCGGAGAGGCCGTCGAGGAACTGCGGCGTGACGGTGACCGGCGTGATCTCCAGGATGATCGTCGAGAACGGCTTGGCGAACAGGGTCTGGACGTAGGGGCGCTGCGCCAGCTCGACGACGTCGAGGGGCAGCGGCGACCAGTCCGAGTTGAAGTTGTAGAGCGCCTGGATGGTGCTGGGGACGAAGAAGATCTTGATCACCCGGCTCCCCAGATCGAGAATGCGGTCGGCCCCCTCGTTCAGGAAATCCTCGCCGGTGAAGTTGTAGCGGCCGGCGGCATGAGCCACGCCGAGGACGTCGCGGGCGTCGACCGCGGCGGCGGGAAAGGCGGCCGCGAGCAGCGCGGCGGCGAGCGCGGCGACGAGGCTTGTGCGGCGGACCAGCTCTCGAAGGTGCATCTTCTGTATTGTACGGACGGCGGGGCGGTGGCGTTTGCCCTCATCACCCCGGCCCTCTTCTCCCGTACCCTCCCACCCTCCCGCACCGGGAGAAGAGGGGGGCCCTACGATGGCGGCTCGCCGCATACCGGCCGCTGTTCTCTTGCGTTCTCCCCTTTCTCCCGGTGAGGGAGGGCGGGAGGGGACGGGAGAGAGGGGCTGGGGGAGTGAGGGATTCGGAGGGCAGGACGGCTCAATGGGCAAGGGCGCCCTGAAGGGAGTAGCAATCATGCGAGCGGCGGTGATCGACGGGTATGGCGGGAGCGAGCGGCTCCAGGTGCGCGAGGTGCCGGATCCGGCGGAGCCTGGACCGGGCCAGGTCCGCCTGCGGGTGAGAGCTGCGAGCGTGAATCCCATCGATTGGAAGATGCGCCGCGGCAGCCTGCGGATCGTCATGCCGGCGAAATTTCCCTTGATCCTCGGCTTCGACGCCGCCGGCGAGGTCGATGCGGTGGGCCCCGAGGTGACGCGCTTCCAGCCGGGCGACTCGGTCTACGGCGGCATCGACCTGCGGCCGCATCGGGGCTCTCACGCCGAGCTGGCGCTGGCCCGGGAGTCGGCGCTGGCGGCGATGCCGCGGTCGCTCTCCTTCGTGGAGGCCGCGGCGCTCCCCGTGGCCGGGCTGACGGCTCTCCAGGCGCTGCGCGATCGCGGCGAGCTGGCGGCGGGCGAACGGGCGCTGATCAACGGCGCGTCGGGCGGCGTGGGGCATCTGGCCGTGCAGATCGCCGCGGCCGCCGGCGCGCGGGTGACGGGCGTCACCAGCGGCCGGAACCTCGATTTCGTCCACTCCCTCGGCGCGGCGGAGGCGATCGATTACGAGGAGGAGGACTTCGCCGGCCGCGACGACGCCTGGGACGTCATCCTCGACGCCGTGGGGAGCCGGTCCTATCAGGATTGCGAGCCGTCGCTGGCGGATCAGGGCGGGATCTACATCACCACCAGCCCCGGCCCGCGGTCGTTCCTGAACGCGATGTTCACCTCGGCCGCGAGCGTCTTCGGCCAGAAGAAGCGGGCGCGGTGGATCACCGTCCGGCAGAACGCCGAGGATCTCACCCTGCTGGCCCACATGGTGGATCAGGGGCGCGTGCGGCCGGAGATCCAGGAGGTCTTCCCCCTCGAGCGCGTCGCCGTGGCGCATGCGCTCAGCGCGACCGGAAGGGTGAGGGGGAAGATCGTGATCGACCTGGGGTGAGGCCTCGCCGGACAAAAAAAGGGCCGGGGCCGCATGGGCGCCGGCAAGTATGGAAAAGGCTTGTCAAACAGTGATTACGGTTTCCGTAAGCTTCTGGATTCATCATCGTCGCTATCGGCGCGATTGCCGCTTTCAAGGACCCAGCCGCTTTCAAGGACCCAAGGGACTGCAAGGACTGCAAGGACTGCAAGGACGATAAAGCGTCAGTCCTTTGGGTCCTTTCTACGGCCTTATCACCACCTTGAGCGCCTCGCGCCGGCGCATGCTGCGCAAAGCGGCTTCGAGCTCGGCGAGGGGGCGCTCGGCGGAGAGGAGGGCGCGCGGGTGGAGGGCGCCGCTCGCCAGCAGGTCGAGGGCGCGGCGGAAGGTCACGGGGCGATGGTGGTAGGCGCTCTTGACGGTGATCTCGGAGTAGTGGAGGCGGTGGCTGTCGAGCGGCACCGTGGTGCCGGGTGGGCAGCCGCCGAAGAGCTGCACCACGCCTCCCGGACGCACGGAGGCGAGGGCGTCCTGCCAGGCGGCGGGGGAGCCGGTGGCCTCGATTGCCACGTCGAAGCCGTCGCCGGTGCGGGAGCGGCGGCAGAGCCGCGCCGCCTCGCCGCCGTCGCGGCCGACCTGCACGGTGGCGTGCGCGCCGATGCCGCGGCCGACCTCCAGGCGCCAGGGGTTGGGGTCCGCCAGCACGATGTGGTGGTCGCCCGCGGCGGGAAAATCGGCGGGCGAGTTGGCGAGCACGTCCACGAACAGCAGGCCGATCGGGCCGCCGCCGTAGATCACCACCTCCGACGCCCGCTCCAGCCCCGAGATCTCCAGACCGTGCAGCACGCAGGCGAGCGGCTCGGCCAGGGCGGCGATCTCGAAGGGGAGATCGGCGGGGAGGCGGTAGGTGCTCACCTCGGCGAAACGGCGGGGGACCAGCACGTACTCGGAGAAGGCGCCGTTCAGATATTGCAGGCGCGAGCAGAGGTTCTCCCTGCCGCGCGAGCACCACTCGCAGACGCCGCACGGCGCGGAGTTGGCCACCACCACGCGGTCGCCCGGCCGCCACTCCTCGATCTCGCCGCCGTCCGAGCCCACGCCGCCCGAGGAGGTCGGGCCGACGGCCGTGATGGTCCCGGCCATCTCGTGGCCGAAGGGCGTCGGCGCCTTCAGCATGCGGGGGTGGCCGCCGCGCTGGAACACCTTGAGGTCGGTGCCGCAGGTGGTGGCGGCGCCCACGCGCAGCAGCAGCTCGCCGGGTCCGGGCTCCGGCACCGGCACCTCGCGCATCTCCAGGCGCTCCGGGCCGATCAGGTAGGCGGTGGTCTGCGTCACCGGCCGGTCTCCCCGGTGCTCGGCGGAGCGCGCGGAGGAGAGGAGAGGGGAGGCGCTCATCCCGCGTCCCCGTCCGGCATCAGGAGCACCTTCAACGCCCGCCTCTCGCGGGCGAGGTCGATGGCGTCCTGGAGACGCGAGAGGGGGAGCCGGTGGGTGACCAGCGGCGACGGGTCGAGCCGGCGCGACACCAGCAGGCGGAAGGCCTCGCGCTGGTCGGCCAGCGAGCTCGAATAGGTGCCCAGCAGCCGCCGCTCGCCCTTGAAGAACGCGTTGAGGTCGAAGCCGGCGTGGTCCCCGAATTCGGCTTCGGCGTGGGCGAAGAGCACCACGGCGCCGCCGGGGCGGGAGAGCGCCAGCGCCGATTCCAGAAGCGCCGCGCCGCCCACCGTGTCGAACACGGCGTCGGCGCCGAGGCCGCCGGAGAGCGCCGCCACCGCCTCCAGGGCTGCCGCGCCGGGAGCTTCCGCCGCGTCGGCGCCCAGCCGGAGGGCCAGGGCGCGGCGCTCCTCCAGGGGATCGGAGAGGAGGATCCGGAGGTCTGGATGAACGGCCTTGAGCACCAGCAGGTGGAGGAGGCCCATGCTGCCGCCGCCCAAAACGACGGCCGTCCCCGGCTCGGCCGCCCTCGATTCGTTCAGCCGCGCCTGGCGGACGCCGCGCAGCACGCAGGCGGCGGGCTCCAGGAACACGGCCGTCTCGTCGGAAAGATACGGCGGAAGGCCGAAGGCCGCCGCGCGCACCGCCCGCTCGCGCACCAGCACCCACTCGGAGAAGCCGCCGGGCACCAGCAGGTTCTCGCGAAAGGCCGGGCAGAGCGGCTCGCTGCCACGCCGGCAGAGCGCGCATTCGCCGCAGGCCACGTGGTGGGGAACGGCGACACGGTCCCCCAGGGCGAACCCGCGCACGCCCTCGCCCAGGGCCGCCACCGTGCCCACCACCTCGTGGCCGAGCACCGCGCCGGCGGCCGCCGTGCGATGGCTCAGCTTGAAGAGATCGGTGCCGCAGAGACCGGCGCAGCGCAGGCGCAGCAGCATCTCGCCGGCGCCGGGCGCCGGCCGCGGCCGCGACTCGATCCGCACTGCTCCCGCCTCGCCGCAGGCGGCCACGGTCATTTGTCCGGGGGGTGAAGCGAGGGTCTGGGAAGGCGTCAAGGTCGGCATTTCCGGCGTGAAGCGTAGTGGCACGATAGAATAAATGTCCATGACCTCTCGCCGTCGAGCCGTCCGCCGACCCCGCCGGGTCCAGGTCCAGTTCTGGCGGCAGGGCGATCCGGCCGCCTACGTCGGCTATACCACAAATATCTCGCTCACCGGGATGTTCATCGCCACCAACAACCCCATCCCCTCGGGCTCGCGGATCCGCGTCGAGGTGATCGACCGCGACCGCGGCTTCATGGTGGAGGGTCTGGTCGCGCACGCGCGGAAGATGCAGCCGGAGCTGGCGCGGCTCAACCAGTCGGGGATGGGCGTGCGCTTCCTGTCGGTGGAGGAGCTGGTGCGGGAGCTGATGCCGTCCGGTCTCGGCGAGACCGGAGAGGTCTCCCGCGACGTCACCCGCGCGGAGCCCGTGGCGCCCCCCTCCTCCATGCCCCCCTCCGCGCTGCCGTCCCAGACCGTCGTCATCTCCGATTTCTCGTCGCAGTCCGACCTGCTGCCGCCGACCGTCCCCAACGCTACTCCATCGCGGGCGCCCGATCCGACCAAGCCCGCCAGGATCAAATCGGCCGTCCCGGTCGCGCCGTCGGGCGGCTCGTACTCCGTCCGCTTCTCCGGCATCGACGAATTCCTCGAGGTCTTCGACCGCGACATCCTGCAAGGCGGGCTGTTCGTCTCGACGCGCTATCCGGCGCGGCTACAGGAGACCGTGAGCGTCGAGCTGTTCCCGGCCGGTCCCTTCGTCCCGCCGGTGATGATGCAGGCGCGCGTGGTCCAGCGCTTCGAGCCGGACACGGGGGGTGGGCTCAACCTGCTCTCCGGCATGGGGCTGGAGCTGCTGGAGGTGGCGGCGGTGATCGCGGCGCTGGAGCCGGTGGTGGCGCGGCTGAAGGGGAAGGGCTGAGGGCGCTGAAGGGCTAAGGGTGCTGAAGGGAAGACAGGGGGAGCGCCAAAGATCGCGCTCACCCCGGCTCCCGCGAAAATTTCAATCGATGCCGCCGGAGCAGTTGCCACGCTGTTGGCAGACCAAGCAATTCCCGGCCAGGATCACCCTGCAACAATCGAAGGGATTGATCGGACAGAACTGGCTGGTCAAGCTCTTCTGCGCCGCGCTCGACGAGCTCGGCACCAGGGAGCAGCAGACCGTGAGGACCGTCAGGACCAGACATGCCAACGTGCTTCGTTTCATGAAACCTCCTTGGTAAGGTAGTGGTCAGTCGCGGCCATTCTAATCCAAGCCGGCCTCCCGACGGCCTCGAAAAGCGGGGGCTGTTACAATCCCCGCCCTATGAAGAGGTGGTATCTCGCGGCGTTCGCCGCTCTGGCGATCCTCGTTCTCGCCGCGGCGCCGCGGGCCGCGAAGGCGCCGTCGCGGCCGGTCCCGGCGGCGTCCCGCGACATCGTCCTGATCACCATCGACACCCTGCGGGCGGATGCCCTCGGTTTCGCCGGCAACGCGAAGTCGCAGACGCCGGTGCTCGACCGCCTGGCCGCCCAGGGGCGGGTGTTCCCCAACGCCCACGCGCACAACGTCGAGACGCTCCCCTCGCACACCAACATCCTCACCGGCCTCTATCCCTTCCAGCACGGGGTGCGCGACAACACCGGTTTCCGGCTGGCCGCGAAATACCCCACGCTCGCCACCGTCCTGCACGGCGCGGGCTATGCCACCGGCGCCTTCGTGGGCGCCTTCCCGCTCGACTCGCAGTACGGGCTCAACCGCGGCTTCGACGTCTACGACGACCACTATCCCAAGGGGACCAACGAGACCGACTTCGTCCTCCCCGAGCGGCGCGGCGACGAGGTGGTGCGGCTGGCGCTCGCCTGGTGGCGGGCGCAGGCGGGGAAGCCCCGTTTCCTCTGGGTGCACCTCTACGATCCGCACGCCGCCTACGATCCGCCGGAGCCCTTCGCCTCGCGCTTCAAGGACAACCCCTATCTCGGCGAGGTGGCCGCCGCCGACTCGTTCCTCGCGCCGCTGCTCGGACCGTTCCTCGACGGCAAGGAGAAGCCGGCGCTGGTGGTGTTCACCGCCGACCATGGGGAATCGCTCGGCGAGCACGGCGAGCAGACCCACGGCCTGTTCGCCTACGAGGGGACGCTGCGGGTGCCCCTGGTCGTCTGGGGGCGCGGCGTCGCGCCGGCGCGCGATCCGCGTTTCGCGCGGCACGTGGACATCTTCCCCAGCGTGCTCCAGGCCGCGGGGGTGGAGGCGCCGGCCGGCCTGCGCCGCGCCGGCCGCTCGCTCCTCCTGCCGGCCCCGCCGGGAGGCGACGCCGGCGATTCCTACTTCGAATCGATCTCGGCGACGCTCAACCGCGGCTGGGCGCCCCTGCGCGGCCTGCTGCGCGGCGGCACCAAGTTCATCGCCCTGCCGCTCCCCGAGGTCTACGACCTGCCCAAGGACCCGCACGAGAAGAGCAACCTTTTCGAGGCGCAGCGGCAAGCGGCGCGCAACGTCTTCGCCGCGCTCCCCAAGGAGTCCGAGTGGCCGCCGAAGCGGGAGAACCTCGCCCCCGACGACGCGGCCCGGCTGGCGAGCCTCGGCTACATTTCCGGCTCCGCCGCCGTGCGCGACAGCTACGGCCCGGAGGACGATCCCAAGCGGTTGATCGGGCTCGATCGGAAGGTCCACGACGTGATCGATCTCTACATGCGGGGGAAGATCGACGACTCGATCCGTCTGGCGCGCGACATCGTGCGCGAGCGCCCCACCATGTCGCTCGGCCACTCTCTGCTGGCCCAGGCGCTGCTCCAGGGCGGGCATACGCAGGAGGCGCTCGACGTCATGCTGAAGGCGCGCGGGCAGGGCGTGGTCTCCGACGAGCTGACGCGCCAGCTCGGCCTCACCCTCGCCGACGTCGGGCGGGCACCCGAGGCGGTGACCCTCCTGAAACCGCTGGCGGACAAGCTGGGCGATCCGCAGTCGCTCAACGCCTATGCCCTCGCCCTCTCCGAGACCGGCCGGCAGACAGAAGCCGCGGCCGTGCTCCAGAAGGTGATCGAGAACGATCCCGGCAATCCCACGGCCTATCAGCAGCTCGGGCTGGTCGAGCTGCGGCTGAGCCACTGGGCCCCGGCCCGCGACCGCTCCCGTCAGGCCCTGGCCCTGAACCCCAAGCTGCCGCTCGCCTGGAACGACCTCGGCGTCGCCCTCTTCCAGCTCGGCGCCAAGGGCGAGGCGATCGACGCCTGGCAGAAGGCCGTAGACCTCCAGCCCGACCTCTGGGACGCCCTCTGGAACCTCGGCACCGAAGCCGCCGGCCTCGGCCGCAACGACCAGGCCCGCAAAGCCCTGCAACGCTTCGTCACCGGCGCGCCGCCGGCGCGGTACGGCGCGGATATCGAGAAGGCGAAGGC
>DATBAW010000280.1:0-2056 GCA_036271335.1 Thermoanaerobaculia bacterium
CCCGGCAGCGTCGAGGGGTACTACCAGGAGATCGGCCGCGCCGGCCGCGACGGCAAGCTCTCGCGGGCGATCCTGCTGCACTCCTACGCCGACCGCCGCAACCACGAATGGTTCCATGGCCGCGACTACCCCGCCGTCGACGACCTCGAGCGGATCTTCCGCGCGCTCAAGGCCGAGCCCCAAATCGACGGCCAAGTCCGCAAGCGCCTGGGGATGGACGAGGAGGTCTTCGAGAAGGCACTGGAGAAGCTCTGGATCCACGGCGGCGCGCTGGTCGATCCGGACGGCAACGTGGCCGTCGGCGCCGCCGCCTGGCAGCGCCCCTACACCGCCCAGCGCGACCACAAGCTCGAACAGCTCGAGCTGATGAGCCGCTACGCCGAGTCCCACGGCTGCCGGATGCTCCACCTCGTGCGCCACTTCGGCGATCAGGAGGACTCGGGCGAGGCTTGCGGCCTCTGCGACGCCTGCGCGCCCGCCGACGCCGGAGTCCGCCGGCGCCGGCCGCTCAACGCCCTGGAGAAGAGCCTCGTCGATCGCGTGCTCACCGCCCTGCGCGGCCGCGACGCGCAGTCCACCGGCCAGCTCTACCGCGAGACCTGCCCCGAGGCGCTCTCCGACCGCAAATCCTTCGAGCGCCTGCTCGGCGGCATGGTCCGCGCCGGCCTGCTGCGGATCGCCGAGGACGAGTTCGAAAAGGATGGGAAGACGATCCGCTTCCAGCGCGCCATCCTGACGCCGGAAGGCTACCGCGGCGAACCCGACGCCCTCGCCGGCGTCGAGCAGACCGACGAGCTGCCGAGCGCCCGCAAGAAGCGCGCGCGTTCCGAACGCCCCGACAAAGGCGAGCCGCGCAGCATCCGCAAGAAGATCGCCGCCGGCCTCCTCCCCGACAGCCTGGGCCCCGAGGCCGCGCCCGAGTTGGTCTCGCCGCAGGTCGTGGAGGCGCTCAAGCTCTGGCGCCGCGCCGAAGCCCAGCGCCGCCGCGTGCCCGCCTTCCGCATCCTCACCGACCGCACTGTCGCCGCCCTCGCCGCCAGCCTGCCGCGGACCGAGAGCGATCTCTTGAACGTTCCTGGAATCGGCCCCACGATCGTGCAGAAATATGGCCGCGAAATTCTGGGGATCGTGGGAGCGGAGTGAGCCAACAGAACCAGGATCAACCCTGCGGCTTTCGTAGGGGCGGCCCTATGTGGCCGCCTTGAGCGGGGGGTTGCCTTTTCGCGAGCAGGGCGGCCACATAGGGCCGCCCCTACGGAGTTTGAAGACGCTTTAAGTCTTCCCTACGGCAGCGAAGGCCCCGGCTGCGCGAAGATCGAATTGAGCAACCCCGCCAGCCGCACGCCCGCTTGCAGCAGCCGTCGCCGGATCAGTGGCATCGCCTTGTACGCATAGTCGTAGCTCAGCTTGCCGTCGCCGATCGTGTAGACCTGATCGCGCACCGCCTTCGATTCGGCGGCCCAATCGGCCGGCGCCGAGCCCTGCCAGGTCTGGATCTCCTGCAACGTGGGGTGATCGAGGAAGCCCGCGAGCTCGGAGAAGCTCAGCTTGTCGCTCTCGATCAGTCCGGCGTCCCACACCGAGTGGAGATTCGTCTCCTGGCCGAACAGCGTCACCTTGATGGAATTTCCACCGCGGTCCGCGCGCCGGCCCACGTGCAGCGGCTGATGGAGATCCCCCACGAAGTGGACCAGGAACTTCAGCGCCTCCTGCTTCGACGGCGGGCTCGCCTGTGGATCGCGCAGCACGGCCGTGTACCGCTGGATCGCCTCGAGAACATCCCCGGCGGGATCGCGCTGGGTGGTCTCCAGCGTCTCCTCGTCGTCGATGCTGATGAAGTGCCAGGGAGCCGACTTGCTCCAATTGGGATCGGAACGAATCTCGTCCGGCCAGGTGCTCACCTGATCGAGCCCCTCTGGACCGAGAATGCAGGTGACGGCCCGCGCCGCTTCGTCCGTCAGGTGATGCATGGCGATCCGCCCGACGATCCGGTGTCCGGTTGGACCCCAGGCAAGCAGCGTCGAGGGCGTTGCCAGGAGCAGGGCGACGAGGACCA
>DATBAW010000281.1:0-28530 GCA_036271335.1 Thermoanaerobaculia bacterium
CGGGCGCCGGCGCGGCCTGGACCGCGGCGGGAGCGCCAGGCGCGGGGCCCGGGTGCGCCACCAGCTGGGGAGCGGCCTGGAGCGCGGAGGCGAGGAGGAGGGCGGAAAGCGTGACGAGACAGAGCTTGGCGGTCATGGCGGGAGAGTTTATCTCACCTCCCTACCTCCGTAATCTTCTCGATCCGGTCCCCGAGGCGGAGCTGATCCAGCACCTCGGCGCCGCCGGTCACCTCGCCGAACGCGGTGTAGCCGCCGTCGAGATGGGGCTGCGGCGAGAGGGCGATGAAGAACTGGCTGCCGCCGGTGTCCGGGCCGGCCAGCGCCATGCCGACCACGCCGCGATCGTAGCGCAGGCGGTTGATCTCGTCGCGGATCGAATAGCCGGGACCGCCGCTGCCGTCCCCCTTGGGATCGCCCCCCTGAACGACGAAATCGGGGACCACGCGATGGAAGGCGAGACCGTCGAAGAACCCCTGGCCGGCGAGGTTGAGGAAGTTGAGACAGGTCAGCGGCGCCTGCGAGCAGGCCAGCCGCACCGTGATCGTCCCTCGTTGGGTGCGGATCTCGACCGTGCGCGGCTGACGGGTGCGCCGCACGATCTGGCGATAGATCTCGACGTCCTTCCCCTGGTCGGCCGGCGCCAGCGGCGGCACCGGCCGGCCGAGCTTGCCGAGACTCTCGCCGGCCTCGCGCCGCAGCACGTAGGGTCCTCCCTCCGTCAGCTTCTCCAGCACGGCGATGGCGGCGCCACGCTCCAGCGGCTCGCCGGTGGCGCGAGCGGCGACGGCGCGCACGGCGGCGAGCCCGGCCTCCACCGTCCCCTCCTGGTAGACGCCCGGCAGCGCGGTGCCGATCGTTTCGAGGGGCAGGACCGGATGCGTCGTCAGCCAGTCGAAGGCGGTGCCGCGCACGGTCACGTCGGGATCGGCGAGAGCCCTGCGGGCGACGTCGGAGGCCTTGGGATCGCCCTCCAGCCAGGCGGAGAGCGCCGCCGAGCGCACGCGCGGGCTGGGATCGCCGGCCAGCCGCTCGAGCGCCGCGCCGGCCGCCGGCAGGCCGATCTCGCCGGCCGCCTCGGCGGCGCGGGCGCGCAGGGCGTCGTCCTTCTCGCCGGCGGCGGTCATCACCAGCTCCAGCGCCTTCGGGTCCTTGCCCGCGGCGCCCCCCGCAAACGCCACGAGGGCGGTGCCGCGCTCCCAGGTCTCGCCGGCGGCGGCGCGCGCCGCCAGCACCGCGCTCAATTCAGACGACGTCCAGACTCCCGCGGTATCGATGGCGCTCACGCGCACGCCGGGCCGGGGATCGTCGAGCAGCGCGCGCAGCCGTGGAGTCCAGTCGGCGATCGGCTTCGCCTTGCCGCCGCCGGCCAGCGCCTTGGCCGAGCGCAGGGCCTGGATCAGCGGCCCGGGATCGCCCGTGGCAGGCTCGTCGAGCAGCGGGCGGAGCAGCGCGAGGTCGTCCGCGCCGCCGAGGATGCCGAGAGCGCGGGCGGCCCAGGCGCGGACGCGCGGCGCGGGATCAGCGAGGAGCTTGCGGAGCGTCGGGAGGCCCTCCGCCTTGGGCTCGCGCGCCAGGGCGAAAGCGGCGCGGGCGTGGAGCTCGGGGTCGGTCTGGGCGAGGCCGCGCTCGGCGAGCGAGACCACGGTCTCGTCCTTGAAGCGGAAGAGGTTGGGGAGCAGCCGCGCCCAGCGCTCCGGCTCCGGCAGCGGCAGCAGCGCCTCCAGCACGTCCACCACCCGGCCGCCCAGACGGCCGAGCGACTCGACGGCCAGCACGCCCGTCTCGCGGTCCTTGTCGCGCACGGCGGCGAAGAGCGGCTGCTGGCCTTCCGGGTCGCCCAGCAGACCGATGGAGAACGCCGCCGCGCGCCGCACCGCCGGCGCGTCGTCGATCAGCAGCCCCTTGAGCGCCAGCAACCCCTGGGGGTCGGGGATCCGCCCCAGCGACACCGCCAGCTCCTCCCGCAGCGAGGCATCCCCCTTGAGCGCCTGCTGGACGGTGAACTCGTCATAGCTCTGGCGGTCGACCAGCAGCAGCAGCAGCGCGCGCTCCTCCAGGTTCGGCGTCTCGCCGTTCCGCGCGTCCGCCGTCGTCTGAGGGCGGGGCGCGGGGGCGCAGGCGAGGAGCAGGAGGAGACAGGCGATCGTCCATTTCATAGTCGGACGATGCTAGCACCCGATCCCCCTGGGACCGCCGGCGTCCCGCCGGCTCTAACTCAAACTAGTACCACGTCCCCGAAGTTCGTTCCGGGTTTAGCGCCCGTTGAGTCAAGGCCGCGTTCCGCGCGACCCGCGGGTCAAGGACTGCGACCCGCGGGTCAAGGACTGCGACCCGCGGGTCAAGGACTGCGACCCACGGGTCAAGGACTGCGACCCGCGGGTCAAGGACCGCGACCCACGGGTCAAGGACCGCGACCCACGGGTCAAGGACCGCGACCCACGGGTCAAGGACCGCGACCCACGGGTCAAGGACCGCGACCCACGGGTCAAGGACCGCGACCCACGGGTACTGGGCCTTTTTGAAAATCTAGGCCGCCGCCTTCTTCTTGTAGGCTCCTCGCTTCTTGGGCGCTTCGGCCGGAAGCAGCGCGACGATCTCCGCGACCGACCACAGGTGCGGCGTGACGCCGGCGGCCATGGCAGGGGAGCACCGGATCGTCGAATGGATGCGGGCGAAGTTGTAGTGCATGAAGAAGATCGCCAGCGCGGCGCAGTGGTTCTCCAGCTTCTTGCTGTGCCCGTTGGTGAGCCGCGTATAGCGCCGGAGCCCCATCCTCATGGTCAGGTTCGCCCGCTCGACGTAGGAGGTAGAAATCCGCTTCGGGTCCGGGTTGCCGGAGATCACCTGCTTCTGAATGCCGGTGCATTCCGCCGGGCTGTAGCGCGTCTCCCCGCCCGGAGCCGCCGCGTAGATCTTCTGAAGCATCGCGTAGTCCAGCTCGCCCGAGAAGGCATCCTCCAGTGCGCCGATGTAGACCTTGAGGCCGTCGCTCGTGATCTGCGGCCGGTAGGACAGGCGGCTCGCCAAGTCCTGGCAAAACTCGGTCGCCGTCCCCGCGTCCCGCGAGCCGACCATGTAGGAGGGGATCAGCTTGGTATCGGCGTCGATCGCCGTAAAGGTCCAGACATCGCCAAAGCCGAAGGTCCCCTTCTTTTCCGCCGGGACGTTCTTCGCCTTCGCGTAGCAAAACGCCCAAATTTCATCGACCTCTAAAGTCTTGCACGGCAGGTCGTGGAAAGCCTGATCCATGTACGCCGCGCAGACCGGACCGAGGTCCGCTATCAGCTTCGTGACGGCGCCCTTGGAGGCACCCGTCATCCGGCAGGTGGAGCGGATTCCAACCCCTTCGACCAGGGCGGCAACGATGGCGGCGCGGCGCTTCGTGTCCATACGATTCATGATGACTTATTATGCTTGAACAGAATGGCTTTGTCAAGCAGCGGCCTTGGGAGCGAATGCGCTTCTTTGTCCCCCTTGCCTTATCCATGAACACCTATCCTATGATTGGCACGCTTCACGCAATCCAAATCCATTCGTCTTTGAAGTGTGTCTTTCAACGGAGAGTGAAGTATGCTAGGTGAAACAGGGGAGACCGGAATGGCCAATGAGGTCGTAAGACTGGAACGAACGCCCCTCTTGCCACCGGACGTCCCGCCGATTCCTGTATTCCACTTTGCCTTTACGCGAGTGGGGAATCAAGTTCTCCTAGAACCTGGTTTTGTGGATCTAGTTGAGTTGCGTGCAGCGGTAGAGCAACTTCGCGGAGAGCTGTCGCCTGAGCCGGTGCCCGTGGTCCGCATCTTCATCAAAGAGAAGTACTTACTGGACCGCGAGACGCTGGTTCGTCTACGAGATGCCACGGAGGAGATCCTCCAGAGCATGCCCGAATCGAACGAAGGAGAAAAACCATGAGCCCGGTTCCAGTCGCCCTTCCGGCCATCCATTACGACGTGGGTGGGTCATCCATGACGATCGAGATTCCTAAATCTACGACGGTTGTCTCTAAGTTGGTCCTTGTCTCTTGCCCGACTCCGCCGTTAGTAGCTGACCTTTTGGCGGGCCTAAGCAAAGGCATACCGCTGGATCGTCCCGCTGACATGGTTAGCCTTGCGGAGGAAGTGCTCGCCCGGCCAGCAGGTTACCCGGAAAATTGGGCCGGCACGCTAGCAGCAGACTTTGCGCAGTTTGACGATTAGCAATGCATGCAACCCTTCGACTGCCCAGAGGAGTTTGAGTATAAGGACCATCCGCGAAAGACGGAGGTTCTAACTCGCGGTAACGACAAGCTGTTCTCTTGGATTCGGGAGGGGCGGATTAAGGCGAGCGAAGCGGTTGCCGATACCCGCCCCTTTCATCTCCAACTCTTCGAAGAGCTTTGCCCGCCGGACTACGGATACTTCGCTGGCCATTATCGTGGCGAGAAGTATCATTGTCTAAAGCGCTACCCAGTTTACGTTCCTAGCGACCCGCTGGTTGGAGTCTCCCCGGATGCTGTCTCTGGTCGGATGGCAGAGCTTGCGGTGACTATTCGTGCCGGCCTTGCAGGCCTTGACGACGCGTTCAAAGCTCCCAAGGCGCAATTATCTGCTGCCCAGCGGGCGACTTACGTAGTGGCCTTTGCTTGTCGAATCTTTGTTGAGTTTCTCACCATCCATCCCTACGCGAATGGTAACGGACACGCTGCCCGCTTCTGTTTAGTTGCGATCCTTCAGCGCTATGGTTTGCTTCTTACGGGGTGGTCGATCGACCCAAGACCCTCGCCTCCCTATTCAGAGCTAATATTTCGACACCGCCGTAATGAGCCGCACTTGTTGGAGCGCGCGGTGCTCCAGAACTGTAAGCCGCTTTAGTCTACTAGGACTTTTGCCCACCGGGCTTCGGCTGCCTTCTTGGCGATCTGGCTGCGTTCCTCAGGCGAGAGACGCTCTGCGCGGGCCGCACCGCCCTTGACGCCGCCCTTGCGCCCGGCGGCGGCTTTTGGTGAGAGCGGTTGCATTTCTTCGACGGGCGGTTCCAGGTGTGCCGCTTGCTGACCCACTCGGAAGGCAACCTGCGTGAAATCTGGCTTTGGCTTCTTGCTCATAAGGTCTCCAGTATGGCACGGGGCGGCCCTTGCAGGCGCCGCCCCGTGCAGTTCTACTACGCTTCGCGTAGGCGGCGCTCGATCACCGGCAGCAGCTCCGGCAGCTCGCCGCGCAGGAGGACGGGGGCAAGCTCGGACGCGAGCGAACGCGCCTGAGCCGACCGCCGGAGGGTGGCGATGATCCTGCCGCTGGCGAGATGCACCAGCGACCGCCCTTTGTTCCGGTCCGTCCCGTGGGACGTGCCCCGGAAGTAGGCGAAGGGTGGGGAGACCATGCCGGAAACCCGGATCTCCGCCCCGCTCATGAGCTGGACCGAGAACGCGCCCTTGCTCCACGCCAGAGGTACCGGGAGGCCGGCCCGAGCACGGACCTTCAGATAGACATCCGCCGCCCTGGCGAGCCAAGCCCCGACCGAAGCAAAACCTTCACCCTCGGCCGCCTGCTTCCATCTCGCACTCTGGCGGACATCGGCATGGACGGTGAATGACGCGACCTTCACCGCACCACCTCCCGCCGGATGAAGACGGCGGCATCGGAGGTAGCCTGTTGCCGCTTCAGGGTGCCTTTCGGGTCCGCCATCGCGCCTTCGATCGACGCGGCGACCGCCTCCAGCTCGCCGCCGAGACCGCCCGCGAAGTGAGCGAGCGCGGATTGCTCCATGCCGTAGGTGTTCCCCCCGCCCGTCCATGCCAGAACGTGCCGTAGGTGGCGCAGATCGGCCACCACGGCGCGCAGGACGGCATTCAACTCGCTACCCTCAGGGTAGGGCCACCAGCGGGGCGCGGCGCAGATGTACAGCTCCGAGAGGAGGAGCGTGAGGCGGCGCAGGGCGGAGGCATCCCCCTTCCGCGTGAACACCACCAGGAACGTCTCGCGGAAGCCCTCCCGCCAGCGGGGATGTCCCAGGGCGCGCCGGTTGCTCACGGCACCCCCGCCAGCTCGCGCTCGATCCAGGTTGCCATCCGGGCGAGCTTGCGGGAAAGCTTGCCCGCCATCAAGGCGAGATAGGCGTCTTCCGCGTCGAGGCTGGACACCTCCCGCTCCTTCTCAACGCTCCGTAGGAAGCCTTGCAGGTGGCGGAGATCGGCGCCAGCGGCGCGCATCTCCGTGCGGGTGCTGCTCTCGGGCCATCCGGGCCACTCGGCGGGGTTGTTGAGGATGAGGGAGTAGAGCATCTCCCCCATGGTCTGGAGGGCGGCGACGTAGCCGGGAGGGGTGATGTACATCAAAAACGTCTCCCGGAAGGCGGGAAGGCGCTCCCAGTCCTCGGGAGGGACATCGGGCAGACTGCTAGAATCTGAAACTAGCTCGGGCATAGGTACTCCCTTTGCTCGGGTTAGGTCCGGCGGAAGTGTTCCAGCACCCCGCCGGGCCGCTTGGCTGTACTACGGAGAGGACCGTCCTCTCCCTTCGGGAGAAGACGGTAACCCATATCACCCCGTCCCGTTACCGCCCAGACGGCTGATTTTCAAAAAGGCCCAGTACCGACCCACGGGTCAAGGACCGCGACCCACGGGTCAAGGACCGCGACCCACGGGTCAAGGACCGCGACCGCGACTCCAGAGCCCGGATCGAGCTTCGGGGACGTGGTACGAGCTGGTACTAGTAAAAAGCGGAGTTAGAGCCGGCGGGACGCCGGCGGTCCCAGGTATAGTCCTCCCGTGTCCACCCTCCGCTTCGAGAACGTCCGGCGCCGCTTCGGCCGGCTGGCGGTGCTGACCGGCGTCTCCGGCGCCGTCGGTCCCGGCGAAATGCTGCTCGTCACCGGTCCCAACGGCTCCGGCAAGAGCACGCTCCTGCGCTGTCTCGCCGGCCTGCTGGCGCCGGACGCCGGGACGATCGAGTATCGGGAAGCCGATCAGGCCGTCGACGCCGCCGGCCGTCGACGCCGGGCCGGAGTGGTCACGCCGGATCTCGCGTTCTATGCCGAGCTGAGCGTGGAGGAGAATCTGACGTTCTTCGCCCGGCTGCGCCGCACGACGCCGGCGCGGGGGCTTGCCGTGCTCGACCGCCTGGGGCTGCCGCTCGACCGTCCGGCCGGCGCGCTCTCCTCGGGCATGCGGCAGCGCCTGCGCTGGGCGTGGGCGCTCCTCCACGCGCCGCGCCTCCTGCTCCTCGACGAGCCGTTCCAGAACTTCGACGCTCCCGGCGAGCGGATCGCCCGCGAGCTCCTCGCCGAGCACTTAGCCGCCGGCGGCCTCGCCGTGGTCGCCAACCCTTCGACCCTCGAGTTCGCCGATGTGGCGGGACGCCTCGACCTGGGCCGCTGAAGCCGGGGCGGTGTTCGCCAAGGAGTGGCGGTGCGAGTTCCGCACCCGCTACGCCCTCAACACGCTCGGCCTCTTCGCCTTCACCACCCTGGTGGTGGTCAGCGTCAGCCTCGGGCCGCTGGGCGTCTCGGTGTCGCAGGGGACGGCCGTTTTGCCCGTGCTGCTCTGGGTGATCCTCCTCTTCTCGGCCGCCGCGGGTCTCCCCCGCGCCTTCGTCCAGGAGGAAGAGACGCAGACGGCGACCGCCCTGCGCCTCGCCGCCACGCCGTCCGCCCTGTTCTGCGGCAAGCTGCTCTACGGGCTGACGCTGACGCTGGCGCTGGAGGCGCTGGTCACTCCGGTCTACGTGGCGATGACCAGCCTCGACGTCAAATCGCCCGGCCTGTTCGCGGCGGTGCTCGCCGCGGGAGGGTTCGGCCTCGCCGCGGGCTCGACGCTGGTGGCGGCGATCATCGCCCAGGCGCGCGCCAAGGGGACGCTCTTCTCGGTCCTCGCCTTCCCCATCCTCCTGCCGCTGCTGCTGATCGCCGTCGATCTGTCGCGCCACGCCGTCGCCGGCGACCCCGCCGATGTGGCCCTCCTCCAGCTACTTCTGTATGATGCCTCGGTCACCGTTGCGGGCTTCATGCTTTTCCCGGTCGTATGGAACCCATAATCAGTTGGAACCCGTGAGAAAACTTCTCGCCTGGCTGCTCTGGCTCTGGATCTCCGCCGTGATCGTAGGCGCGTTCCTCTATGCGCCGCTCGCCCGGGGGTTCATCGGCCAGTCGAGCCGCATCCTCTTCTTCCACGTGCCGATGGCCTGGGTCTCGTTCGTGGCCTTCATCTCGGCCGGGGTGTGGAGCCTGCGCTTCCTCTTCTTCGGGCGCGATCCGCGCCACGACCGGTCGGCGGCGGTGGCGGTCGAGCTCGGCGTCGTCTTCGGCATCCTGGCGACGACCACGGGCTCGCTCTGGGCGCGCGTGATGTGGGGCGCCTACTGGAACTGGGACCCGCGGCAGACCTCGATCGTGTTCGCCCTGCTCTTCTACGGCGCCTATCTGACCCTCCGCTCGAGCGTCGAAGACGTCGACACCCGCGCCCGCCTCTCCGCGGCCTACGCCGTGCTGGGGCTGGTGGTGGCGCCGTTCCTCTTCTTCATCATGCCGCGCATCATGTTCTCCCTCCACCCCCAGTCGGTGATCAACGCCCAGGGGAAGGTCGAGATGGAATCGCGCATGGTGCAGGTGCTGCTCGCCGGCTCGGCGGGCTTCACGGCGCTCTTTTTCTGGATTCATAACCTGCAGTGCCGCGTCCGGGCTCTCCAAGAGCGGGACGCGGCACTCTATGAGTAGGGGAACCCATATGGTCAGCGGCGGGCTCGGTTGGATCGTGACGGTCAATCTGATCATCTGGACAGGGCTGTTCCTCTATCTGCTCCGCCAGGGCTCACGGCTGCGCGAGCTGGAGAAGAAATCATGAAAAAGAATCGTCTCTACCTGTTCGGCCTGCTGTTGCTGGTCGCCTTCGCGGCCTTCTCGTTCACGGCGTTCAAGGACTCGATGACTCCCTACGTCTCCTACGAGAAGGCACGCGAGGGGGGGCGCATCGTGCAGGTGGCCGGGGCGCTCGAAAAAGGGAGTTACACCTACGTGTCGGACCGCGAGTCGCTGCTCTTCACCCTCCAGGACCCGAAGAGCAAGCAGACCCTGCGGGTGCGCTACAAGGGGCTGAAGCCGGCGAACTTCGAGGACGCCATCAGCATCGTGGCGATCGGCAACTACGACGACCGGGCCAAGGAATTCGAGGCCAACAAGCTGCTGGTGAAGTGCCCCAGCAAGTACCAGGGCGCCGAGGTCGAGAAGACCTACAGCTGAGGGGACACCCGGTGGGCTTTCCGCCGGGGCGAAGGAGGCCGCGTGGAATATCTGTCTCATCTCTATCTGCCCGGAGCGGTCGCCATCTGGAGCGCCCTGTTCTTCGCCCTCGCGACGATGTGGGGCTACGCCCGCGCCCTGACTGCCGGCGCGGGCGACGGCTCCTCGCTGATCTTCGCCCGCCGCGCCTACGGCTTCTTCGCGCTGTCGATCCTGCTCACCGCCCTGGTGCTGTCGCTGCTGCTGATGACGCGCGACTTCCGGGTGGAGTACGTCTTCCAGTATTCGGGGATGGACCTGCCGGCCTACTACCAGTTCGCCGCCTTCTGGGCCGGCCAGAAGGGGAGCTTCATGATCTGGCTCTTCTGGGGCACCATGCTCGGCCTGCTGGTGCGGCGGACCACCGGCCGCAGCGAGGCGGCGGTGATGGGGATCTACACGCTGACCCTGCTCGGCCTGCTCCTCATCCTGGTGCGCGAGAACCCCTTCGTCATGCTGCGCCAGACGCCGGTCGACGGCCAGGGCCTGAACCCGCTGCTCCAGGACAACTGGATGGTGATCCATCCGCCGATCATGTTCATCGGCTACGCCGCCTCGGCCATTCCGTTCGCCTTCGCGATGGCCGCGCTCTGGCGGCGCAAGTACGACGGCTGGGCGGTGCGGGCTTTCCCCTGGGCGCTGGGCGGCTTCCTGGTGCTCGGCACCGCCATCCTGATGGGGGGCTACTGGGCCTACAAGACGCTCGGCTGGGGAGGATACTGGGGGTGGGACCCGGTGGAGAACGCCTCGTTCATCCCCTGGCTGTTCGGCACCGTGCTGATCCACGGCCTCTACCTCGAGCGCACCAAGGGGCGCTTCCGCCGCGCCAACTACATCTTCACCTTCCTGACCTAC
Organism: Thermoanaerobaculia bacterium; assembly: GCA_036271335.1. Classification (GTDB taxonomy): domain Bacteria; phylum Acidobacteriota; class Thermoanaerobaculia; order Multivoradales; family UBA5704; genus DATARR01. The sequence continues at coordinate 10,105 of DATBAW010000281.1, forward strand.
ATCTCGGTGCTCTACGGCACCTTCCTCACCCGTTCCGGCGTGCTGGCGGACTTCTCCGTCCACAGCTTCGTCGATCTCGGCATTTCCGGCTGGCTCACCTTCCTGCTCGGCGGCTTCTTCGTGCTCGGGCTCTATCTGATCGTGACCCGCTGGAAGGAGATACCGACCCTCCCCACCGAGGATCCGTTCCTGTCGCGCGGCACCTTCCTGGTGCTCGGCACCATCACCATCCTGATCGCGGCCACGGTGATCACCGCCGGCACCTCGGCGCCGCTGCTCACCCATTTCATGGCCAGTCAGAGCCAGGTCGGCCCCAGCTTCTACAACAAGGTGAACCTGCCGATCGCGATGCTCATCGCCTGCCTGCTCGCCTTCGTCCCCTACCTCACCTGGAAGGGGACGCCTGGGCGCGAGCTGCTGCGGAAGATGGCCCTACCGATCGCCTTCGGCATCGCCGTCGCGGTGGCGGCGGCGGTCTGGCGGGTGCGCGACGGCTTCCACCTGGTGTTCATCCTGCTGGCCGCGATGGCGCTGGCGACCAACCTCCAGAAGACGATCGACAAGTACCGCGCCGGCGGGCTGAAGGCGCTGGGCGGCTACCTGACGCACGTCGGGGTCGGCGTCATCCTGCTCGGCATCATCGCCTCGTCGGGCTATGACGAGAGCTCCAAGGTGACCCTCACCCAGGGCGTCGCCCGCGAGATCGACGGCATGACGCTCACCTTCAAGCGCCACATCCCGCCCCAGGGGCGCGAGAAGGAGCGGATGGAGGTCGAGGTGGCGAAGGCCGGACAGGCGCCGTTCCTCGTCTACCCCAAGATGTTCATGAACTCGCGGACCCGGCAGATGATGGTCAACCCCGACATCAAGAGCTCGCCGTTCCAGGACCTCTACGTCTCGCCGATCGAGTTCGATCCCGGCCAGCCGCGGCTGCTGCAGCTCACCAAGGGGCAGACCGGCCAGGTCGGCGACACCGAGGTGCGCTTCGTCCAGTTCAACCTCAACATGAACGGCAACGCCCTGGTCGCCATGCAGGCCGGCAAGCCGGTGACGATCGGCGCGCAGCTGGCGGTCACCCGTGGCGGACAGACCGTTAACGTGACGCCGGTCTACAAGCTCGACACCGCCACCGGCGCCGTCGATTCGCCGCCGGTCTCCCTCCCCGGCGGTGGCATCGTCGCCGTCTCCGGCATCAACGCCAGCACCGGCGCCGTGCAGCTCAACGCGGGGGGCGTGCCGGCGAAACTGTCGATCGACGTCACCCGCAAGCCGCTGATCCAGCTCGTCTGGGGGGGCCTCTACGTGGTGCTGCTCGGCGGCATCCTGACGCTGATCCAGCGTTTCCGCCAGGCGCGGATCCTGAACGGTCTCGAGGAGCGGGAGGCGTAAGACGCCTCCCTACGCCCCGATCGCCAGCCGCTCGGCCAGGTTGTTCGGCAGGCCGGCCTTGCGGATGCGGCTCTGGGCGGCGCCGATGGGATAGGGGATGCGGTACCAGCGGACGACGCGCTTCTCGCTGTCGTAGATCATGTAGGAGGCGCGGGGGTCGCGGTCGCGGGGCTGGCCGATCGAGCCGGGATTGATCAGATACCGGCCGCCGGGCGCCAGCTCGATCCGCCCCGAGGTGCCGCGCAACGCCCGCACCCCCAGCATCCGTCCATCCAGCCAGAAGAGCGACGGGATGTGCGTGTGGCCGAAGAAGGTCACCGGCATGTCGAAGCGGGAGAAGATCTCCCAGGCGTCGACGTCGGAGAAGACGTAGGTGTCCTCGTCGAGCGGCGAGCCGTGGCAGATGGCGAGACCGGCCTCCACCTCGAGCGGCCCCTGGGGGAGCTCGCGCACGTAGCGGAGGTTGCCGGGCGTCAGACGGCCGGTCGTCCACTGAGCCGCCGTGAGGGCGGTCTGGTTGAAGTTGCCGCCGGAGTCGATCCCCGCCACCACCTTGTCGTGGTTGCCGCGCACCGTGAAGAGCCGCGAGCCCATCTGGCGCACGGCGTCCACCACCTGGTTGGGGGCCGCCCCATAGCCGACCAGGTCGCCCAGCACGAGCACCGCGTCGAAGCGCTTGCGCCGGGCCCGCCGCAGGACGGTCTCGAAGGCGTCCCAGTTGGCGTGCATGTCCGATAGAATCAGATATCTCATAGATCAGGTAACGCGACTTCCGAGCCGCAGGGCGATTCTCGCCGCGATCTCCTCCGGCCCCTCTCGCGGAGCCACGTCCACCGTCAGGTCCGCCCGGCGATAGGCCGGAAGCCGCTCGCGGTAGAGGGCGAGGGCGTGGGACTCGTTCTTGAACAGCGGCCGGTCGGTCTTGCCCCGGCCGCCGATCCGCGCGGCGATCGTCGCGAACGCGGGGTTGAGCCAGACCGCCAGGCCGTTGGCGCCGATCAGACCGGCGTTCGCCTCGAACGCCATCGTGCCGCCACCCGTCGCCACCACAACGTCCGGCAGCTCCAGAGTCCCTCGCAGCGCCTCGGTTTCCATCTGGCGGAAGGCCGGCTCGCCCTGCGATTCGAAGATCTGGCGCACCGTCATCCCCGCCCGCCGCTCGACCTCCTCGTCGAGGTCGATGAACGCGATCCCCAGACGCCGGGCCAGGCGGCGGCCGACCGAGGTCTTGCCGCACCCCATGAACCCGGTCAGATAGATCCTCATTCCCCGGCGCCGGCAGCCTCGGCCGCGCCGGCCGCGATCATCAGCCTGCGGCAGTTGGCCCGCACCTCGCGGACGCCGCCGCGGCAGACCGCTCCCAGCACCACCGCGGAATCCGCTCCCGCCGCCAGCACCGCCGCCAGGTTGCCATCGTCGATGCCGCCGATGGCCACCAGCGGCTTGCGCGTGCGCTCCCGCGCCCGGCGCACGAAATCGAGGCCGACGACCGGATCGGGATTCGCCTTGCCGGTGGTCGCAAAGACCGGTCCGACGGCGATCACGTCGACGTCGGGATCGGCGTCCGCCGCGGCGAGCTGCGCCTCGTCGTGGGTCGACAGGCCGATCCGCACCTCTCGGCCGACCACTCGCCGCGCCGCCGCCGGCGGCAGATCCCGCTGGCCGACGTGCAGGCCATCCACCGGGAAGAGCGCCGCGAGATCGGCCCGATCGTCCACCCAGAGACGGACGCCGCTCCCTTCGAGCGCCCGGCAGCAGCCGTCGAGCGCCGCGTACCAGCCGCTGCCGGAGAGCTCCTTGGCGCGCACCTGGATCCAGCCGATGCCGCCGGCCGCCATCTCGGCCACCGCCGCGGGCAGCGACTCCGCTCCCAGCGCGCCGGCATCGGCGATGGCATAAACGGCAGACTTCATTTTATCTATGTACCACTGCCCTTGCCGCCATCCGCGCCGTCCGTGCCGCCCTCGGCGCTCCTCGCCCGCGCCTCCCGTTCGAGGAAGCGCTCCATGAAACGCGTGGAGAGGCGGCCGGCGACGAAATCGGGATCGCGGAGGATGCGCTTGTGGAGCGGGATCGAGGTCTGGATCCCCTCGACCACGAAGAAGTCGAGGGCCCGGCTCATGCGGGCGATCGCGTACTCCCGGGTGCGGTCGTGCACGATCAGCTTCGCCACCAGCGAGTCGTAATACGGCGGCACGACGTAGTCCTCGTAGCCGTGCGTATCGACGCGGGTGCCGGGGCCGCCGGGAAGATGGAACGTCTTCAGCGGTCCGGGGCTGGGCGCGAAGGTGTCGGGGTGCTCGGCATTGACCCGGCACTCGATGGCGTGCCCCCGCGGCTTCAGGCCGTTCGGAATCTGCAGCCGGCGGCCGGCCGCCACCTCGATCTGGAGCTTCACCAGGTCCATGCCGGTGACCATCTCGGTGACCGGATGCTCGACCTGGATGCGGGTGTTCATCTCCATGAAGTAGAAGCGGCCGTCGCTGTCGAGCAGGAACTCGATGGTGCCGGCGTTCTCGTAGCCGACCGACTCGCAGAGCCGCACCGCCGCCGCGCCCATCTCGTCGCGCAGCTGCTGGCTGAGCGCCGGCGAGGGGGATTCCTCGATCAGCTTCTGGTGCCGGCGCTGGATCGAGCACTCGCGCTCGCCCAGGTGCACCACCTTGCCGTGGGTGTCGCCGAAGACCTGGAACTCGATGTGCCGCGGCTCGACCAGATACTTCTCGAAATAGACCGAGCCGTCGCCGAAAGCCTTCTCCGCCTCCTCGCGGGCCGCCGCGAGCTGCCCGGCGAGGTCGGCCTCGGCATGGACGATCCGCATGCCGCGCCCGCCGCCGCCGGCCGACGCCTTGAGGATCACCGGATAGCCGACGTCCGCCGCCAGGCGGGCCGCCTGCTCGGCGTCCTCCAGCGGCTCCTTGCTGCCGGGGAGCACCGGCACCCCCGCCGCCTGGGCCATCTGCCGCGCCTTGGCCTTGTCGCCCATCAGGCGGATCACCTCGGGGCGAGGGCCGATCCAGCCGATCCGGCACTCGGCGAGCACCTCGGCGAAGTGGGCGTTCTCGGCCAGGAAGCCGTAGCCCGGATGGACGGCGTCCGCGCCGGTGATCTCGGCGGCCGAAATGATGCTCGAAATGTTGAGGTAGCTCCCCTTCGACGGCGGCGGACCGATACAGACGTCCTCGTCGGCGTAGGTGACGTGGAGGCTGTCGCGGTCGGCCGTGCTGTAGACGGCGACCGTCTGGATCCCCAGCTCCTTGCAGGCCTGGATGATGCGGAGCGCGATCTCGCCCCGGTTGGCGATCAGGATCTTCTTGAACATCGGAGAGCCCTGGCTCATTTGACGACGAAGAGCGGCTCGCCGTACTCGACCGCCTGGGCGTTCTGCGGGTAGATCGTGGTGACCACCCCGTCGACGTCCGACTCGATCTCGTTCATCAGCTTCATCGCCTCGATGATGCACAGCGCCTGCCCCTTCCTCACCTGCGAGCCGACCTCGACGAATGGCGCGGAATCGGGCGAGGCCGAGCGGTAGAAGGTGCCGACGATCGGCGAAGTGACCACGTGGCCGGGTGGCGGTCCGCCGGCCGGAGAGGCGGCGGCAGGTGCGGCGGCCGGTGCCGCTTCCGCCACGGGAGCGGCGGCAGGAGCAGGCGTGGAAGCCGGCAATGGCGCGGCGGCCGGTGCCGCGGCGGGTGCCGCCATGGCGACAGTCTGCGCCGGCTGCTGGCCGTCGATCTTCAGGCGGAAGCCCGAACGCTCCAGCTCGACGCCCTGGAGCCGGTTCTGGCTCACCAGCTCGATGAGTTCCTTGATCTGTTCAAAAGTCAGCACGTGGACGTCCCCTTGCCAAATCTCCCGCGCGGGTCAGGAGAGCTCTTCCTCCAGGAGCAGACGCGCTCGCCGGAGCTCGAACCGGGCTCTCCCGTAGTTCCCCTCGGGGCCCAGCACGAGAAGCAGATAATAGTCCGAGGCGACGGAGCTTACCATCAGCGTCAGCCGATCTGTCATCACCGAGAGCTGCTGCACCTCGCCGACGTCGAGGTCGCGGTGGTTCTCGCTGATCGACCGCGCCTGGGCGATCAGCTCGGCCGCGAGCACGTCGAGATCGAGGTCCGGGTCCGAGCTGAACGACTCGACCGGCATGCCGTCCTTGGCCACCAGGGAGAGCGCGACCGCGCCCTCGATCCGGTTGCTGATGCGGCTCAACTGCTCAAGAAACATCGCGCTGGCCCCCCCGCCGCAGGCGCTTCAGGTAGCTGTTGAGAAGAAAGACCTTCCGGGCCTTGGCCTCCATCTTTCCTCCCTCCTCTCCCGGCTCGTAGCCGGCGAGCAGGTCGCCGGCGGCGAGCGGCCGACGCTCCTCGCGGCGGGCGGCGAGCTGCGTCAACCCTTCCAACGCCGCCGCGTTGTCGGGCTCGCGGCGCAGGACCTCGTCGAAGATCCGTCTCGCCTCGCCCAGATGGCCCTGCCGCAGGTAGATCTCGCCCAACGTCGCCGTGGCCACCCGCTCGGGAGCCGGCTCGGGAGCAGGCTCCGGTTCGGGCGCAAAGACTGGCTCGGGAGCCGCCACAGGCTCGGGAGGAGGCGCCGCTTCAGGAGCGAACGACGGCTCGGCGAAGAAAGCCGCGGCGGGCTCCGGCTCGGAGGTCCAGGGAGCGGGCGCCGCCAGATCGAAAGCAGGCCCCGGATCCATCTCTTCCGCCATCAGCGGCTCCAGCCCTGGCGAGAGCTCGGCCGGCAGCGACGGCACGGCGAAGACCGGGCTCGCGGGCTCCCGCAAGGCCCAGGCGGGTTCCTCGGCGACGGTGGACGCCGCGGGCGCCGGCGGCGCGGCCGGCTGCGGAACCGATGGCTGCGGAACCGATGGCTGCGAAACAGGCGGCTCGACGGGAGCCTCGAAACCGAAGAGACCCTCGGCGGCGAGCGATCGGAGATATCGGCTGCGGCGCTCCCGCGAGCCGAGGCCGGGAAAGAGCACGTCCTCCGCCTCGGGCTCCTCTGCCGCCTCGACCACCGCCGGCCCTGCGGGGACGGCGGACGCGGCGGCTGCGGGAGGCGACGGCGCCGGGGGCGCGGACGGTGCGACGGCCGCGGGCCGGGGCACCGGGACGTCGAGATCGAACAGGTCCTCGGCGCCGTGCCGGGCCGTCACGGCCGGGGCCGCGAAGCCGAGATCGAAGACGTCCCCGCGACGATCCGGCGTCGGGGTGGCCTGTGGGGGTTGTTCCATCGCGCGAAGCCTCCGGCGCAGCTCTTCGATTTCGGGGTCGCTATCGTTCAGCAGACTATACAGATCGAGCCGCTCGCGAGCCTTCTCGGGCTCGCCGGTGTCGAGATACGCCCGCACCAGCAGCTTGTTGGCGACCATCTGCGTGGCGTCCTGCTTGACCACGCGCTCCAGCACTCCGCGGGCCGCCTCGGGCTCGCCGAGCTCGAGGTGGCACCGCCCCTTCGCCACCAGGGCGGAGAGATATCCGGGGTGCTCCTTGAGCCCGCGGTCGAGCACCGCCAGCGCCTCCTTGACCCGCCCCTGATGGCGATATTCCTCCGCCAGTTGCAGGAAAACGCGGGAGGAGGGGTCGGCTTCCCAGCGGTTCTTGAGCTGGGTGAGGCGGTCCGGGAACGCGCCGTCACTCATCCTTCCGACACCTCGGGAGGAGTCTGGACGAGCGGGGAGCGGACGGGAGGCATCGGAGGTGGCGGCAAAGTGGCGGCATTATAGCAACATACAGCCATTCTGGCCTTCCTGGCGCGATCCGGAAGCGGGTCGGGGCGCAGCGTGCTGCGCCCCGACGAGGATCGCGGATTTCAGCCGGGCTAGCTGCCGTTGCCCGGCGTGGTGACCGGCACCGTGACCTGGGCGGTCGCCGTGTCGCTCAACCCGGACGACGCGTCGGTGACCGTCTCCACGACGTTGTAGGTGCCCGCCGAGGTGTAGGTGTGCATCGGGCTCGAGACATTGGCGCTCCCGGTGTCTCCGAAGTTCCAGGAGTAGGTCAGGGTTCCGGACGACGTCGAAGTGTCGATGAACTGGACGCTGTTCGTCGTCGTGCCCATCTGATAGCTGAAGGAAGCCACCGGCCGGGCTCCTCCCTGAATGTGGACCGTCGACATCGCGGTGGCCACTTTGCCGTCGTTGCCGACCGTCTGCACGGTCACGGTCACGGTCGAGGCATTGTTCGCCAGATCCAGCATGCTCAGCGTGAGGACGTCCTTGGCGACGCCCGCGGAGTTGGTGGTCTGGGTCGTGCCCTTGGACCGGAGCGTACCGAGGTCGGTGGAGAAGTTCACCCCTTGACCGGCGATCGGCTGCCCGTTCTGGTCCCGCACCACCGCGAGGAGAGACACGGTTCCGCCATCCGGCGTCAGGGAGGTGGGAGTGGGCTGCAGGGTGACCGACGTCGCCGACTGGCCGGCCGGGATGCCGACCGGGATACCGATGCTGGTGGTCAGCACGCCCGAGCTCGAGCCCGTGGAATCGCTCGTCGCGCCGCCGCCGGTCGTCGTCCCGCCGGCGCCGGTCGACGCCGTGATCGTCGCCGTCCCCTGCTCCCCATCCGACGTGAACGTCGCCGTCGCCATACCGCTGCGGTCGGTGGTCACGAGCGTGGTGATCGAGCCCAGCGTCGCGCTCAGCAGGATCTCCGTACCGGGGTTCAGCGGATTGCCATCCGGCTGGCGGCCGATGATGGTGATGATGGACTGGCCGTTCAGCGCGATCCGGGTGGGATTGGCGCTGATCGCGAGGATCGAGCCCGCGGGGGCTTCCGGCGCGGCCTTGTCGCAGCCCAGGATCGGCAGCAGGACGGGCAGCAGGGCCAGCGAGAGCAGGAGCGGAGTGACAGCACGGTAGTTCATAGTTCTCAGTATACGAACGAGGGCGGCCGTCCGTCCAGACGACCGCCCTCAGAGTGGAAGGAAAAGCGCCGAAGCCTTACGGCCCAGGCACCGTGATGACCTGAACCGCCTGGTTGGAGGTCAGCCCGTTCGAGTCGGTCACCTGCAGCTTGACCGAGACGTTCCGCGGGAACGGCCCCGAGTAGGGGTGGCTCGGGTTCTGCGCCGCGCTGCTGCTGCCGTCCCCAAAGTCCCAATGCCAGGAGACGATCGTCGCGCTCGAGGCCGTCGACGAATCGACGAACTGGAAGGTGTGACCGTCGATCGGCGTCGCCGTGAAGCTGGCCGTCGGCGGCGTCTGCTGCGTCTGGCCGGAGCACGTCGTCGTGTCGGCCGGAATGAGCTGGAACGTGTTGTTGGTGACCGAGGTGCAGCCGGTGCTGTTGTCCGTCACCGTGACGGCGATCGGCGTCGCGACCATCTTGGTGCCGGTGCCGCCGGTGCCGCACGGCACCGTGTTGAAGGTGAAGCCCGACGGCGCCGGAGGCACCACCACGCTGAGCGCGATCGACGAACCGCCGGGGAGGATCTGGGCCGAGTTGCCGTTGGAGGTGCCGAAGGTCACCGACGAGCTCTGCGGGCTGAAGTTCTGGCCCTTGATCGTGATGGTCTGGCCGGCCGGGGCGCTGTTCGGGTTGAACGAGGTGATGCTCGGCGTCGGCAGCTGGAAGTTGAAGCCGATGGACGCCGTGGCACTGTCGCCGGTGGTGATGTTGACCACCGCCACGCTGCTCGACGACACGATCCCGTTCTTCGGGCACGCCGTCGGAATCGGCGCCTGGGAGGTGAGGATCTGGATCTCGGTGCCGCTGACCGAGACCACCTGCTGGGCCACGGAGACGGCCGGGTTGGTGAAGGTGAACGAGACCGCGACGGGACCCTCGAAGCCGGAGCCGAAGATGGTGACCTTGGTGCCGCCGAGGTACGAGCCCGTGCCCGTGGACATCGAGGTGATCTGCACCTTGCTCCCGTACTTGAACTGCTGCGAGCCGACCCCGCTGAAACCGCTGTTGGGCTCCTTGACCAGGACGTCGACCAGCATGTTGTCGAGGTTCGAGCCGAACCCATGGGCCGCCGGAGTGACGGCGACGATCTGGGTCGGGCTCACCGAGACGATCGTGGCCTCGACGCCGTTGAAGTTGGCCGAGCTCGTGCCGATGCCGAACAGGACCTGGACAGGAGCCACGAAGCCGGTGCCGGTGATGGTGACGCGGGTGCCCCCCTCATTGGTGCCGGAGGCCGGGCTGACCGAGAAGACCGACGGCTGGCCGCCGCCGCTGCCGCCCACCGAGTAGGTGAAGCCGCGGTCGATCGAATCCTGCTGCTGGTTCACCTGGTTGACGTGGTTGGTCACCATGACCGCGACCGAGGCCGTCGTGCCGACCGTGACCGGCACGCCCGCCGCCGCCGCCGAAGGGGTGATGACGACGATCTGGGAGGAATTCACCGATTTCACCGTCGCCGCGGCGCCGCCGAAGGTCACCCGGACCGGCTGGCCGAAGCCGCCGCCGAGGATCGTCACCTGCTGGCCGCCTGCCGCGTCGCCGATGTTCGGCGAGACGGACGAGATGAAGAAGGTGGCCGGCGAGCCGATCATGACGTTGGCCGCGCCGGTGGCGCCGCCGAAGGACGCGCTCACCGCGGCCGTCCCCACGTCGGCGCCCGCGAACAGCGCCGCCGACGCCCGCCCGTTGACCAGGAGGAGCGTGGTGGCCTGCGTGCCGCTGGCCGACCCGAAGGCGCCCAGGGTGGTGGCCAGCTGAACCTGCGACCCATCCGGCGGAGCCGCTCCGGTGTCGGTGCGGTGCACCTCCACCGTGACGGTGCTCGAGCCGGTGCCGCCCGTGATGATGGTGGGCGGGTTGGCGGTGACCACGACGTTGTAGGTCGTGGGCGTCACCGGCGGCTTGGGAGTCGCCGGCGTGCTGTGCGGCTCGGTCGGCGAAGACGTGCAGCCGAGAGCTGCCGCGAGGATGGACGCAGCGAACAGAAGCGAAGCGTTCCGGAAGAGTTTCATACGTGAGCTCCTACATCCCTCAAGGCAGAACTTCGAGCGTGAACGAGGAAACCTGCGAAGCGACGTCGTCGCCCGAGACGGTACGTCCGAAGAATTGATACGAGACGTCCAGGACGATGACCGCCGAGCCGGTCTCGGTATCCTTGCCGAAGTTCGTCAGGTCGCTCAGCGGCACGCTGAGCAACTGGTTGTTGGTGAAGAAAGGGAGGTTGGTCAGCGTTCCGGTGCCGCCGGCCGGCACGGTACCGGAGATCTGCCCCGTGATCGAAGGGGGCACGCGGGTGCCGGTGTCGCGCCGGCGGTAGGTGACCTGGTAGGTCCTCAGCTCGATGTCCTGAAAGCTCGAGCCGACGCCGGCCGGATCCTTGAGCACGTTCACCAGCGTCACGAGCGGAAGCTGAAAGCTGCCGGACTGACTCGCGGCCTGGCTCAGCGACAGGCTGACCGGTACGGTCCCCAGACTGCTGACCTCGAGCAGAACGGTGCCGTCGGTGCGCTCGGCGCGGCTGTTACAGCTCGAAGCCACCAGCGCGGCGGCGAGCAGGAGGACAAGAACGGCACGCTGACTCTTCATGATCCGCTCCCAAGGTTAAATCTTGATCACGCGCGGAGTGATGAAGATGAGCAGCTCATCGTTCTCCTCTTCGCGCGATTTGTGCTTGAACAGATTGCCGATGATCGGGATGTTGGACAGGCCCGGCACGCGATCCTCGTTGTTCTGCCCGGTGACCTGATAGATGCCGCCGATGACCGCGGTGCCGCCGTCGCGGACGACCAGCCGGGTGCTCGCGTCCTTGGTGGAGATCGGGGCGTTGGCGTTGCCCGCCACCACGAAGGCCAGCTGCACCTCGCGCTTGGAGATGTTGATGTCCATCAGCACCGTCCCCTCGGCCGTCACCTGCGGGATGACGTCGAGGCGGAGGGTCGCGTTGATGAACTGCACCGACACGAAAGCGTCGGTGATCGTCTGCACGGGGATCTGCAGACCGCTCTGGATCGAGGCCCGCTGGTTGTTCAGGGTCGCCACCTTCGGCGCCGAGAGGATCGTGATCAGACCCTCGCTCTCGGCCGCCTGCAGGGCGACGTCGAGGTTGAAGGTGTTGAGCACGTTGCCCAGCTTGAGGTCGAGGGTGCCGTTCTGCGAGTTGGCGGGGAGCGTGACGCCCCCCGTCACCGAGCCGTTGTTCGGGAAGATCAGCCCGGACGTGTTGCCGTGCGCGGCGTCGGCGATGGCGTTGACCGCCCAGTTGACGCCGATGTCGCGGTTGAAGCGCTTGGTGGTCTCCACGATTCGCGCCTCGATCATCACCTGCGGCTCGGGCGAATCGAGCAGGTCGACCACCGAGAGCACCGCGTCCATGTTGGTCGGCAGCTCCTTGATGATCAGCGCGTTCGTCCGCTTGTCGACGACGACGCTGCCGCGCTGCGTCAGCAGGCCCGACTGGCCGGTCTTGAGCAGCACCGCCACCTGCTGCGCGTTGGCGTAGCTCAGCCGCTGGTAGACCGTGCGCAGCGGGATCGACAGCGCCTTCGCCGCCGCCAGCTGCTGCCGCTCCTGGGCCTCCTTGCGCAGCGTGTCGGTGGGCGCGATGCGCATCACGTTGCCGTCGAGCTCGTAGTCGAGGTTGTTGATCTTCAGCACCTCTTCGAGCGCCTGGTCCCAGGGAACGTTCTCGAGCTCCGCCGTCACCGTGCCGGTGACGCCCGGCTGCACGATGACGTTCAGGCCGCTGATCTGCGCGAAGGTGCGCAGCACGTCCGTAACGTCGGCGTTGGTGACCTTGAGGTCGATCGGCTCGCCGAAGTACGTCCGCTCCTTGCCGCCGCCGGAGGCGTTGGCGCGCTGCGAGAGCCCCTGGAGCGGCGAGGCGGGCGGCGTGACGTCCACCGGCTTGCCGATCGGCGCCTTGACGCCCGGCTGCGAGCCGACCGCGCTGATCGTCGGCGGACCCTGGTGCGACGACGCGGCCGGCAGCGGCGAGGCGTCCTCGGAATCGATGCGCCCCTTGTGGCTCTTCGGCGCCGCGGGCGGCGGATTGCGCTGCGCCAGCACGAGATCCGACGGCTCCGGGCCCGAGGCGGTCGGCACGACCGCCGGGGGCGCCGGGGGTGCCGTGCTGACCATGGCGGCCGGGGCCGTGGTCGTCGTGGCGCTGGCGGCCGTCGTCGTGGTGGTGATCGTGTTCGACGCCGGCGTCACCTGCATCGTCGCCTTGGTCGTCTTGGTCGTGCTCTTGGTGGACGACTTGCTCGCCTTGACCACCGGCTTCGCCGGGACCGGCGCGGGAGCAGGAGCAGGAGCCGGCGCGCTGTGAGCCGGCGCGCTCATCGCCGCGGCGGCGGGCACGGCCGGAGCCGCAGCGCCGCTCGCCGACGGAAAGGAGACGACCAGGCCGGCGCTGGTGCGCTCGATCGTCGGGAGGGAATCGCCCTTCAGATCGAACACCACGCGGGCCACCGGTTTCGGCGCCGGCTTGAACTGGGCCACCCGGATCCGCTCGACCACGCTCCCCTCGACCTGGACGGCCGGGCGCGAGCTGCGGTTGATCACGCCGCCGAGATCGAGGACGAAGCGGCGCGGCTCCGTGAGGACGAACGTCGTGTAGGGGAACTCGCCGTCGCCGGCGATGCGGACCACCGCGCCACCGGTCGAGGCCAGCACCTCGACGGACTGGAGCTGCGTCGCCGTCGCGCCCGATGGCGCGGGACCGGCCATCGGCTTGTCCGGCGTGCCGGCCGCTGTCGGCGCGCTCGCCGTGGACGGAGCGGCGGCCGGCGGTGCCATGGTCGCCGTGGAGATCGTGGGCGCGGGAGCGGACGACGGCGGCGGCTCGGCGGCGACCTTGGCGTTGGCGCCTCCGTTCACGCCGCCGGCGACCGGCTCCTCATGGAGCGGCTCGAAGGCCAGCTTGCCCTTGCCCTGCGCGTCGACCGGGAGCAGCTGGATGCGCAGCTTGTTGCCGTCGGCGGTCACCGCGTGCTCGACCTCCTGCCGGGTGGCGATCACCAGCCGCGTCAGCGGCCGCGCGCCGTCCTCGCTCTTCTGCACGGACAGCGAGGAGACCAGCCCCTCCTCCGGGGAGAGATCGACGACCTTGGGTCCCGGCACCGCGTTGGGGAGCTCGATCACGACCCGCCCTTCGACGTTGCGGAAGCTGGTCCAGACCAGCGGCGAGCTCGCGTCGAGGTCCACGAAGACGTCCGGCGCGCCCTCGCGCAGATCCAGCGAGCGGATCTCGGTGGGCGCGCCCTGAGCCGACTTGGCATCGGTCTTGGTCGCCGCGGAGGACTGTTTCGAAGCCGCGGACGCCAGCGGAGACGCCTCGACCCCGTTGGCAGGCATGAACAGGGCACCGTCGGTGCCGAGCATCATGCTGAACATCGCCGCCGAAGCGATCCATCGCCGCCAGCCAGCGCTAGGACTTCTCATGACATATCTCCCATGGCAACTCGCCTCTCTTCTTGCCGTCACCGACCCCTCCTCGAACGAAGCTCCGCCGGCTCTGGCATCAGCCAGCTCCCGCCGGCGTCAGACTCTTGACCACCTCCCGGAACGGCTTGAGGGCGGTCGGATCCTGCACGACTTGCTTGAAGACCACCTCGTTCTTGTTGATGCTGACGACGTCGCCGTCGTAGAGCTGGTCCCCTTCCTTCAACAGAAAGCTCTTCTTCTGGTTCGAGGCCACGACCTGCGCCACGAACCCGCGGCTGGTATGGAAGATCCCCGTCAGATCGATCTCGTCGATCAGCAGCCCCGGCACGCCGTCGGGCCGCGGGCCGCGGAACTCCTGGCGGTCGGGCGCGGCGAGCAGCGACTTGAACGGATCGCGGCGATTGCCGGGGTCGTAGGAGAAGCCGCTGCCCGAGAGCACGTCCTCCTCCCCCTGCAGGATCTCGTCGATGTTGCCGAGATCCGCGCCGCCCGCGTCCGTGCCGCCGGCACCCGCCGCCGCCGTGGACGAGCCGCCCGCCGGCGGCTCCGCCGTCTTCGCTCCGGCCGCACTCGATCCGGCAGCATTCGATCCGGAAGAACCGGCCGGCGGCGCGGCGGGCTGCGAGGGCTGCACCGCGGCCTTGCCCGGCGCCTGCCTGACCGGCGGCTTCTTCGCCTGCGCGAACGCCGCCCAGGACACCGCCAAGCCGAGGGCCAGGATCGTTAGGACCCCGTAGAAGCGGACGACGAGACTGGCTGACTTCGGGAAACGCATTACTCCGGTCCTCCTGGAGGGCCCGCGGTGCCGGAACGGATGCGGCCCGCCGGTCCTTCCTCACTGGCCGCCGGCTTGCCTCCCGCCGGCTTGCCCTTCGCCCCGGGCTTGGTCTTGTCGTTGGCCGCGTCCTCGGGCGACGGCTCCTTGTAGACGAACGTCCTGGCGATGAAGCGGGCGGTGATCGTGCGCGGGTTGGCCGCGTTCGGATCCTTCGTGCTCTTGACCGCCGGCAGCGCCTGCACCGTCAGATCCTCGATGTTGATGATCCGCGAGAAGCGGCTGACGCGGTCGAAGAGCAGCGCGAGGTTGTGGTACGAGCCGTCGAGATCGACCTCGATCGGCCACTCGCTGAAGAACTCCTTGTCGGTCAGCGTGCCGGGATTGAACCGCTTCAGCGTGAAGTCCCCCTGCTCGGCCAGCGAGCGGATCCGCCGCATCAGGTCCGGCGTGTTGCGCCGCGCCGGCAGGATGCGCAGCAGCTTGTCGAGCTCCAGCTCGAGCTGCCGCACCTCCTCGCGGAACTTCGGCAGCTCCTGCTTCGCCGCCCGTCCCTCCTGGAGCTTGTTCTGCAGCTCGGAGAGCCGGCGCTCCAAAGAGTCATAGTCGTCGCGCATCGGCTGCAGGGCCCGCCAGTAGCCGACCGCGAACAGCAGCAGCCCGACGAACAGCCCCGCGCCGAGGCCGAAGTACCAGGGCTTGCCTTCCAGTCCGGTCTTGAGCGCCACAGGCCAGCCCCCCTATTCCGCCGCCGCCGCCGGCTTCGCCGGGGCCCTGGGAGTTTTCTTCTTCGGCGCCGGCGCCGTCGTGCTCGCCGCGGTGGCGCCCGGCGTCCCCGGCTTGTGCCCGGAGAACGAGAAGTTGAGATTGACGACGAACTTGTACACTCCGCCGGCCTGCGCCTCGGTGCTCTTCAGCGTCGGCTCGTCGAACTCCGGCACCTTGTCCAGGTTGTCGATGAAGTTGGCCACCGCGTTGGTGTTGAAGGCGCGCCCCTCGAGATGGATCGAGTCGCCCTTCATCGTCATCGTGTCGAGCCAGAGCAGCTCCGGCAGCGCCCGCGAGACGTAGTCCATCACCCGCACCGGCCCGCGCTGGTTCGCCTTCAGATCGTTGATGACGCCGATCTTGCGCTCCAGCTCGGCCTTCTTCTCCTTGAAGTCGTCGACCTCCTTGATCACGGAGGCCAGCTGGTCGACCTCGTGCTGCGCCGTCGCCACCTCCGCGGCCTTGGCGTCGTTCTTCTGCTGCTGCAGCCAGTAGGAGACGCCGAACGCGGCCAGGCCGATCAGCGCGCCCGCCAGCAGCATCCACTGGCCGAGGTCGCGCCCTTCCAGCTTGGCGCCGCCGCCTTTCTTGCGGACCGCCGCCGGGCGCTTGCCCTCGGAGAGGAGGTTGATCTTGATCATCGGCTAATCCCCCGCCTTCCGGATGCCCAGCCCCACCGCCACCGCCATCATCGGAGCGATCGACTGCAGCCAGTGGCTGTCGAAATCGCCCTCCTTGAACTGGATCCGGCGCAGCGGATTCATCAGCTCCGTCGGCACCTGGAAGCGCTCCCGCAGCACCTGCTGCAGGTTGGGCGTCAAGGCGCAGCCGCCCGACAGCACCAGCTCGTCCACCGGCCCCTCCGACGAGGTCGCCGAAAAGAAATCGAACGTCTTGCGGATCTCCGACGCCATCTCGGCCGACACCGCGTCGAGCACCGGCCGCGCGTCCGCCGGCGAATAGCGGTCGACCGTCTCCCCCTGCTTCAACCCCTCGGCCTGCTGGAACGCGAGGTTGAACTCGCGCTGCAACGCCTCCGAGAACTGGTTGCCGCCGAACGAGATGTCGCGCCAGAACACCGTGCCGCCCCGCGCCAGGATGTTGATGTTCGTCACCCCGGCCCCCATGTTGATCAGCGCCACGACCTTGCGCGGATCGAGGTCGTAGTTCACCTCGTAGGCGTTCTGCACCGCGAACACGTCGACGTCCACCACCGTCGGGGTCTTGCCCGTCTGGCTGATCACCGACACGTAGTCGTTGACCTTGTCGCGCTTCACGGCCACCAGCAGGACCTCCATGTTGTCCCGCCCCGGCTCGCCTTCCGAGAGCACCACGTAATCCAGGCGCACGTCGTTGATGTCGAAGGGGATGTACTGCTCCGCCTCCCACTGGATGGAGTCCGCCAGCTCCTCCTCGCTCATCGCCGGCAACTGGATCTTCTTGATGATGACCGAGTGCCCCGAGAGCGACGTCGCGTAGTTCGGACCCTTCACCTTCGTCTGGTCGTTCAGCCGGTGGATCGCGTCCACCACCAGCGACGAGTCCATGATCGAGCCGTCCACGATCGCCTCCGGCGACAACGGCTCGACCCCCAGGCGTTGGAGATGGAACTCCCCCTTACGCTCGCGCAGCTCGACCAATTTGACGGCCGAGCTCCCGATGTCCAGACCCACTACGCCTTTTTTGGTACGGGAGAAGAGCACTTTGAACTCCCCCAAAGTCCAACGTTCAAGGCAACTTACTGGTGCTTACTTAAAGCTTCGCTGCAAGCTACCAGGAAATAACGCCCGTGTCAAGACGCCCATGCATCTATGGCTATATTGTCCAGTGAAGGAACTCTACACCCCTGTTGCGCCGCTTTGCAAGAGGCATTTTCCCCGATTCTATCGGGGTTTGCGAGACCCCGAGCGCGCCGGCGCTCCGCCACAGGGTGGGCACGGAGAGAGGGGAAAAAGGGCGCCTTGGGGACGACCGCCGCTATATGTTGCGGTCGCTCGCGGGGAGGACCCCTGGATAGTGCGATTGCGCGATGGACGATCCAGGATCGACAGCCGTCCCTTACAGAGTATTATCGGCAGCCCTGTACGGATACGCCGGCAGGGTGCTCGTTCATCGAACGACAAAAGGAGTCGGCCCATGAGGATCGCGAGATTGCTTCTGCTGAGCGGATTGGTCTTGGCGTTGCCCAACCGGACCCAGCTTTTTGGGGTCTGCACGCAAGCGAGCTGTGACGCGTACTGCGAACAGCTCACCCACGGCCCCGTCGGGGGCGTGTGCGAGCACAACGTCTGCGAATGTCTCTGACGCGAACAGCCGCCTGACCCAGTGCCCCGTCTCGAAGGACGAGACGGGCCTGCCGCAAGCCTCCAGGCTCAGCTCGAACCCGCCGCCAGACTCTCGATCCGCTCCGCGAGGTTCCGCCGCGCCGCCTCCTCGTACCGCTCGAAGAACCCCGCCGTCCGATAGATCCGCGGCCGCGCCAGGAACCCGGCGAGGACCTCTCCCCGCTTCTGGCGATAGATCTCCGCCGGCACCCAGGCGTACTCCGCGGCGATCCGCCGGTCGTACTCCCGGAACGTCTCGGGCGACTCCCCAAGGATCGACAGATCGATGTCACAGAGCAGTGACGGATCTCCTTCCGCGGGCTCGCGCGCATGCGCCGTCGCCAGGATCAGGTCGAACACCCGCCGCGCCACCGGCTCCGCGACGCCCTGTTCCAGCAGCGCCGCCCGCGCCCACTCCGCGCTCTTCAGCTCGTTGTCCGCGGCATGGGTGTCGTAGATGGCGTCATGAAAGAAGATCGCCATCTCGATCTCCGCCGGCCGCTCCGCCTCCTGGCGGCAGGCGTCGAATTTCTCCAGGCAGTCCGCGACGTGGCGGAGATCGTGATAGTGACGGTCCGGCGCCGAGTAGCGCGCGCGCAGCGCGTCGAACGTCGCGGCGGACGGAGGATCGACTCCGAGCTCACTCCAGACTCTGAGCCATCGGTCTTTCATCGTTCCTACTTTCCTTAAAGCTCCTTGATGAGGCGCAGCATGTCCACTCCGAACCCATTCCGCTCATAAAGCGCCCTGGCCCGCCGATTCTCCTCGAAAACGTTGAGCGTCAGCAATCGATAGCCCCGCCCGACCGCCCACGCCTCGA
>DATBAW010000282.1:0-18851 GCA_036271335.1 Thermoanaerobaculia bacterium
CGGTAACGCCATGAGCCTGCCGGGCGGGAGGATGCGCCTCCCGCGCCTGGGCGGGGAGGCCGGCGAGGACGAGGGCGGCCAGGAGGAGGAAACGGACGAAAGCGCGGTGGGAAAAGGCGTTCTTCGACATGTTGGAGCTCCTTCGGGGAGGGTCTCGGCCGCGGCGGAATGCCGGGCGAGCGTGGATCCCCTACAAGAATGTTGCTCCAGACGGTAAAAAACGCGCTCGCCGGGCGGCGTTGCCAAAACCAAAATGCTGCTGTAGCCTGAAAATTGCCCCAGCAACTCGGTAGGACGCCGTCAAATTCCAGCTCTGGAGAGGAGTCTCACCGTATGTTCCAGCTCGCCCGAATCCCCCCGGCGGCGCTGCTGCTCGCGGTCCTGAGCGGCGGCGCGCTCCCGGCGCAGACGTTCGTCCCCACCCCCATCTCCTGCCCCTTCGCCGGCACCGCGAACGCCGTCGTCTACGACGGCCTCTATGTCGCCGGCTACCAGGGCACCAACCTCTCCCTGGTGACGCTCGCGTACCGGGCGGGCTTCTCGCAGCAGTACGGGATCACCCTCACCGCGCACCGCAACACCTTCGACGGTCCCGTCATCGGCACTCCCCAGACCGCCATCGTGAATCTGCCGACGACCGGCGAAGCCCCCGTGACCTTCGACTTCCGGGGCGCCCCGGTGACTCCCGGCGACACCATCGCGTTCACCCAGGACCTCGCGATCTACGGGACGACCGGGGCGCTGGTCTACTTCGACGAGGGATTCGCCGGCGCGGGGATCAACAACTGCGCTCAGATCTCGGAGACGGTGGGCACCCTCCCTCCCCTCACGCTGGTGCCGAACGGGGGCGCCGGCATCACGATGACCCAGAAGGATCTGACCCACCAATCCTGCATCCCCAGCGACACCGTGCTCTGCGTGGACGACTTCCCGGGCGACCAGCGCTTCCAGGTCACGGCGAGCTTCCACACGGCGCAGGACGGCGGCCTCTCCGGCACCGCCCAGGCCGTGCCGCTGGCGCAGCTCGGCACCACCCATGGCGGCCTGTTCTGGTTCTTCACCCCGGACAACCCGGAGATGCTGGTCAAGATCCTCAACGGCTGCTCGAGCACCGACCACTTCTGGGCCTACATCACGGCCGGCACCAACGTCGCGTTCACCATCAAGGTGGAGGACACGTTCCGCGCCAACATCTCGAAGACCTACACCAATGCCGACCTCACGCCGGCCCGGCCCATCCAGGACACCCTGGCGCTGGCGAGCTGCCACGACTGCGCCGTCGACGCCGATTGCCGCGCGGGCTTCCTCTGCTGCCCGTACCCGGCCGGCAGGAGAAACTGCGTGCAGCCGCCGAATGGAGTCTGCCAGTTGATTCCGTAGCTCTTCGGGCTCCCTCTCCGCCTTGGGTATAGAATCCCCGGTCTAACCCAGGCGGAGGGCGTCTGCATGCCAACTACGGTCTCGACCCTAACCGAGCTTTTCCTCAAGGTCGCCAGCTACAACAAGCCGGCCTGCCTGATGTCCAAGGTGGGGGGCACCTATCAGCCGATCTCCACGGCGGAGCTGGTGGACCGCGTGCGGCGGCTGTCGAAGGCGCTCCTGGAGCTCGGGGTCGAGCGCGGCGACCGCGTGGCGCTGATGTCCGAGAACGGCCCGCACTGGCCGACGGTCGACTTCGCCGTGCTCGGCGCCGGCGCCGCGCTGGTGCCGATCTATCCCACGCTGCTCCCCGACCAGTCCTCCTACATCGCCGGCAACTGCGGCGCCAAGGTGGTGATCGCCGAGACCACCACCCACCTGGACGGCCTCCTCGCCCACATCGACGTGCTGCCGGACGTCCGCCAGTTCGTGCTGATCAAGGGGACGTCGAACGACCCCCGCGTGATCAGCCTCGACAAGCTGATCGAGAAGGGGGCCGGCGCCGATGCCACGGAGTTCGAGGCGCGCGCCCGCGCGGTCAAGCCGGAGGACCTCGCCACCTTCATCTACACCAGCGGCACCACCGGCACGCCCAAGGGGGTGATGCTCACCCACGGCAACCTCGCCTCGAACGTCAGCTCCGGGCTGGCGGCGCTGAACTTCGAGGAGGGATCGATGGCGCTGTCGTTCCTGCCGCTGTCGCACGTCTTCGAGCGCATGGTCGACTACTGCTACTTCCTGCGCGGCTGCACGATCGCCTACGCGGAGTCGGTGGCGGCGGTGTCGCAGAACATGGGGGAGGTCAAGCCGCACGTCTTCGTCTCCGTGCCGCGGGTCTACGAGAAGATCCTCAGCAAGGTGCAGGAGCAGGGGGCGGCCGGCTCGCCCATCAAGCAGAAGATCTTCGCCTGGGCCGTCGCGCTCGGGCGCCGGTCGCTCCCCTACCGGCTGAAGCGCCAGAGCCCCCCGGGCTTCCAGGGGCTGCAGCTCGCCCTGGCCGACAAGCTCGTCTTCTCGAAGATCAAGGCGCGGCTGGGCGGCCGGTTCGACTTCGCCGTCTCCGGCGGCGCGCCGCTGTCGCGCGACGTCGCCGAGTTCTTCTGGGGCGCCGGCATCGCCATCTACGAGGGCTACGGCCTCTCGGAGACCTCGCCGGTGATCACCGTCAACACCCGCGAGCACGTCAAGATGGGCACGGTCGGCCGGCCGATCGACGGCGTGACGGTGAAGATCGCGGCGGACGGCGAGATCCTCGCCAAGGGGCCCAACATCATGAAGGGCTACTGGGGCATGGAGAAGGAGACGGCGGAGGTGGTGGACGCCGAGGGGTGGTTCCACACCGGCGACATCGGCGAGATCGACGGCGACGGCTTCCTGCGGATCACCGACCGCAAGAAGGAGCTGATCATCAACGCCTACGGCAAGAACGTGGCGCCGGCGCCGATCGAGAACTCGCTGAAGGGGAGCCGCTTCATCGGCCAGGCGGTGGTGATCGGCGACCGCCGGAAGTTCCTGGCGGCGCTGCTGGTGCCCGACTTCGAGGCGCTCAAGCCCTGGGCGGAGAAGCAGGGGATCTCGACGGCGAGCAATGAGCAGCTGATCGCCGACCCGAAGGTGAGGGAGATGATCGGCCAGGAGGTGACGGCGGTCAACGCCAACCTCGCCGGCTTCGAGAAGATCGTCGCCTGGGAGCTGCTGCCGAACGAGTTCACGCTGGAGACCGGGGAGATCACGCCGACCTTGAAGGTCAAGCGCCGGGTGGTCAACGAGAAGTACGGTTCGATCATCGACCGCCTCTACGCCGAGGCGGACAAGCACGGGGGGTAGGAGGCGGGCGTGGCCATGGCGCCGCCCGGGATGAGCCAGGGATCGCATTGCCAGGATTGAAATCGCGGGATCGCATCGCCCGGGATTGAAATCCCGGGCTACCCACGGTCGTCCCTCCGGGACTCCAGGAGGCGCTTGTTCCCAGAGCCCCGGAGGGGCGATTGTCGGTAGCCCGGGATTTCAATCCCGGGCGCGCGATCTCGGATCGCCGCTGGTCTGATCGCCGCTGATCGTGGATCGCCGCTGATCGTGGATCGCCGCCGATCATGGAACTCTGCTGATCCCGGATCGTTGCTGATCCTGAGTCGCTGATAGGTTTTGACTTTTAAGGGAGGCATCAGCGTGGCATCCATCTTCCATCTCGAGGTCGGCGCCGACCGCCTGGCGACGCTCACGTTCGATTCGCCCGACCGCAAGGTCAACGTCTTCACCCGCGAGGCGTTCCAGGAGCTGGAAGCGATCCTCCAGGAGCTCGGGGGGCGCAAGGACATCGGCGCCCTGATCCTCCTCTCGGGCAAGCCCGGCAGCTTCATCGCCGGCGCCGACGTCGACGCCATCGCCGGCGTCACCGATCCAATCGAGGCGGAGGCGGGCTCGCGCGTCGGCCACCGCCTGTTCTCGGCCTGGGAGGCGCTCCCCTTCCCCACCCTCTCGGCCATCCGCGGCGTCTGCCTCGGCGGCGGCCTGGAGATCTCGCTCGCCTCGACCTACCGGGTGGCGAGCGACCGGCCGGACACCCGGATGGGCCTCCCCGAGGTGCGCCTCGGCATCATCCCCGGCTGGGGGGGCTCGACGCGGCTGCCGCGGCGGATCGGCATCGCCGAGGCGCTCGACCTGATCCTCACCGGCAAGACGGTGGACGGCCGCAAGGCGCTGAAGCTGGGGCTGATCGACGCCCTCCTCCCCGACGCGCGCTTCCTCGACACCCTGCGCGACTTCGCCCTGGAGCGGATGGACAAGCCGCGCCGCGCCGACGACGAGGCGTTCGACTTCAAGGAGCTGCTCCTGGAGAAGAACCCGCTGGGGCGAAAGATCCTCTTCGACCAGGCGCGCAAGAAGACTCTGGAGACCACGCACGGCCACTATCCGGCGCCGTTGCGCGCCATCGAGGTCGTGAAGGTCGGGATCGAGGACGGCCCCCGCGCCGGCTTCGACGCCGAGGCGCGCGCCGTCGCCGAGCTCGCCACGTCGCGGACGGCGAAGAACCTGATCCACGTCTTCCGGCTGACCGAGGAGGCGAAGAAGGAGACCGGCCTCCCCGGGGCGGCGCCGCGCGAGGTCCATGCGACGGCGGTGCTCGGCGCCGGAGTGATGGGCGGCGGCATCGCCCAGCTGATCGCCGCCGAGACCGACCTGCCGGTGCGGATGAAGGACGTGCGCGCCGAGGCGCTGGCGAGCGGCATGGAGCACGCCTCGCGGCTGTTCAACAAGCAGGTCGAGCGGCGGCGACTCACCCTCCCGGAGTCGCGGCGGAAGATGACGCTCCTCCATTCGACGCTCGACTACTCGGGCTTCCGGCCGGTCGACCTGGTGGTCGAGGCGATCGTCGAGAACCTGGGCGTCAAGCAGGAGGTCTTCGCCGAGACCGCCAAGCACGTCGCCGACGGCGCCATCCTCGCCTCGAACACCTCGTCGCTGTCGATCGCGGCGATCGGCGCCAGGACGCCCCACCCCGAGCGGGTGGTCGGCATGCACTTCTTCAATCCGGTCGACAAGATGCCGCTGGTCGAGGTGATCGCCGCCGAGGGGAGCGATCCGGCGGCGGTGAACACCGTTTTCGCCTTCACCCGCAAGCTCGGCAAGACCCCCGTGCTGGTGAAGGACACGCCCGGCTTCCTGGTCAACCGCCTGCTGATGTTCTACTCGACCGAGGCGCTCTGGCTGCTGGAGGAGGGGTACCGGATCGAGGACCTCGACCGCGCGATGACCGACTGGGGGATGCCGATGGGGCCGATGGCGCTCACCGACGAGGTGGGGATCGACGTCGCCACCAAGGTCGCCCACATCCTGCACGACGCTTTCGCCGACCGCCTGCCCCTCCCCGAGTGGCTCGACCGCGCGCCGCAGAACGGCCGGCTGGGGACGAAGAACGGCAAGGGCTTCTATCGCTACGAGGGGCGCGAGCGGAAGGAGCCCGACGCCTCGGTCTACGCTCTCCTCGGCCTCGATCCGCGCGTCGACAATCCCGATCCCGGCGGCATCGCCGACCGCATGGTGCTGCCGATGGTCAACGAGGCCGCCCGCTGCCTGGAGGAGGGGGTGGTGCGCAGCGCCGCGGACCTCGACCTCTCGCTGATCTTCGGCACCGGCTTCCCCCCCTTCCGCGGCGGTCTCTGCCGCTGGGCCGACCAGGAGGGCCTGCCGCGCCTCATCGCCACCCTGGAGCGCCTCGAGAGCGCCGTGGGAGATCGGTTCGCGCCTTCGGAGGCGTTGCGGAAGACGGCGGCGGCGGGTGGGTTCTACGCGCGGTTCGGAGGGAAGGCGGAGTAGGTGAGGATGGAGGCCTGCCAGCGATGAGACGCCCCACGGGGCGTCTCTACGTGGGGGGCATCGGCCAGGAATCGGGGGCGCAGCGCCATGGCTCCAGCAAAGAGGTGCTTGCGCAGAAAGGTAACGCCAGGATCCCAATGTAGAGACGCCCCGTGGGGCGTCTCCGAAACCGCGGACATTTCCGAACAACCACGCCCTCTTTCGATGACACTCCTTCTCTCCCGCGTTCTTCTCCTTTTCCCAATACCCTTTAAAATCAATCCATTCCGCCTCTCGGGCCGGCAGGAATTTTCCTGGCCCGCCCCTTGCTGTCTCTCATAGCGGATCGTCTTGTAGGAATGCCGCGGTCCGGACCTGCCAAAGGAGAAAGATCATGCTTCGAATCATGCGGATGACGGCGCTGTCCCTCATCGCTCTCTGCGGTCTCGGGCGCGCCGCCCTGGCCCAGGACAAGCCGCAAGGCCAGGAGGCCCAGGGCCAGTTCCAGGGCAAGGTGAACGTCAACGAGGTGCTCCTCGACGTCCTGGTCACGGATGCCTCGGGCAACGTGATCGTGGGTCTCGACAAGAGCGACTTCGTGGTGAAGGACGGCGGCAAGCCGGTCGAGCTCACCGGCGTGACCTTCTACAGCAACCGGAAGCTGCTCGAATCCAACCCCACCCTCGCCAAGCAGGGAGTGAGCGTGGAGCAGGGGACGGAGGATCGCTACTTCATCCTCTTCTTCGAGGACCAGAAGGTCAACGCGCAGGACGCGCCGCAGCTCCTCTCGCAGCAGCTCGAGGCGGCCAAGCGCGCTCGCGGCTGGGTGGACGGCGAGATGCTGTCCAACGATTGGGTCGCGGTGGTGAGCTACGACACCCGCCTCAAGGTGCAGCAGGACTTCACGCACGACCGCAAGGCGCTGATCGCGGCGATCGGCGACGCGGTGGAGGCCAAGGACCCCGAGGGGAACTATGCCTCGCGCATCGACGCCAGCAAGGGTCCCTCCCTGCTCTCCGGGCTGCCCAGGGGCGAGGAGCTGCTCAAGAAGACGCCGAAGATCTACGACGCCATGCAGGCGATCGCCCGCTCGGCCGGCAACATCCGGGGGCGCAAGAACCTCCTCCTCTTCACCTACGGCCTGCCGGCGAACGAGACGCCCTTCGGCCAGTTCGTGCCCGACAAGCGCTACTACCTGCCGACGATCGACGCGCTGAACGCCAACAACGTGGCGGTCTACTCGCTCGACCTGACGCCGCCGGCGGTGCAGCACACGCTGAGCGACTCGCTGCAGAAGATGTCGGACGACACCGGCGGCCGCTACTACTTCAACATCACCAACTTCTCGACGCCGCTCGACCAGATCGCCAAGGAGAACAACGGCTATTACCTGCTGAGCTACGAGAGCGAGCAGACCGGCAAGCCGGGCTTCCAGAACGTCACGGTGACCACCACCAACCGCGAGTTCCGGGTCAAGGCGCGGAAGGGGTACGAGACCGGGAAGTAGCGTTTTTTCGCCCTGGAGGGGCGACTTTTGATTAGCCTGGGGTTTCAACCCCAGGCGGTGCCAGGCCGGCGGATTTCCAGGGCTCGAAGCTCCTATCGATTCGGAACCTGGCCGGCCCAAACGCTCGCGATGAAGGCCGGCCGGCAGCCCGGCGCCAAATCGATTCGAGCTCGGCCCGGCCTCCAAACGCTCACGATGAGGCCGCCGGCAGCCCGGCGCCTGGGGTTGAAACCCCAGGCTAATCAAATGCCGCCCGCTTCGGGGCGGGTCCCCCTCCCACCGCCGCCCGCAACAATCGCCGCCGCAGTCCTCTATAGGGCTGCCGGCAGGCGAGCAGGTCGCCGAGCACCCGGCGGATGCCGGGGTGGACGCTCGACAGGGGCACCGCCCAGCGGCCGATCGAGCCTTCGAAGAAGATCTCGCGGGCGTGGCCGGCCTTCTCCATCTCCTCCCCCAACTCGCTCTCCAGCCGCTCCGGATAGGCCGCCGCGCGACCTGCGAGCAGGCTCTGGGCCGCCCAGAGGCCGGTGAGCAGGCCGTAGCGGATCCCCTCGCGCGTCAGCGGATCGGCGACCGCCGCGGCGTCGCCGGCGAGCAGGATGCGGCGCGCCAGCCCACGGCGCACCGATGCGAGCGTCCAGGCGCCGTAGACGGGGATCGGATAGCGATAGCGCGGACCGGGAAGATCGCGCCAGCCGGCCGGCAGATGGCGGTCGAGGAAGGCGTCGAGCGCGGCGCGGGCGGCGGCCTCGGTGAGACGGCCCGGCGTGTAGGCGATGCCCACCGAGGCGCCGCCAGGGCGCGGAAAGATCCAGAGATAGGCGTCCGCGAGCTCCGGGAAGGCGAGGACGAGGCGGTTCCAGTCGAGCCCGGCGAGCGAGCCGCCGAGGCCGACGCTGTCGCCATGGGGGATCAGGCCGAGCGAGCGGCGGGAGAGCCCGCGGGCGCCGTCCGCGCCGACGATCCAGTCGTAGACGCGCGCCTCGCCGCCGGCCACCACCCGCACCTGGCTCCCCGTCCTTTCCAGCCGTTCGGCTTTACCCCATCGCGGTACGGCGCCGGCGGCCAGCGCGGCCTCGGCGAGAGCACCGTCGAAATCCCGCCGCCGGAAGATGCGGATGCCGGCGAGATCGAGGGCGAGCCGGTGCCCGCGCGCGTCCTCCAGCAGGGCCTCGGGGCTGACGACGGCGGGTAGCGGCGCGGGGTCGAAGCCGGCGATGCGGGGGAGCACGTGCTCAGGGATCGCGCCGCCGCACGGCTTCTCGCCGGGCCGGGCCGGAAGGTAGAGATCGACCGCGGCGCCACCCCGGGCGAGCGCGAGGGCGGCCGAGGCGCCGGCCGGTCCGCCGCCGAGCACGGCGACGCGCGTCACGACGGAAATCCTATTTGGCGAGCCCCCGCGTCGCCTCGCAGTCCGCCTCGGAGCTGGCCCCCGCGTCCTCCTCGATCGCCAGCAGCACGACGGTGACGTTGTCGATGCCGCCGCGGGCGTTGGAGTCGTTGATCAGGGTGCGGCAGATCTCGTGGAGGCTGCGGCCGGAGTCGAGGCGGTCGCGGAGGTCGGCGTCGGAGAGCATGCCGGTGAGGCCGTCGGAGCAGAGGAGGAAGAGGTCGCCGGGCTTCGTCTCGATCTCGCGCACGTCGACCAGGACGTCGCTCTCGCCGCCCAGGGCGCGCGTCACGACGTTCTTGAGCGGATGCGAGCGCGCCTGCTCCCGCGACAGGAAGCCGGCCACCACCTGCTCGTTGACCCAGGTGTGGTCCTGGGTGAGCTGCTCCAGGCGGCCGTCGCGCAGCCGGTAGGCGCGGCTGTCGCCGACGTGAGCGATGGCGGCGATCGAGCCCGACATCAGCAGGCC
This sequence comes from Thermoanaerobaculia bacterium, assembly GCA_036271335.1. Classification (GTDB taxonomy): domain Bacteria; phylum Acidobacteriota; class Thermoanaerobaculia; order Multivoradales; family UBA5704; genus DATARR01. Next base: position 9,082 of record DATBAW010000282.1, read on the forward strand.
GACGACGGTGGTGCCCATGCCGTACAGCGAGCCGTCCTTGGTGATGGCGCGCAGGACCTGGTCGTGGGCGATGCGCACGGACATCTTGAGCAGGTTGGAGTGGCGCTCGAGGTCCGCCTCCATGCCGAACGGCCAGGTGTTGTCGTGATCGGCGCTCTTGGCGATGAACTCGCGGATCGAGTTGACGGCGAGCTGGGAGGCGACCTCGCCATGGCTGTGGCCGCCCATGCCGTCGGCGACCACGTAGAGCTTGTGCTGGGGGTCGATCTCGAAATAGTCCTCGTTGTGGGCCCGGGTGAGCCCGACGTCGGAGAGACCGCAGGCCTTGACGCGCATCAGGAAGCCCGCCCGAAAAGGCCCCGGCGCGGGGAGGCGGGGCCGGCCAGCTCCTCCAGCGCCTGGCGCACGGTGGCATCGTCATCGCCCCACTGGAGGGCCTTGCGGTAGTACTGAATCGCCTTCTCCGTCTGGCCGGTGAGCGCCAGGATGCGGCCGGCCTGCTTGAGGTAGCCGGAGTTCATCGGTTCGAGCTGGCAGGCGCGGTCGATGGCGTCCACGGCCCGCGGCAGCCAGTTGCGCTGCTGGCTGCAGGCCTGCGCCAGATGGTGCCAGGCCTGGCCGCTCTTGGGATCGGTCTGCGTGGCGAGATCGAAATTGCTGGCCGCCTCGAGGTAGTTCTTTTCCTTGTACGCCTTGACGCCGCGCTGCAGGTAGACCTTGAACAGCTGGCGCGGATCGCCCGCCGAGCTCTCCTCCGGGCGCACCAGGTCGACGTCGTGCTTACGCCGCCGCTCGGGGTCGGCGAGGACGTTGAACGCCTGGGTGATGTCCTGGAACTCCTTCTCGGCGCGAGCCTTCTCCATCCCCTGGAACCGGTCGGGGTGACGGGTGCGCGCGAGCTCCCGGAAGCGCTGACGGATCTGCTCCTCAGTGGCGTTGCGCGGCACCGCGAGCACGGTGTAGAAATCCCTGGCCATCGATTTGGTCTCTATTGCTGCTTGATTCTATACAACCGGAGGGCTGTCGAGCGCAAAGCGTCCGGGATATTGCGATCGCGGCCGATATTCTTGAGGTCCCGGAGGGACAGCTTGGAGACCAGCCGGATGGTCATCGCCAGCGGTGCGCGGGGGTTGAGGACCAGCGCGCGGGTGACGTTGTACTTGTTCACCCACTCGCGCCGCCTGGCGATCGCCGCCAGGACTTCCTCGACCACCGCCCGGTTGGCGGCGGTCTGCTCGACCTCCTGCTCGGAGAGGTTGTTGTTGGTGATCACCGAGACGGCGACCTGGGGATTGGAGTCCCGCATCAGGATGTTGCGCAGGGAGCGCGGCGCGCCGCGGGTCAGCTTCAGGCGCGCCGGGATCGACAGGCCGCGGATCTGCCCCTCGGTGAGCTTGGTGCGCTCGGGCTCGAATTCGCCGACCGGCGGCAGCTCCCGCGCCGCTTCGATCTCGGCCTCCAGGGCCGCGTCGTCCATCTCGTCGACGTCGAAGTGGAAGGGAGCGAAGGAGCGCTGGCGCGGCAGCAGGTGCTCGCGGTACTCGGCGATCCGCCGCGACGTGTAGCTGGAGATCTCCGGGTTCTCCTCCAGGGCGTCGAGGATCCCCGGGTCCTCGACGATGGCGTCCTGACGCAGCAGCAGGACCTCCTGGAGGTCGGGAGGGAGCCGGCGGGCGAGGCCGACGAGGACGTGCCGCGGCACGTCCCGCCGCCGCACGATCGTCTCGAGCAGCAGCGGGTGGCTGCTCTCCTCGGCGAAGAAGGCGAGCGCGTCCGGGCCGGCCTGGCTCTCGAGGAAGGGGCGGACGAGGCGGGCGTCGACGGAGCGCAGGCTCTGGCGCGCCAGTCCGGCGATCTCCTCGTCGTCGCCGTGGGCGAGATCGACCTGGACCGGGATGAGATCCTCGGGCGGGATCGGCAGGACGCCTTCCGCGGCGAGCAGCTGAAACTGCCGGTTGCCCGAGCGGATCTGCCCGAGCAGCGCGGCGGACGGGCTTTCGGCCACGGTCAACGCGCCTCTTTTTTCGCTTTGAGCGCCTGGACGGTGCCGAGATCGATCACCAGGTCGTGCACCACGTCCCCCTCTTTCTTGTTCAGCGGCAGGGGGTAGCCGTTCACCTGGATGTCGACGGCGCCGGCGTTGCCGAGCGTCAGGCTGATGCTCTTCTCCGCCTCCAGGGGGAGCGACTCGCCCTGCACCCGCAGCTCGGAGAAGCGGTGCTTGCCGCCGTCGATCACCGCTTCCACCCAGCAGTCGTGGGAGAAATCGAGCGAGACCTGGATCGGCGCGCTCGGCGGCGGCGGCGACGGGCGGGCGGGAGCGGCGGGTTGGACGACGGGCGGCGCCGGCGCGGTCATCGGCGGCGCCTGGGTCCGTTCGCCGCGATCCTCGTGACGGCGGTCGGCGAACCAGGCGGCGAGGGCCACCAGGACGAGCAGGATCAGCCCGGCGAGGGCGAGGACCAGGCCGCCGCTCCAGGTGCGGCGCATCGGAGGCGGTCCGGTGTCGACCGCCTTCGACCGCGGGCGCACGCCCTCGTCGCTGGTCTCGGCGGCCAGCTCCTCCGGATGGTGCTCGGAGAGGTAGTGGTTGACCACGTCGTCCGGCGACAGGCCGACGTAGCGGGCGTACTCGCGCAGGAAGCCCTTGGCGAAGACGGGCGCCGGCAGCAGGTCGAAGCGGTCGGCCTCCATCGCTTCGAGATAGCGGAAGCTGATCTTGGTGCGCTCGGCGATGTCGCGCAGGCTGATCTCCCGCACTTCGCGCTGCCGCCGCAGCCAGTCGCCGAAGTTTCCGCTCTCGGTAGGCACCGCTTCCTTCTCCCAAGGAGGCTGACGGTTCGGTCGCTTGCCTCCGGCCACGGCGACCCCGGCAGCGGCCGGTTCGGCAACCGGGCTGGGGGGATCGCTTTTGCGGGACGGAACTCTCTCTCTGGACACGTTTTTTGGCACGCGACTCCTAACTTTACGCGGCGCTCCGTCCCGGGTCAAATTTTGTCGTCCGGAAGCGGACTTTCACGCCTTCTTATCTACCACAGGCCCCAGCAAGACCCGCGCCCGCCGCCGCACCGGCTCCGGCAGCCGGGGGTCCGCGGCGACCGGTTTGAGGTCGACCGCGCGCAGCGTCTCCAGCAGCCGCCAAGCGATCTTCAGCGGCGTCACCGGGTTGCGCACAAGGGCCAGGCGCAGCGGATAGCGCACGCCCCAGCGGCGGTCGTTGGCGATCAGCTCGAGGATGGCGGGGGGCGTCGCGGCGCTGTGCAGCACGGGCCCCAGCACTCCCTCGGTCAGCCGCGGGTTGTCGAGCAGCGCCGCGATCACCTGCGGGCTCGGATCGTGCCGGAGCTGCGCCAGCACCCCGCCGCCCACACGGCGGGCGAGCGAGATCTTCTCGCCCGTCGCCATGCCGGGGAGCCGCGCGCCGAGATGGATCTCGGCCGACCGCCGCAGCGCCGGGCGCAGGCGGAGGTCGAGCGCCAGCGCCATCAGGTCGCGCCAGTAGAGGGTCGGCACGAAGCGCGCCGCGAGCGTCTCCGGCGTCGAGGGGTGGAGGGCGAGGTCGCGGCGCACCTCGTAGAAGGAGAGCAGCCGCTCCTCGCCCGCCAGGAGCCCGATCGCCTCGGCGGTACAGTAGGGGTTGCGCAGGGCCTGGCGGACGTCCGGAGGCGCCAGCTCCGTGGCGTTCGCGCGCAGCAGGGCGAGCAGCTCCTCCGAGGCCGCCGCGCGCAGCCGGAGGTGGAGCTCGGGCTCCTGAGGCTCGGCGACCGGATCCGACATGCGCCTAGCTTACAGAATCTGGTATCGTGCAGGCTCCCTATGACAATTACACGGTCGACACAGAACCAACTTTCCAAGGGCGATTTCGACTCGATCGAAGGCGACTGGCTGGCGAAGATCGAGAAGGACCCTTCCGATCTCGAATACTACGTGGGCGTCGCGCGCGCCCTGGTCGGCACCGGCGAGGAGGGGCGGGCCCGCTCGCTCCTGGAGCTGCTGGACGACCATCTGCGCGAGACCGGCCACTGGGCGCTGCGCCTGCAACTGCTCAAACGCGCCGGCACCCTCTTCATCGCCGCCGACAAGCTCCACCCCACCCTCTCCTCCACCCTCGGCAAGCTCTACGGCGACCGCTCGACCTACAAGGCTCTGTTCGAGGCCGTGGGGCTCCACCGCGCGCCCACCGACATCCCCAAGACCTGGGAGAAGGTCGAGCGCCTGGAAGGGCTGCTGGCCTTCGACGTCGGCACCGTCGTCGCCATGGAGGGCAAAGGGGTCGGCCGGGTGGTCGAGGCCAATCTCGGGCTGGAGAGCTTCAAGGTCGATTTCGAGCGGATCCGCGGCCTGACGGTCGGCTTCAAGGCGGCGCCGAAGCTGCTGCGGCCGCTCCCCCCCGAGCACGTGCTGCGGCGCAAGCTGGAGGCGCCCGCCGCGCTGAAGGCGCTGACGCCCCCCGAGCTGCTGCGCACCGTCCTTCAGAGCTACGACCGGGCGCTGACCGCGGGCGAGATCCGCGACATCCTCGCCGGCCTGGTCTCGGAGTCGCAGTGGACCGCCTGGTGGTCTGCCGCCCGCAAGCATGGACAGGTGGTGGCGAGCGGCAGTGGCGCGCGCCAGACCTACCACTGGGCCGAGAGCAGCAACCACGCGCTCGATTCGGTCTGGAAGGCCTTCGAGCGCGCCGACCCGCGCAAGAAGATCGAGCGGCTGAAGCGCGAAGGAGCGCGCGACGAGGGACTGCGCGACAAGATGGCCGCCAACCTCGCGCTGGTCGGCGAGGACGTGGCCGACAGCGATCCCGGCCTCGCCTTCGAGATCTGGTTCGCCATCGAGCGGAGCGGCTCGAAGATCGTCAACGCCGTCGACTGGACCCCCGCCGATCTGCTCACCGGCCAGCACCAGCGCCTCTTCTCCGGCATCGAGGAGCGGCAGCTGCGCGAGCGCGCCTACGCGATGGTGCGCGAGAGCCGCGAGGACTGGCCGGTGATCTACCGCGACGCGATGAGCAAGGAGTCCGATCCGCGGGCCCTCGACCTGCTGGCCGACGGCCTGGCCACCGGCGCGCCGCGCGAGCTCGACCGCCTGCTCGACAGCCTCCTCGCCCAGCCGCACCGCAACCCGGCCGCCTTCGTCTGGCTGGCCGAGCGGGCGGCGGTGGACGAGGCGATGCGCACCCGCAACGCCCTGCGCCTCTTGCAGCAGATCCTCACCACTCTCTCGCGCGACGAGTTCGCCACCTACCGCGTCCGCCTGCTGGCGCTCGCCGAGTCGGGGGGCACGGTGCCGCGCCTGCTCAGCCACCTCACCGAGGACCAGGCCGCGCAGGCCGAGGACGCCATCCAGCGCGCCGCGCCGCTCGAACCCTACCAGCGCGAGACGCTCGTCAACGCCATCCACCTCCGCTTCCAGGCGCTGCGCAAGGAGACCGGACCGCCGCCCATCTACGCCACGATCGAGTCGGTGCACGCCAAGCGGGAGGAGCTCCAGCAGATTCTCTCGATCGACATCCCGGCCAACCGCAAGGCGATCGAGGAGGCGCGGGCGATGGGCGACCTGCGGGAGAACTTCGAGTACAAGTCCGCCCGCCAGCGCCACGAGTACCTGAACGCCCGCGCCGCCACCCTCAACGCCGAGCTCCAGCGGGTGCGCATCATCGACGCCGCCGGCGGCGAGATCTCCGAGGTGCGCATCGGCACCCGCGTCCACCTGCGCGGCGCCGCCGGGGAGCGCCGGATCACCGTCCTCGGCCCCTGGGAGAGCAAGCCCGAGGAGGACGTGATCTCCTACGAGTCCGACCTCGCCCAGGACCTCCTCGGCCGCAGACCCGGAGACGAGGTGATCCTCAGCGGCGAGAGCTGGAAGGTCGAGAAGATCGAGCCCTTCCAGTAGGCCCTCGGCGGCGCTCCGGGAGCCCCTACGCCGCCATCACCCGCCCGTGGCCCCGGGCCACGCGGCGGAGCGGCGGCGCCTCGTAGCCCAGCAGGCGGCTCGATGGCAGGTTGCGGATCTCGACGGTCTCCAGGTGGTAGCGCAGCACGACCGACGATCCGTCCTTGAGGAGCATCTCGAGGCCCGAATTCCTGGTCAGCAGCGCCCGGCCCTGCGGGCTGCCGGCGTCGAAGCGGGTGACCGGGGTCTGCCCCAGGAGTCCCTTCTGGATCCAGCCGCTGTCCGTCAGGAAGAATTTCCGGCCCGCCACCTCGCTGGTGGTAAAGGGCTGGCCGGGCTGCGCGCCGATCTCGACGGTGACGATCTCCTTGCCCCCGCGCGTCGTCGGCGGCATCAGGCTGTCGGCCTGGTGATTGAGGGAGAACAGACCGACCACCAGGGCGAGCCCCATGCCGACGCCCGTGCTCAGCGCCGGCCGGATGGGGAAGAGCAGAAAGCGAAACGAGTCGAAGGCGCGCCGGAGGCCATGCGACTGCGGCTGGGCGATGATCTGGCGGCGGATCTGATGGCGCAGCGCCGCCGGAGGCGCGGCGCGCTCGACCCGGCCGAGGCCGGAGACGACGCGCCGCATGGATGCCAGGCGCGCGCCGCACTGCGCGCACGCCGAGCAATGACTTTCGATCTGACGGCTTTCAGCGATCCCGATCTCACGATCGAGATACGACGAGAGCTGCTCCGTGGTTGCGTGACGGTTCATTGTCCTCTCTCCAATAGAATCCGCAGGTGGTCCCGGCCGCGCGCGATCCGCGAACGGACGGTCCCCACCCGGACTCCCAGAACTTCAGCAATCTCCTCATAGGATAATCCTTCCAGGTCGCGGAGCACCACCGCCTCGCAGAAGACCGGCGGGATCCGTGACAGGCCCTCCATCACACGCCGGCCCTCGTCGGCGGCGACGGCCAGATCCTCCGGCCCACGGCCAGGGTCGGCGATCGGAATGCCGCCGTCCTCGGCTCCGTCGTCGATCGACTGCGTCGCCGGGTAGCGGCGGGACAGGCGGTCGCGGCAGTGGTTGATCGCGATCCGGAACACCCAGGTCTTGAGGGTCGAACGCCCCCCGAAGCTGCCGAGGTGGCGAAAGATGCGCAGGAAGATCTCCTGGGTGAGGTCGGCGGCTTCCTCACGGTTGCCGGACAGGCGCAGGGCGAGGTTGTAGATCATCTCGCCGAACCGTTCGTAGACCTCGTCGAACGCCTGCAGATCGCCGCAGCGATGGCGTTCGACGAGAGCGACGTCGAGGGTCACATCGTGATGTACGGCCGGATAAACCGTGGCGACGCCCACCGGGTCCTCCCAGGGCGGATCAATCCTCGCCCTGTTCTGATAGACCGCAGGGGCCTCGGAAAAGTTCCCGAGCTTCTTCAAGAGAGGTTAAGGGTAGCACCGAACCCTCGGACTTGCTGCCCGGTCTGAAGACCTCGAAGCCGCGACTCCGGATTAGTTTCCGATCACCACTCCCCAGGCCCCCTCCCCCGCCGGGATCGTGGCGATCACCTTGAGGGTCGCCGTATCGATCACCGAAACGTCGCCGCTGAGGCCGTTGGCAGTGTAGATCCGTCGGCCGTCGCGCGTGATGTCAATCCCCCAGGGGCGCTTGCCGACCGGGATGGTCGCGGTCAGCGTCTCGGTGGCGGCGTCGATCACCGAGACGGAGTTGCCATGGCCGTTGGCGACGAAGACCCGCTTGCCGTCCGGCGAGACGACGACGCCGACCGGCTTGGAGCGCGGCGGCAGCCGGATCGTGCGCAGCACCTGGTGGTGGACGGCGTCGACCACCGCCAGCGTGCCGCCGACCTCGGCGGTGACGTAGGCCCGCTTGCCGTCCGGCGAGAAGGCCGCGACCCGCGGGCGCGGATCAACCAGGAAGGTGGTGATCACCTGCAGCGAGCGGGTGTCGACCACTGAAACCGTGTTGCTGGTCTCGGCCGTGACGTAGACCCACCGCCCGTCCGGGCTCAGGGCCACCCCTTCGGGCTCGATCCCCACCACCAGCGAAGCGATCACCTTGTTCTTCCGGATTTCGGTGACGGTCGCCGTGCCCGCGTCCTCGTTGGCGGAATAGAGCCGGGAGCCGTCGCGGGTGACCACGAACCGCTCGGGATCGGTACCGACGTCGAAGCGCTGGACCTCCTTGAAGGTTTTGGCGTCGAGCGCCACGACGGCGTCCGCCGGGCCCTTCACGATGTGAGCGAGGTCGCTCAGGGCGACGTAGAGCCGCCGGCCGTCGGCGGTGAGCTGGACGCCGCGCGGCCGGGCGCCCTTCGGGGTCATCGGCACCGTCGAGACCACCTTGTTGGTGGCGGTATCGATGATCGTCACCGTGCCGGCGACCTCGTTGGTGACGTAAGCGAGGGAGGCCGCACCGGCGAGTGGAGCGGCGAGGAGGGGCAGGAGAAGCAGGAGGAAGGGCATGGTCTTCATTCTTTCCACTCCGGTTCCACTGCCTCCACCATCTTGCCCTGCGGGTCCACCAGATAGACCGGCTGGACCAGGTGGCGGTCCTCGGGGTCGAAACGGAGCATCATCCCCTTGTGGCCGTCGAGGCGCAGCTCGCCGATTCGTTGCTTGGGACTGCCACCCGGATAGCGGAGGGCGAGCTCGACGGCGCATTTCATCGCCACCCAGCCATGCCAGGAGCGCTCGTCCATCTCCTGACTGAAGCGGCGGCGGAAGCGGACGTTGAGCTCCTCGGCACCGAACTTCATCAGACCCGAGTGCCAGTCGACGGCTCGCAGGCCGGTGCGGTCCTTGTGCCGGTCGAGGGCCTGCCGCCGGAAGGCGGGGCTCGAGGTGACGTTCCAGGACGGCGGCGCGGCGTCCGGCGGCGGCGCGGCCGCCAGGAAGAGCGCCGGGGTCTCCTCCCGCGGGGGGACGAGGCCGATCAGCGCGAAGTCGGAGGTCGGCCCGGCAGAGATCTCGACGTGCAGAAGCTCGCCCACTCGATGCGCCTCCTCGAGGCCGAGGCGCGCCCCTCGCCCTTCGGGAGTCTCGGGATCGAGGAGGAGCCCCAGGGAGACCCGGCGGGCCTTCGGACCTGGCACCGGCTGGGCGGGAGCGGACCGGCCGAGGCCGGCGAGCGCCGACGCCGCGAGGAGGGAGCGGAGGAAGTCTCTGCGATCGATGGTCATTGGCATGATGGTCATTGGCGTAGGGTGTAGAGGTAAGCCGCGATGTCCTTGCCGTCCCGTTCGCTGACGCCGAGGTCCGGCATCGCGGTTCCCGGCCGGACCTCCTGCGGCGCGCGGGTCCAGCGGATCAGGTTCACCGGCGTGTTCTGCAGGCCGCCGGCCAGATAGACGCGGTCGGCGATCCCCGCCAGCGAAGGGCCGACCAGCCCGCGCGCGCCGTCGACTCCCGGCACGGTATGGCAGGAGGCGCAGCCATAGCGCCGGATCGCCACCTTGCCGCGCGACGGCTCGCCGCCGGTCATCGCGGCCGCCCGGCGCTCGGCGTCGGAGGGCCCGCACCCGTGCAGGGCAAAGGCCAGGAGCAGGCCGGCCGCGAGCGCGCGCCTCGTCTCAGCTCCCATGTCCGCCCTCTTCCGCCAGGCCCCGCAGCAGCGTCTCGCTGCGCGTGTGGACCACCCGCCGTTCCGCCTCTCCCAGCCAGGCCGCGAACAGGCCGAGCCCCAGGACGATGAAGAGCACGCCGGCGGGGATCCACATGATCAGGCCGGCGAGCTGCTGGTCCTCCAGCGGCGACAGCCCCCAGCGGCTGGTCCGCGCTTGGTAGATGGGATACCAGAGACCGGGGGCGAACGTCAGCAGCGCCCCCAGGATGCCGCTGTGCAGCGAGGTGACGAAGACGTAGAGCACCGCCGCGCC
>DATBAW010000283.1:0-24475 GCA_036271335.1 Thermoanaerobaculia bacterium
TTTGTCGTCGGGTCGGACCCTCCCGGAGGGGAGGACGGAGGCATTCCATGTCGGAGGTTCCATGCTTGCGCGAACGGGACGAAGGCACACGGGCGAGCTGGTCGTATGGCTCGTCGCGGCGGTCGGGCTGTGGGCCAGCCAGATCCTCTGGGCTGAAGGACCGGCGGCTTCCGCGGCACCGCGGGGGTCGACCGGCTCGCTGGGGTTGCGGGCCGGCGTAGAGATTCCACCGGCAAAGATTCAGGAGCTGTACCGCAAGGTCCTGGCCGACTGGTCGGGCGGCCAGACGGACCTTGCGCCGGACGAGCTGATCGAGCTCGAGACGGCGGTGGTGTCGGACACCGACGCGCGGACCCACACCACCGTGCTCAAGGCCGAGCAGGCGGTCATCCACCAGGTCGGCGGAGCCGACATCGAGGTGCTGGTGCCGATCGCGATGCTCCACCACGAGGCCTACCGGCGCCTGCTGGCGCGCGGCGGGCGCGGCCATGCGCTGGCGATGATCCACACCCGGAACATGGCGAAGGACCTCGCGCTCCTCTACAGCGAGCAGTCCGGATCGGAAGGGGCGAAGCTGGTCGCCAGCCGCCTGCTGACCAGCCTCGGGGGGCTGCTCCTGCAGTACTCCCAGCAACTCCCGGCGGCGGAGATGTTCCAGGCGGCGGTCGAGCTCGACCCTCACAACGTCCCCGCCCTGCTGGCGCTGGCCACGGTCTACGAGAAGAACGCGCAGACTCAGACCACCGTCAAGCTGCTGCGCGAGGCTCTCGCGGTCGAGCCCGCGAGCCCGGAGGGGCGCCTGCGCCTGGCGCTCAACCTCAAGCGGCTGGACCAGACCGCCGAGAGCCGCAAGCTCCTCGCCGGGCTGGTGGCGGAGAAGGGCCCCTCCTGGGTCATCCCGCTTGCCTATCAGGAGCTCGCCCGCCTCGACATCGAGGCGGGGAAGCAGGGGAAGAGCCCGGAGGCGGAGAAGGTTCTGCGCGAGGCGATCGAACGCTTCCCCGACGACCTGCGGCTGCGCATCCAGTTCGCCGCCGTGCTCGACCGCCGCGGCGCGCCGGGCGAGGCGAGCGCGTTGCTCGACAAGCTGCTCTCGGCGCCGCTCTCCCGCGAGGAGGGCTCCTCCCGGTACCTCTACAACGCTCCGCGCGCGGACGAGTTCACGTCGACGCGCACCTTCCTCGACGAGAACTCGAAGTCGCGTCTCCAGGTCCTGGCGCAGGCCCTCAACGCGCCGCCGGCCGACGGCGCGGGAACGGGGGTGGCACGATGAGATGCCGGGTACTGAGGCGAATACCGAGCCGCTGGCTTCGGACATCCTTCCTGGCGGGCCTCGGCGGCCTGCTCGTCGCGGGCGTGGCTCTCGCCCAGGTGGCGGTACGCATCCAGAGCCCCAGCCCGGAGCAGCCGGTGTTCGGCCAGACCCAGGTGGAGGTCGGGGTGACCGCCGCCGAGAAGATCGATCACGTCGAGCTGTACGTCAACGGCAAGCTGATGGGCACGGTCCAGAAGCCCCCCTACCGGTTCAACCTCGACGTCGGGGACGACAACATCAGGCGCGAGTTCCGGGTCGTCGCCCATACCATCTCCGGCGTCGCCGCCGCGGACACCGTGGTGACGGTGCCGGTGCAGATCAACGACGAGATGAATCTCAAGCTGCGCGCCCTGTTCGCCAGCGTCGTCACCGGCGGCAAGAGCAATCTCGCGCTGGAGCAGGGCGACTTCGAGGTCTACGACAACGGCGCGCCGCAGCAGCTCGTCACCTTCGGCCGGGACGAGCTGCCGCTCACCGCCGTCCTCCTCCTCGATACCAGCGAGAGCATGGGGGGAAACCGCCTCGACGCCGTTCGCCGGGGCACCCGCGCCTTCCTCGACGGCATGAAGCCGGCCGACGAGGCGATGCTCGCCCTGTTCTCGGACCGTCTGCTCCGCTTCACCCCGTTCACCTCCGACAAGAAGGAGCTCGACGAGGTCATCGCGAGCACCCAGGCGGCCGGCGGCACGGCGGTCAACGACTTCCTCTACCTTTCCCTCAAGCTCCTCGACGCCCGCCAGGGGCAGCGGGTGGTGGTGCTGTTCTCCGACGGCTCGGACGTCCACAGCGTCCTCCCCGCCTCCGACGTCCTCTGGAAGGCGCGGGCCGGCCAGTCGCTGATCTACTGGATCCAGCTCGGCGGCAAGCACCAGTCGTTCACCTCGGCCTGGCGCGATTTCAAGGGGAACGACCGCGAGTTCAACGAGCTCGAGAAGGCGGTGAAGGAGAGCGGCGGCCGCATCCTGTCGATCGAGCACATCGAGGACCTGGAAGGCGCCTTCCGCAACATCCTCCAGGAGCTCCGCCAACAGTACGCCCTCGGCTACTACCCGACCACTGCGAAGGGGGACGGCAGCTGGCACAAGGTCGAGGTCCGCCTGCGCGGCGGCGGCGGCCGGGTGAGAACCCGCGAGGGGTACGCGGACTATTAGAAGGTTCCCGGAATTATCCGAAAACGCTCTTGACCCTCACGCAACGTGAGGGTCTATCGTTCTTTTCGTGGCCGGATGGACCGGCCGGAAAGGAGCGGATTCCAACATGCGCCCCCTACCCTGGAAGGTCGGCGAGCTGGCCCGGCGGACCGGAGTGTCCGTGCGGGCGCTTCACCACTACGACGAGATCGGACTGCTGTCGCCGTCGCACCGCTCGGAGTCGGGGTACCGGCTGTACTCCGAGGCCGACGTGGTGCGGCTGCAGCAGATCCGCTCGCTGCGGACCCTCGGCTTCTCGCTGGTCGAGACCGGTGAGTTCCTGCGGCGCCCCGACGTCACCCCCGACCACGTGCTGCGCCTCCACATCTCCCACCTGAAGGCGCAGATCGAGTCGCAGCAGAGCCTGTGCGACCGCCTGGAGAGCGTCGCGGCGCGCTGGCGGTCGGACGAGAAAATACCGACGGAGGAGTTCCTCCAGATCATCGAGGAGACGACGATGTTCGAGAAGTACTACACCCCGGAGCAGATGGAAGCGCTGAAGCAGAGAGGCGAGGCGCTCGGCCAGGAGCACATCGGCCAGGTCGAGGCCGAATGGCCGGAGCTGATCGCCAAGGTCCAGGCCGAGATGGAGCGGGGCACCGACCCCGCCGACGAGCGGGTGCAGGCGCTCGCCCGCCGCTGGCAGGAGCTGATCCAGGCGTTCACCGGCGGCGACTCCGGCATCGCAAAATCCCTGGGCCGCATGTACCAGGAAGAGCCCACGGTCCGTGGCCAGGACACCGGTCCCATGCGGGCGATGGGCGAGTACATCGGCAAGGCCTTGCAGGCCGGGAAGAAGCCGGAATAAGCCTCAGCCCCTCAGGCTCAGGCAATACCGGCGAAGCTCTCGTAGACCCGATGCTCTCCGGCCACCGCCGGCCGGTTGCCGGGACGGACCAGCAGGCCCGTCCGGCAGCCGGCACGGGCGGCGGCGTCGAGCTCGGCCGTGACGTCGGAAAGGAAGAGGATCTCCGCCGGGGGGAGCGCGAAGGCGGCGGCGATGGCCCCGTAAGCTTCCGGCTCCTGTTTGGGACCGGTCGAGGTGTCGTGGAAGCCCTCGAAGAGCGGCGTGAGGTCGCCGAAACCGGTGTGGCCGAAGAGGAGCTTCTGGGCCCGCACGCTGCCGGAGGAGAAGACGCGCAGCCGCCGTCCCGCCGCCCTCCAGGCGGCCAGGACGGGAGGGACGTCCGGATAGACGTGGCCCTGGATCTCGCCGCGGACATATCCCTCGTCCCAGATCAGCCCCTGAAGCAGCTTGAGCCCGGTCGACTTGCGGTCCCGCTCCATCAGCCAGCGAGCGTATGGAGCGCCGTCGCCGAAAGGCGGCGGGTCGGACGCGGTCTCCCGGTCGTGCTCCTCGCGCAGCCGGGCGAGCGCCTCCCCGAGATCAGGGCCCGGGGCCGGTTGCGCGCAGGTCTGTGCGAGACGCGCGGCGGCATAGGGGAAGAGCACGTCATAGACGAAGGCGATCGACGTGGTCGTCCCCTCGATGTCGGTCAGGATGGCGAACGGGGACGAAGTAATCGGCATGGTGGTTTCCCCAAGAATGGCTCCGGCGTCAGGCCCTCGTTGTATCACGTTGAATAGCGCAAGTTTTCAAGGGCAAATTATTGAAAACAAATAGCGGGCCTGATGTCCCCCTCCCCCGGGTTTCCGGCACTAGACTGAGGATAGAGAACCGCGTCGTTCCCGCCTCGGAGTACCGCCGCTGTTCCTAAATCGGATGGAGAAGGGCCCTGCGAGATGCTTGGCCCGAGGCAGGTCTATTCTTGAAATCGGAGCCTATCGTGAGCCAAGAGACGAGCCATAAGGGCACCCCGGCGACTCTGGTCGAGGTGCTTCGCGGCCGGGCCGAACGTCAGGGGGGCGACCTCTCCTACACCTTTCTGCTCGATGGCGAGCGGGCCGAAGCTCACCTCACCTATGGCGAGCTCGACCGCCGGGCGCGCGGCCTTGCCGCGACGCTGGCGCGCGAGGGGATCGGCGACGGCGCGCGCGTGCTCCTGCTCTATCCGCCCGGGCTCGATTACATTGCCGCCTTCTTCGGCTGCCTCTACGCCGGGGCGGTGGCGGTCCCCGCCTACCCGCCGCGCTCGCGCCGCCCCTCGGCGCGCCTGCAGTCGATCCAGGAGAGCGCCGGGGCGCGGGCGGTGCTCTCCACCGCGTCCGTCCTCGCCGGCCTCGACCGGCAGCTGGCGCGGCGTCCGGGGGTCCTCTGGCAGGCGGCCGAAGGCGCCGAGATGGAGCGGGGCGCCGAAGAGTGGCGGGAGCCCGGGCTGAGCGGGGAAAACCTCGCGTTCCTCCAGTACACGTCCGGCTCGACGTCGACCCCCAAGGGGGTGATGCTCCGTCATGCCAACCTGCTTGCCAACCTGGAGCAAATCCGCGTCTCCTTTGTCCAGACCGCGGCGGACCGGACGGTCATCTGGCTGCCGCCCTACCATGACATGGGGTTGATCGGCGGCATCCTCACACCCCTTTACGCGGGCAATACGGCTGTCCTCCTCTCTCCGGTTTCCTTTCTTCAGCGTCCGTTGCGCTGGCTCCAGGCGATCTCGCGCTACCGCGGCACGACCAGTGGCGGCCCCAACTTCGCCTACGACCTCTGCATCGAGAAGATCGCCGCCAGGGACCGCGAGGATCTCGACCTGTCGAGCTGGACGCTGGCCTTCAATGGCGCCGAGCCGGTGCGCGCCGCGACTCTCGAGCGGTTCGCGGCGGCCTTCGCCCCCTGCGGCTTCCGGCCGGCGGCTTTCCTCCCCTGCTACGGCTTGGCCGAGGGGACCCTGCTCGCCGCCACCGTCCGCCGCGGCGCGGGAGCCACGGCCGGCGCTTTCGCGGCGCCCGAGCTCGAACAGCATCGCGCCGTGCCCGTGGAGCCGGACGCCGCCGACGCCCGCACCCTGGTCGGCTCCGGCACGGCTCCCGAGGGGGCGCGACTGCGGGTCGTCGATCCCGAGTCGGGGGTGCCCTGTGCGCCGGCAACGGTGGGGGAGATCTGGATCGCGGGTCCGGCCGTGGCCGCCGGGTATTGGGGTCTGCCGGAGCTGACGGCGGCGACCTTCGGGGCGCGCACGGCGGACGGCGACGGTCCCTGGCTGCGCACCGGCGACCTCGGCTTCCTCGCGGGTGACGGGGAAGCGGGCGAGCTGTTCGTCACCGGACGGAGCAAGGACCTGATCATCCTGCGCGGCCGCAACCACTACCCGCAGGACGTCGAGCTGACCGTCGAGCGCGCCCATCCGGCCCTGCGGCCGGGCTGCGGCGCCGCCTTCGCCGTCGACGTCGAGGGGGAGGAGCGGCTGGTGGTCGTCCAGGAGGTGCGGCGGGAGCATCGGGAGGACGATCCCGCCGAGCTGGTGGCCGCCATCCGCCGGGCGGTGGCCGAGGAGCACGAGGTGCAGGTCCACGCCGTCGTCCTGTTGCGGCCGGCGACGATCCCGAAGACCACCAGCGGCAAGATCCAGCGCTCCGCCGCCCGTGCCCGCTACCTCGACGGCACGCTGGAGGCGCTCGGCGGCTGGCAGGCGCCGGCGGGTGCGGAGACGGCGACCGCCGTCCCCGAGGATCTCGACAGCCCCGCGGGAGTGCGCCGGTGGCTTGCCGGCGAGGTCGCGGCGCGGGCGGGGATGACCGCCGAGGAGATCGACCTCGACCGTCCGCTCGATCACTACCCGCTCGACTCGCTGGCCGCCATGGAGCTGATGCACGCCATCGAGTCGCGGCTCGGGGTGGTGCTGTCGATGGAGAGCTTCTTCGCCGGCGGCAGCCTCGCCGAGCTGGCGGAGTCGATCCAGGCCCGCGGCGGCACGGCGTCGTCCGCGCTTCCCGCGGTGCCGGGTCACGAGGTCGGCGACCATCCGCTGTCGCGCGGCCAGCAGTCGCTCTGGTTCCTGCACGCCCTCGATCCGGGGGGCGCGGCCTACAACGTGGCCAGCGCCGTGCGGATCCGCGGCGAGCTCGACGTCGCCGCGCTGCGGGCGTCGATCGTCGCCCTGATCGCGCGCCATCCGGTCCTGCGCACCACCTTCCCCACCTCCCGGGGCGAGCCGGTGCAGCGGGTCCATGCGGCCGGCGAGCTGGCGTTCGAGTCGGTCGATGCCCAGGGGTGGAGCGACCACCGCCTGGCCGAGCTCCTGGCCGCCGAGGGGCACCGTGCGTTCGACCTCGAGCGCGGTCCGCTGATGCGCGTCGTCCTGGTCACCCGCACGGCCCTCGAGCACGTCCTGCTGCTGGCGATGCACCATGTGATCACCGACTTCTGGTCGCTCGGCCTGCTGCTCGACGACCTCGCTCTCCTCTATCCGGCCCTGCGGATGGGGGAGGAGAAGGAGTTGCCGCCGCCGGGTCTCCTCTACACCGACTACGTGCGCTGGCAGGAGGCGATGCTCGCCAGCCCCGAGGGGGAGCGGCTCTGGGAGCACTGGCGGACGCGGCTGGGGGGCGAGCTGCCGGTGCTCGACCTGCACACCGACCGCCCCCGGCCGCGGGTGCAGACGCACGTCGGCGACGTGGTCCAGCTCCATCTTTCCACCCATCTTTCGGGACGCCTGAAGGAGCTGGGGCGCGAGCACGGGGCGACGCCGTTCGTCACCCTGCTCGCGGCCTTCGAGGTCCTGCTCCACCGTTACACTGGGCAGGAGGACTTCCTCGTCGGCTCGGTGACCGCCGCCCGCACCCGGGCAGGCTTCGCGCGCACCCTGGGCTACTTCGTCAACCCGCTGGTGCTGCGCGCCCGGTTCGGCGCGGCAGGGGAGGAGAGCGATCCGGGTTTTTCCGAGCTCCTCGCCCACACCCGCGGCGACGCCCTCGGAGCGTTCGAGCACCAGGATTTCCCCTTCCCGCTCCTCGTCGAGCGCCTGCAGCCGGATCGCGACACCGGCCGCTCGCCGCTGTTCCAGGTCATGTTCGTGCTCCAGAAGGCACAGCTCGCCGACGGCCAGGAGCTGACCGCCTGCGCCCTCGGCGAGCCCGGCGCCCACGCCGACGTCGGCGGGCTGCGCCTGGAGGTGGTGCCGCTGGAGCAGCGGATCGCCCAGTTCGATCTCACCCTCACCATGGGTGAGGTCGGGGAGGCCTTCGTCGCCTCCTTCGACTACAACGTCCAGCTCTTCGACGCCGCCACCGTCGCCCGCTGGGGCCGCCACTTCGAGCGGTTGCTCGAGGGCATCGTCGCGGCGCCGGCGGCGCCGGTCTCGGAGCTGCCGCTGATCACCCCGGAGGAGGAGCGCCAGCTCACTTCAGTGTGGAACGACAGCGGTGTCGAGTACCGGCACGAGGCCACCCTGCCCGAGCTGCTCGCCGAGCAGGCGGCGCGGACGCCCGACGCCGTCGCCGTGATCTCCGGCGGCGAGGCGGTCACCTATGGCGAGCTCGACCGCCGCGCCAACCGCCTGGCGCGGCGCCTGCGCGCCCGTGGCGTCGGGCCGGGATCGCGGGTGGCGGTCTGCCTGGAACGCTCGCCGGCCCTGATGGTGGGGCTGATCGGCGTGCTCAAGGCGGGGGCCGCCTACCTGCCGATCGATCCCGAGACCCCCCGGGCCCGGGTGGCCTCCGTGCTCGACAGCGCCGGCGTCCGTCTCGTCGTCACCGAGGAGAAGCTCTGGTCCCAGGGTCCGGGCGAGCCGGGGACGCCCATCCTCGCCCTCGACGCCGAGGGGGCGGCGATCGACGGCGAGGAGAGCTCGCCCCTGCCGCTGACCGCCCTGGCGGCGAACCTCGCCTGCGTCATCTACACCTCGGGCTCGACCGGGGCTCCCAAGGGCGTGCTTCTCACCCATCGCAACCTGATCAACCTGGTCGCCTCGTTCCTCGACAGCTACCGGCCGGAGCCGGCGGATCGCATCCTGCCGCTGACCGCGCTCGGCTTCGCCAGCTTCGTCGGCGAGATCTTCCCGCTGCTCTGCGCCGGCGGCACCCTCGTCCTTCCCAGCCGCGCCGAGCTGCTCGACGTCTCGGCCCTCACCGCGCTGATCGAGCGCCAGGGGATCTCCATCGTCTCGACCGTGCCGTCGATGATGGCGAGCCTCAACGCCCGTCACGACCGGTTGCCGCGGCTGCGGCTGCTCCTGGTCGGCGGCGAGGCGCTGTCGGCCGGCGACGTCGACAAGATCCTCGGCACGGTGCGGATCGTCAACGGCTATGGCCTGACCGAGACCAGCGTCTGCTCGACCTGCCACACCCTGGTGGCGGCCGACCTCACGCCCGGCTCGATCCCGCCGATCGGCCGGCCGCTGATGAACCACCGGATCTACCTGCTCGACCGCCACCTGCAGCCGCTGCCGGTCGGCTGCCCGGGCGAGATCTTCGTGGCCGGCGACGGGCTCGCCCGCGGCTACCTGGGGGATTCCGGCGCGACCGCCGAGCGCTTCCTCCCCGATCCCTGGGACACCGGCGCGCGCATGTACCGCACCGGCGACCTCGGTCTCATCCGCTCGGACGGCGAGCTGATCTATCTCGGCCGCGTCGACCAGCAGGTCAAGCTGCGCGGCTACCGCATCGAGCTGGCCGAGGTCGAGTCGGTCCTCGCCCTCCACCCGCGGGTCAAGGAGAGCTTCGTCGTCGTGCGCACCGACAGCGGCGAGCCGCAGCTCGTGGCCTATCTGGTGCCGGAAGAGGCGGCGGCGCCGCCGACCGCCGGCGAGCTGCTCGCCTACCTGCGCGAGCGGCTGCCGGACTACATGGTGCCGGGGGCGCTGGTGACCCTGGCCGCCCTGCCGCTTACCCCCAACGGCAAGGTCGATCGCGGGCTCCTGCCGGCGCCGGACCGTGCCCGGCCCGCCCTGGCAAGCGCCTACAGCGCCCCGCAGAGCGAGCTGGAACGCACCATCACCGCTCTCTGGCAGGAGGAGCTCAACGTCGAGACGGTGGGCGTCGACGACAACTTCTTCGACCTCGGCGGCCACTCCCTGCGCATGGCCAAGGTGCACGCGCGGCTCAAGGAGGCGCTCGGCCGCGAGGTCTCGCTGATCGAGCTCTTCCAGTATCCGACCGTCTCCTCGCTGGCGCGCCACCTCTCGGGTCCGGTGGTGGAGGCGGCGGCCAGGCCGGCCGGCGTCTCCCGCCGCGCCCGCCTCGGAGGCAACGCGGGCGCCACCGCCGACATCGCCATCGTCGGCATGGCCGGCCGCTTCCCCGGGGCCAAGGGGGTCGACGAGCTCTGGCGCAACGTCGCCGGCGGACGCGAGGGGATCACCTTCTTCACCGCCGAGGAGCTGCTGGCGGCCGGGGTCGACCCCGCCATGGTCGACAACCCGAACTACGTTCGGGCCAAGGGGATCCTGGGCGACGTCGACCTCTTCGACGCCTCCTTCTTCGGCCTCAACCCGCGCGAGGTCGAGCTGATGGACCCGCAGCACCGGCTCTTCCTCGAATGCTCGTGGGAGGCGCTGGAGCACGCCGGCTGGGACGCCGACCGCTTCCCCGGCCTGGTGGGGGTGTATGCGGGCTTGAGCATGAACACCTACATGATCATGAACCTGCTCTCGCACATGGAGCTGGTCGCGTCGGTGGACACGCTGCAGGCGTCGCTCGGCAACGACAAGGACCCGATGACTTCGCGGGTCTCCTACAAGCTCAACCTGAAGGGGCCGAGCGTCACCATCCAGAGCGCCTCGTCGACCTCGCTGGTGGCGGTCCACCAGGCCTGCCAGGCGCTCCACCAGCTCGACTGCGACATGGCGCTGGCGGGAGGCGTGTCGATCCACCTGCCGGAGGCCTCGGGGTACCTCTACCAGGAAGGAGGCACCACGGCGCGCGACGGCCACTGCCGCGCCTTCGACGCTGCCGCCACCGGCTTCGTCTCCGGCCACGGCGCCGGGGTGGTGGTGCTGAAGCGGCTGGAAGATGCCCTGGCCGACGGCGACACCGTCTACGCCGTGATCAAGGGCTCGGCCTGCAACAACGACGGCTCGCTCAAGGTCAGCTTCATGGCCCCGTCCATCGACGGTCAGGTGGAGGTCTACCGGCAGGCCTACGAGAACGCCGGCGTCGATCCCCGCACCGTCTCCTACATCGAGTGCCACGGCACCGGCACGGCGCTCGGCGATCCGATCGAGATCGCCGCCCTGTCGCGGGTCTTCGCGGACGGCGAGCGCCGGAACTACTGCGCCATCGGCTCGCTGAAGACCAACATCGGCCACCTGGACACGGCGGCGGGGGTCTGCGGGCTGATCAAGGCCGCCCTCTCCCTCCACCATGGCGCGATCCCGCCGAGCCTCCACTTCGAGGCTCCCAATCCGCGGATCGACTTCGCCAGCAGCCCGTTCTTCGTCAATACCGAGCTGCGTCCCTGGGTCTCGGCGGCGGGTCCGCGCCGCGCCGGCGTCACCTCGCTGGGGATGGGGGGGACCAACGCCCACGTCGTCCTCGAGGAGGCGCCCCCCGCCTCGGCCCTCACCCCGGCGAGCGAGTCGCGGCCGCAGCAGCTCCTGCTCCTCTCGGCGAAGAGCGCCGCCGCCCTCGACCGCTCGACCGTCCGGCTGTCCGACCACCTGCGCTCCAATCCGGGGCTCGAGCTGCCGGACGTCGCCTTCACCCTGACCCACGGGCGCAAGTCGTTCCAGCACCGCCGGGCGCTGCTGGCGACCGATCTCGGGGACGCCACCGTGGCGCTGGAGACGCTCGACCCGGAGCGCATCCTCACCACCGCTCCCGAGCCCGGCGACCGGCCGGTCGCCTTCCTCTTCCCCGGCCAGGGAGCGCAGTACGCCGGCATGGGGCGCGGCCTCTACGAGTCCGAGCCCTCGTTCCGGGACGACGTCGACCTCTGCTGCAAGCTGCTCCAGCCCCACCTCGGGCTCGATCTCCGCGACGCGCTCTTCGAGGAGGGGGATGCGGCCTCCGGGCGGCTGCAGAGCACCCAGCTCGCCCAGCCGGCCCTCTTCGTCGTCTCCTGGGCGGCGGCGCGGCTCTGGATGAGCTGGGGCGTGCGGCCGGAGGCGATGCTCGGCCATTCGATCGGCGAGTACGTGGCGGCCTGCCTGGCCGGCGTCTTCTCGCTGGAGGACGCCCTGGCGGTGGTGGCGGTGCGCGGGCGCCTGATGGCGCAGATGCCGCCGGGCGCCATGCTAGGCGTGCCGCTCCCCGAGGCGGAGGTCCTGCCGCTGCTGGGCGAGGAGCTGTCGCTGGCGGCGGTCAACCGGCCGTCGGTCTCGGTGGTCTCGGGACCGATCGAGGCGATCGAGGAGCTGACGGCGCGGCTCACCGGCGAGGGGCTCGCCTGCCGGCGCCTCCACACCTCTCACGCCTTCCACTCGCGGATGATGGAGCCGGTCCTTCAGCCTTTCCTCGAGCAGGTCAAGCGGGTGCGCCTGGAGCCGCCGCGGCTGCCCTTCCTGTCGAACGTCACCGGCACCTGGATCCGCCCGGAGGAGGCGACCGATCCGGCCTACTGGGTGCGCCAGCTCCGGCAGGCCGTGCGCTTCGCCGACGGCGTCGCCCTGCTGCTCTCCGAGCCCCACCGCATCCTGCTCGAGGTCGGCCCGGGCAACACCCTGTCGACCCTGGCTCGCCAGCATCCGGTGGCGGCTCCGGGTCATGCCATGGTCGCCACCCTGCGCCACCCCAAGCAGGCCGATCCCGACGCGGCTTTCCTGCTCCACGCCCTCGCCCGCTTCTGGCTGGCCGGCGGCGAGGTCGACTGGACGGCGTTCTGGGCCGGCGAGCGGCGCCGCCGGACGGCGCTTCCGACCTACCCCTTCGAACGCCGGCGCTACTGGGTCGATCCGCTCCCCAAGGCCGCTGCTGCCCGGCCACCGGCGGCGCGGCGCAAGGACCCGGCCGAGTGGCTCTATGCGCCGGTCTGGAAGCAGTCGCGGCTGCCGGTCGCCGTTCCGGCCGCCACCGAGACGGCCGAGAGTTGGCTCGTCCTCCTCGACAGCGAGGGTCTCGGCGAGACCCTCGCGGCGCGCCTGGAGGCGGCGGGGAAGAGCGTCACGCGGGTGCTTGCGGGCGCGGCATTCTCGCGCGGTCCGGCCGGCTTCACGATCGCGCCGGGCGTGCGGGCGGATTACGACGCGCTCCTCGACGCGGTCGGCCGCACGCCGACCCACGTCCTCCACCTCTGGAACGTCACGGCAGGCCCGGCGGAGATCGCGACGGCGCTCGACCGCGGCTTCTACAGCCTGATCTTTCTCGCCCAGGCGCTCGGGCGGCAGAGCGTCACCGATCCGACGGCGATCACCGTGGTATCGACCGGCCTCTGCGACGTCACCGGCGAGGAGCCGCTCGATCCCCTGAAGGCGCCGCTGCTGGGGCCGGCGGCGGTGATCCCGCGCGAGTACCCGAGCCTCTCCTGCCGTGGCGTCGACGTGACGCTGGGCGGGCCGGGAGCGCTGGAGCGGGCTGCCGGTCAGATCCTTGCGGAGATCGGCCGCGAACCCGAGCTGCCGGTGGTCGCCTTCCGCGGCGCCCTCCGCTGGGTGCGCGGCTACGAGCCTTCACCACTGCCGGCTCCTTCGCTCGACGCGCCGCCGCGGCTGCGCGAGGGGGGCGTCGTCCTGATCACCGGCGGCATGGGGGGGATCGGGATCGAGATTGCCGAGCACCTGGCCCGCGAGGCGCGGGCGCGGCTGGTGCTGGTGGGGCGTTCCGCTTTCCCCGAGCGCGAGCGCTGGTCCGACTGGCTCGCCCGCCACGACGAGGGGGACGCGATCCGGAGCCGGATCGAGCGGCTGCTCGCCATCGAGGAGCTGGGCGGCCAGGTGCTGACCCTGTCGGCGGACGTCGCCGATCCGGCCGCGATGCGCGAGGTGGTGGCGGCGGCCGAACGGCGCTTCGGCGCCATCCACGCGGTCGTTCACGCCGCCGGCGTGCCGGGAGGCGGGCTCCTCCAGGGGAAGGTCCGCGAGACCTCGGAGCCGATCCTGGCGCCGAAGGTGCGTGGAGCGCTCGTCCTGGCCGACCTCTTCGCCGGAGCCGACCTGGACTTCTTCGTCCTAACCTCGTCGATCACCGTCCTCCTGCCGGAGGTCGGCCAGACCGATTACGTGGCGGCCAACGCCTTCCTCGACAGCTTCGCGGCGTTGCGCGCGCGCTCCGGTGAGGCGGCGGTGTCCATCAACTGGGACGCCTGGCGGGAGACCGGCATGGCGGTCTCGACCGCGGTCCCCGAGGAATTCAAGGCCAGGCGCCAGGAGAGCCTGGCCCAGGGGCTCACGTCGCGCGAGGGGGTGGAGGCCTTCCGCCGCATCGCCGGGGCGGGGCTGCCGCAGGTCGTGGTCTCCACTCTCGACCTCGCCGGCCGCCGGATCGAGAACGAGCGCCTGGTTCCCTTGGCGGCGGTCCTCCAGGAAGCGGCGCCGGCCGCCGCGGCCTATCCGCGCCCGGCGCTCGCCACCACTTACGTGCCGCCGCAGACCGACCTCGAGCGGGACATCGCCGCGGTCTGGGCCGAGATCCTGGGGGTCGAGCCGGTGGGCGTGCACGACAACTTCTTCGAGTTGGGCGGGAACTCGCTCGCCGGCCTGCGGCTGGTCCAGCGCCTGCGCGAGCGGCTGGGCGCCGGCCTCTCAGAGGTCAATCTGTACGAGGCTCCCACGGTCGGCACTCTCGCCCGCATGATCGCCGCGCAAGGGTCCGAGACGGATGCCGCCGCCGTCGGCGTGGCGCCGGTCGAGCAGGAGAGCCGTCAGCGGGGAGAGCGCCGCAAGGCCCGGATCCTCGGCAGAAGGGGAGCCGGCGGATGAACCGACCGCCCCGATGCCGTCCGCGGGTGGCGAGGAGAGATGAAGACTTGAGATCCTTGACCGGAATCGCTCCGCAGCCGGCCCGCTGGCGGGCCCTCCTGCTCTGCGGCCTCGCGGCGCTGGCGTTGTCGCGCGGCGCGGGCGCCCAGGCCGCCCCGCCGGCGGCGAATCCGACGGCTCCGGCCAAGATGCCCGCCGGTGAGCCGCCACTCACCGCGCCGCCCCCCGCCGCCGCGCCGAAGGTTCCCGCGCCGCCGCTGGCGCCGCCGGCTCCCGGTGGTCCGGCGGCGCCCGAGCCCGCCGTCCCCACGCCGCCGTCCGCGGCGCCGCAGGCCGCCCCTGCGGGAGCCCCCGTGGCGGAGGTCCCCGGGCGTTACGTCGTCACGCCGGTCCAGTTCGCCACGCCGCCGGTAATCGACGGCAAGCTCGACGACGCCGTCTGGCGGACGGCGGCCAAGCTGAGCGGCTTCCGGCAGCTGATCCCCACCGAGGGGGCGCCGGCCACCGAGCCGACCGAGGTCTTCCTCGGCTACGACAAGGACAATCTCTACATCGGCGCCCGGTGCTACGACTCGGAGCCAAAAAAGGTGTTCACCACCGCGCTCACCCGCGACGCCGAGATCGCCTACGACGACACCCTGCAGGTGATCTTCGACACCTTCCGCGACGGCCGCAACGGCTTCCTCTTCGCCACCAACTCGGCGGGAGTGCTGGTCGACGCCCTGGTGCGCAACGAGGGCGAGGAGGTCAACTTCAACTGGGACGGCGTGTGGACCGTGCGGACCTCGCGCGACAGCAGCGGCTGGTCGGTGGAGATGGCGATCCCCTGGCGGACCCTGCGCTTCCCCAGCCGCCCCGAGCAGGACTGGGGGTTCAACGTCGAGCGCTTCGTCTCGCGCAAGCAGGAGCGGAGCTACTGGAAGCCGATGCTGCTCTCCTATGGCTTCTACGCTCCCTACAAGGTCTCGCAGTTCGGCGAGCTGACCGGGCTCGAGGGGGTGCAGCAGGGGAGCCGTTTCCACTTCAACCCTTACCTGCTCGCCGGCAGCACCCGGCCGGTGGGCCGCTCGACCTCCACCAGCGGGCAGGTCGGCGGCGACCTCAAGGTCAACATTACCCCCGACCTGGTGGCCGACCTCACCTACCGCACCGACTTCTCCGAGACCGAGGCGGACGAGGCGAGCGTCAACCTCACCCGCAGCCCGCTCCTGATCCCGGAGAAGCGGCCGTTCTTCCTCGAGGGGTCGAACCTCTTCTATGTCGGCGACCGGCCGGAGCCCCAGCACCCCGCCGACGAGAACTTCCTCTTCTTCAGCCGGCAGATCGGCCTTACCGAGGATGGCCGGGCCCAGATCCCGATCCTCGGCGGCGTCAAGCTGACCGGTCACGAGGGGAGCTACGACATCGGCGCCCTCAGCCTGCAGACCGAGGCGGTCCACCGTGCGGACGGCTACGGCGGCGTGATCGACGAGCCGGCTACGACCTACACCGTGATGCGGGTGAAGCGGGAGATCGGCGAAAGCTCTTCGTTCGGCGTCATGGGGATCTCGAAGGACGCCACCAACGAGCAGAATCGGGTCGGCGCCGTCGACTGGGACGTCGCCCTGACCCCCAATCTGCGCAACGGCGGTTACCTCGCCAAGAGCTCGACTCCCGACGTCTCGGGCGAGGACTACAACGGCTCCACCGACTTCTACTGGGACAGCCGCAACCTGCGCTTCCACTACGTCTACACCGACATCGGCAAGAACTTCAACGACGAGCTGGGCTACATCCAGCGCCTCGGCGTGCGCCAGTACCGCGCCGACAACAACGTCATTCTCTGGCCCGAGCAGGGACCCTTCCGGCAGGCCTGGTTCACCTACAACCTCGACTACATCGCCGACCGCGACTCCGGCGAGATCCAGAGCCGGATCAACAACCTGCAGGCCAACGCCTACTTCCGCAACGCGGCGGGGATCTCGGGCAAGTTCTACGACGACCTGGAGGTGCTCACGCTCCCCCTGGAGATCAAGCACGGGCTGTTCATCCCGGCCGGCTCCTACCACTTCGACAACTACTTCGTGGGCTTCCAGACCGACTACACCAAGGCGCTCGGCGGGGCGGGGCGGCTGGCCTGGGGGGACTATTACGACGGCCATCTCCTGCAGTACTTCTACTTCGTCTCCTATCGTCCGCTCCCCGGCCTGTTCGTCGACGCCACTTTGCAGGAGACTCAGGTTTCCCTCAGAGAGGGGCGGTTCACCACCGACATCCTGCTCGGGGAGGCCAACTACGCCTTCTCGCCCGAGCTCTCGGTCCGCACCTGGGTGCAGTGGACCCGCGGCGCGAACCTGGAGAGCAAGCTGATCCTCGACTGGGAGTTCCGGCCCAACTGCCGCCTCTACGTCGTCTACCAGGATCTCCAGACCTACGTCGACTACTTCGATCCGCGACAGCCGGTGTTCGGCACCCCGGGGCGGTCGTTGATCACCAAGACGGTATTCCTCTTCTAGAGAGCACGAGGAGCTTCGCCGTGAGCCGACCGTTGACCGGAACCGAGATCGCCATCGTGGGAATGGCCGGGCGTTTCCCCGGCGCCCGCAGCGTGACCGAGCTCTGGCGCAACCTGCGCGACGGGATCGAGGCGGTGCGCTTTCCGGATGCCACGGAGCTCCTCACCCGCGGGCTCGACCCGGCGCGCGTCGCCGATCCCGACTGGGTCAAGGCGGTCTCCCAGATGGCGGATCACGATTGCTTCGACGAGCTCTTCTTCGGCATCAGCCCGCGCGAGGCGGAGCTGATGGACCCCCAGCACCGGGTCCTCCTCGAATGCGCCTGGGAGGCGTTGGAGAGCGCCGGCTACGATCCCCAGGCCACTTCTGGCCGCGCCGGCGTCTACGTCGGCGCGACCCTCTCTACCTATCTCCTCTTCCACCTGATCGGCAATCCGCGGACCGCCGGCGCCGATCCGCTCCAGGTGGTGCTCGGCAATGCCTCGGACGCGCTGGCCACCCGCATCTCCTACAAGCTCAACCTGCGGGGACCGAGCTACAGCGTGCAGTGCGCCTGCTCGACTTCGCTGGTCGCCGTCCATACCGCCTGCCAGGCGCTGCTCAACGAGGAGTGCGACCTGGCGCTGGCCGGCGGCGTCTCGATCCAGGCCGATGCCGGCCTTGGCTACCGCTACGTGCCGGGGTCGGTGGTATCGCCGGACGGGCACTGCCGGGCCTTCGACGCCGCCGCCCGGGGGAGCATCTTCGGCTCTGGAGCGGGCCTCGTCGTCCTCAAGCGCCTGGAGGACGCGCTGGCCGACCGCGACACCATCCGCGCGGTCATCCTCGGCTCGGCGGTCACCAACGACGGCAGCCTGAAGGTCGGCTTCACCGCCCCGGGAGTGGAGGGGCAGGCGGCGGCGATCAGCGAGGCGCTGGCGGTGGCGGGGATCGACCCGGAGACGGTCGGCTATATCGAGGCCCACGGTACCGGCACGGCGCTGGGCGATCCGATCGAGATCCAGGCGGTGACCCGCGCCTTCCGCGAGTACACCGACCGCCAGGGGTTCTGCGCCATCGGCTCGGTGAAGAGCAACTTCGGCCATCTGGATGTGGCTGCCGGCGTGACCGGGCTGATCAAGACCGTGCTCGCCCTGGAGCAGGGCGAGATTCCTCCCAGCCTGCATTACGAGCGGCCGAGCCCGCGGATCGACTTCGCCGCCTCCCCGGTCTATGTCAACACGGCGCTCACCCCGTGGCCCGTCGGCGGCGAGGCGCGCCGGGCCGGCGTGAACTCCTTCGGGCTCGGTGGCACCAACGCCCACGTAATCCTCGAGCAGGCGCCGGCGCCGGCGGCCGCCCTCCACGCCCGCCCCTGGCAGCTCCTGACCCTCTCGGCCCGCAACCCGGACGCCCTGGCCGCGGCGGGAACGCGGCTGGCGGAGCACCTGCCGGCCGTGCCCGCGAGCGACCTCGCCGACGCCGCGTACACGCTGGCGGTCGGCCGCCGGGCGTTCGACGTCCGGCAGGCCCTGGTCGCGAGAGATCCGAATGATGCCGCGGCCTGCCTCGCGGCGGGCGACCCGGTGCGCCTGCTGACCGCGCCGACGGCCGGAGGATGGCCGGCATCCGGCCGTCCCGTCGCTTTCGTGTTCCCCGGCCAGGGAGCGCAGCACGTGGGGATGGGGCGCGACCTCTATGACTCCGAGCCCCTCTTCCGCGCCGAGATCGATCGCGCCGCGGCCCACCTCGCGCCGCGCCTGGGGCTCGACCTGCGTAACGTCCTCTACCCGGCCGCTGGCGGCGAAGAAGAGGCGCGGCGGCAGATGGCGCGCACCGCCATCGCCCAGCCGGCTCTCCTCCTCGTCGAGGTCGCCCTCGCCCGCCTGCTCGGCGCCTGGGGCGTGCGGCCGCAGGCCATGCTCGGCCACAGCCTGGGCGAGTACGCGGCCGCCGTGCTGGCCGGCGTCTTCACCCTAGAGGCCGCCCTCGACCTGGTGGCCGAGCGCGGGCGCCTGATCGAGCAGGCCGGCGGCGACGACGCCGGCGCCATGCTGGCGGTGCCGCTATCCGAGGCGGAGATCGCCCCCTTCCTGGCCGGCGGCACGGGTGAGGTCCATCTGGCGGCTCTCAACGCGCCGTCGCTGGTGAGCGTCGCCGGCCCGGCCGCGGCGGTGGCGGAGCTGACCTCCCGGCTGGCCGCGGAGGGGATCATGGCCCTGCCTCTCCAGGTCGCTTTCGCCGGCCACTCGCCGCGGACCGAGCCGGTGCTCGCCCCCTTCCAGGCGCGGGTCGCGGCGGCGGCTCCCAAGGCGCCGGAGATCCCGTTCGTGTCGAGCAGCTCCGGGACCTGGATCGGCGCCGGGGAGGCGGCCGATCCGGGCTATTGGGCGCGCCACCTGCGCCAGCCCGTGCGCTTCTCGGACGGCGTCGAGACGTTGCGCGCCGCCGAGCCCGGAATGGCCCTGCTCGAGGTCGGCCCCGGCGCCGGTCTGGTGCCGCTGATCCGCTGGCACCTCGCCTCTCCCGGCGAGCGGCCGGTGGTCGCCGCCATGCGCCAGCCCAAGGACACCAGCTCCGATCTCGCCACCCTGCTCGGCGCCCTCGGCCGGCTCTGGGTGGCCGGCGCCGCGATCGACTGGCAGGGTTTTTACGCCGGGCAGGAGCGCCGCCGGGTGCCGCTGCCGACCTACCCCTTCGCGCGCCGCCGCCACTGGATCGAGGCTGCCGCGGCGCCCGCTTTCAGCGCCAACGAGGCTGCCGTGCCGGTCGCCATGCCGCCGGCCACGGACGCCGTCCGCAAGGAGCGGCCGGCTCTGCGCAGCCATTATGTCGCGCCTCGCGACCTCTACGAGCGGGAGGTCGCGCACATCTGGCAGGAGGTGCTCGGCGTGGCCCAGGTCGGGTCCGACGACAACTTCTACGAGCTGGGCGGCCACTCGCTGCTCGCCACTCAGGTGGCCTCGCGGCTGCGCGACGCTTTCCGGGCCGAGCTGCCGCTCCAGCCGCTCCTCGGAGCGGTGACGGTGGCGCAGGCGGCAGCGGTCCTGCGCGCGGCCGTCGGCGGCGCGGAGCCGGTGGCTTCCGGCAGCGGCGGCGAGACGGCGTCCCTGAGCATCCCGCGGCGGGGCGACGCTACCGCCGAGCGCGCGCCGCTCTCCTTTTCCCAGGAGCGGATGTGGTTCCTCGATCAGCTCGATCCGGGCACGCCGGCCTACAACCTGTTCAACCTCGTCGAGGTGAAGGGACCGCTCGCCATCCCGGTTCTCCGCCGCTGCCTGGACGAGCTGGTTCGCCGTCACGAGGCGCTGCGCACCGTC
Organism: Thermoanaerobaculia bacterium; assembly: GCA_036271335.1. Classification (GTDB taxonomy): domain Bacteria; phylum Acidobacteriota; class Thermoanaerobaculia; order Multivoradales; family UBA5704; genus DATARR01. The sequence continues at coordinate 19,987 of DATBAW010000283.1, forward strand.
TTCATCGATAGCGGAGGAAAGCCAGAGCAGCGCATCCTGCCAGCAACCCCCTTCCCCCTCCCCGTCGTCGACCTCGCTGGCCTGCCGGCGGCGCGGCGCGGGGCGGAGGTGGCGCGGCTGGAGGCGGCGGACCACAACCGTCCCTTCAACCTCGCCCAGGGTCCGGTCTTCCGCGCCACCCTGCTCGTCCTCGGCCCTGCGGAGCACGCCGGGCTGTTCAACATGCATCACATCGTCGGCGACGGCTGGTCGTGGGTCGTGCTGGTGCGCGAGATCGCCGCCCTCTATACGGAGCTGGCGGCCGGCCGGCCTTCCGCGCTGCCGGAGCCGGCCGTGCAGTACGCCGACTTCGCCGCCTGGCAGCGCGGCCGGCTCCAGGGGGAGGTGCTCGAGGAGGAGCTCGGCTACTGGCGGCGCCAGCTGGCCGGCGCTCCGCCACCGCTCCGCCTGCCGGCCGACCGGCCGCGCGCCACGGGGCAGGGGTTCGTCGCCGGCGGCCGCTCGCGCTTTCTGCCGCCGGCGCTGGCGGCCGCTCTCAAGGCGCTCGCCGACCTCGAGGGGGTGACGCCCTTCATGCTGCTCCTGGCGGGGTACCTGACCCTGCTCTACCGTTATACGGGAGAGCAGGACCTGCTGGTGGGCGTGCCGATCGCCAACCGCACCCACCGTGAGATCGAGGGTCTGATCGGCTTCTTCCTCAATACCCTGGTGCTGCGCACGCAGACGTCCGGCGAGCTCTCCTTCCGCGATCTCCTGGCCCGGGTTCGCGAGGTGGCGGGGGGCGCCTACGCCCATCAGGACCTGCCGCTGGAGATGGTCCTGCAGGCGATACAGGCCGACCGGGGGACCGGTCAGGCGGCGCCGTTCTCGCCGTTCTCGGTAATGTTCCAGGTGCAGAACCTCCCCGAGCCGCGCCTGGAGTTCGCCGGCCTCACCCTCCAGGCTTCCCGCGCCGGCCAGCAGAGCCAGCTGTCGGCGGAGATCTTCGACCTCTGCCTGGTCCTGGAACCGGGGGAGACGGGGATCGACGTCTGGGCGATCTACAACGAACGGCTCTTCGAGAGCGCTACGATCGAGCGTTTGCTGGCCCGGTTCGAGACCCTGCTCGCCGGCGCGGCCGCAGCGCCGGAGCTCTCCCTCGACGCGCTGCCGCTCGCTTCGCCCGCGGAGCGGGCCGAGGTCCTCGCCTGGGGGATGGCGCCGCCCGCGCCGCCGGAGCCGCCGGTGCATCGCGCCTTCGAGCGGCAGGCGAGCGTCACCCCCGATGCGGTGGCCCTTGTGGCAGGCGAGGACGGCGAGGTCGTGGTGACCTACGGCGAGCTCGACTCGCGGGCCAACCGTCTGGCCCACTACCTGCGGCGGCTGGGGGTGGGACCGGAGACCCGGGTCGCGATCTGCCTCGAGCGTTCCCCCGATCTCATCGTGGGCCTCTTCGCGATCCTCAAGGCGGGCGGCGCCTACGTGCCGCTGGACCCCGCCTACCCTCGAGAGCGGCTCGACTACCTGCTGGCCGATACGGACGCGCCGGTCCTGGTCACCGAAACGCGCCTGCTCGCTGGCTTCGGTGAGGCCGCGCTCTCGCGAGTGCAGGCGATCTGCCTGGGCGCCAGCCGCGACGCGATCGCGGAGTGCCCCGAAAGCGCGCCGGAGGACTGGCTCCTTCCTGAGCGGCTCGCTTACGTCATCTATACCTCGGGTTCCACCGGCAGGCCCAAGGGAGTGATGATCCAGCACGGATCGCTGGCGAGCTTCACCGCGTCGATACGGCGGGAATGCTCGATCGGCCCTGCCGACCGCGTCCTGCAGTTCGCCTCGTTCAGCTTCGACACCAGCGTCGAGGAGATCTTTCCCTGTCTTACCATCGGCGGCACTCTGGTACTGCGCAGCCAGGACATGCTGCGCTCGAGCGCCGATTTTCTCACCGCCTGCCGGGCGCGGGGGATCACCCTCCTCGACCTCCCCACCGCCTATTGGCACGGGCTGGCGGCCGACCTGGCGGCGGGGGAGGAGTGGCCGCCGGCGATGAGGCGGGTGATCGTGGGCGGCGAGCGGGCCCTCCCGGAGCGGGTGGCTGCCTGGAGGCGACGGTTCGGGTCCTCGGTCCGGCTCTGGAACACCTACGGCCCGACCGAGTGCACCGTCACCGCGACGGCCTTCGACCTCGGAAGCCTGCCGGACTCTCAGGAGATCGCCGGCGAGGTGCCCTTGGGGAGGCCGATCGCGGGAGGCCGCACCTACGTCCTCGATCCACGGCTTGAGCCGGCGCCAGACGGCGTGCCCGGCGAGCTTTGCCTGGGCGGCGCCGGCCTGGCGCGCGGCTATCTGGGGCGTCCCGACCTCACCGCCGCGCTGTTCCTGCCCGACCCCTTCGCAGGCGTGGCCGGCGCCCGGCTCTATCGCACGGGCGACCTGGTACGCTGGCTCCCCACCGCCAACCTGGAGTTCCTGGGCCGCATCGATCGCCAAGTGAAGGTGCGCGGTTTCCGGGTGGAGCTGGGGGAGATCGAGACGGCCCTGGCCGAGCATCCCGGCGTCCGCGAGGTGGCGGTGCTGGCGCGCGAGGACCAGCCAGGCGAGCGACGGCTGGTCGCCTACGTCGCCCCCCACGCCGGGCGGGAGGTGCAGGCCGGCGAGCTGCGCGCCTTCCTCAAGGAGCGCCTCCCCGAGCACATGGTGCCCGTGGCCTTCGTGACCCTGGCCGCCCTGCCGCTCAACGCCAGCGGCAAGGTCGACCGCCGGGCGCTCCCCGCCCCCGACGCCTCGCGTCCGGAGCTCGCCGCCGAATACGTCGCCCCCGGCACGCCAGCCGAAGAGGGAGTGGCGGCGATCTGGTGCGAGGTGCTCGGCCTCGAGCGGGTGGGGGTCCACGACGACTTCTACGAGCTGGGGGGGCACTCCCTGCTCCTTCCCCAGGTGATGCACCGGCTGCGGCGCGACTTCGAGGTCGAGGTCCCGCTGCGCAGCCTGGTCGAGGAGACCACCGTCGCCGGCCTCGCCCTGACGGTCGAGGAGCTGCTGCTCGAGCAGATCGAGCGCGAGCTCGCCCTCTCCGGGGACGATCGGTTGGAGGAGAGCGTTGCGGAGCGGGCCTGAGGATCTGGCGACGGCGGTGAACGCGGGCCTGCACGATCTCGTGGCCGCGCAGGTGGCACGCACGCCGGAGGCGGTGGCGCTGGTCCATGGCCACGAGCGGATCACTTACCGGGAGCTGGGGCGGCGCGCCGACGGATTGGCCCGGCGGCTGGCCGCGCTCGGGGTAGGACCGGAGGTGCGGGTAGGGGTCTGCCTGTCGCGGACGCCGGCGCTGGTGGCGACACTCCTGGGCATCCTCGAAGCCGGCGGCGCCTACGTGCCGCTCGATCCCAACTATCCCCGGGAGCGGCTGGGATTCATGCTGGAGGATGCCGGCGCCCGGGTGATCGTCACCGAACGGGCCCTGCTCTCCCGTCTGCCGGCCTCCGGAGCGCGGATGCTGGTGCTCGACGAAGAGGGGACGGCGGAGACGGAGGTTGAGCCCCGGCGGGCGCTGGCCGGGAACCTCGCCTACCTGATCTACACCTCGGGCTCGACGGGCCGGCCGAAGGCGGTGGCGATCGAGCACCGCAGCGCCGTCGCCTTCGTCCACTGGGCCCATGGGATGTTCAGCCGGGAGGAGCTGGCGGCAGTGCTGGCCGCGACCTCGATCTCCTTCGACCTCTCCGTGTTCGAGCTGTTCGCGACGCTGGCCGCCGGTGGTCGGGTGATCCTCGCCGCCAACGCCCTGGAGCTGCCGGAGCTGCCGGCGGCGGGCGAGGTCACGCTGGTCAACACCGTTCCCTCGGCGATGGCCGAGCTGGTGCGGCGGGGAGCGCTGCCGACCGGGGTGCGCACGGTCAACCTGGCGGGCGAGCCGCTCAAGGGCGCGCTGGCTCAGGCCGTCTATGCCGGCGGCGTCGGGCGGGTGCTGAACCTCTACGGTCCCTCGGAGGACACCACCTATTCGACGTTCGAGGTGGTGGAGCGTGGGAGCCGGAGCGAGCCGACGATCGGCCAGCCCATCTCCGGCACCTGGGTCCGCCTGCTCGGCGGGGGACTGGAGCCAGTGCCGGATGGCGAGCCGGGGGAGATCTGCCTCGGCGGCGAGGGGCTGGCGCGCGGCTACCTCGGCCGGCCGGATCTGACCGCCGAGCGCTTCGTACCCGCCCCCCTGGCGAGCGGACCGGGCGAGCGCCTGTACCGCACCGGAGACCTCGGATGCCGGCTGCCGGACGGCCGCATCGAGTATCTGGGGCGGCTCGACGATCAGGTGAAGGTGCGCGGCTTCCGCATCGAGCTGGGAGAGATCGAGGTGGCGCTCGCCGCGCACCCTCGGGTCCGCGAGGCGGCGGTGGTGGCGCGGGAGGAGGGCTCCGGGGACAAGCGTCTGGTGGCCTACCTGGCGATCGAGGAGGGAGAGGCACCGGCCGCCGCCGAGCTGCGCTCGTTCCTGGGCTCGCGTCTTCCTGACTAC